>JBEKDR010000202.1:0-2625 GCA_050014255.1 Bacteroidales bacterium | reverse complement strand
TCAAAAATGTTTTTTGCCCCGTCAAGCTCAAGACATGTGCTCAGGCCTGCTTTTAGTCTTATTGCAAGCGTATCACTGCGGTCGGTGTTTTCAATTTTTCTGCTTTTATAAACTTTAATCTGGTCGCCATAGAAAGTTCCCGAGTATGCACTTTTATAAATCTGCAATATTGCTTCGGAATAGGTCTGAAGTTCAGACTTTTTAAGAACACCTTCCCTGTAAAAGCCAGTCATTAATGCTGGTGTGTCCCCATAGTTATGAGGGATTGCTTTCAGAGCTCTCAAAACAATCTCCTGTGGATTCTGACTTTTAATAATGATCTCGGGAATAGAGATGAATTCTCTCTTCATTCTGATTGTCAGGTTATTTCCAAATACTTTTTTTACGGGGATTTCTCTACCCAGGTATCCCAGAAATGAGACGGAGAGAGTGTCGTTAAAAAAATCAGATGTGATTTTCATGCCAAAATCACCGTTATTATTGGTGACAGTTCCTTTTCCCTTATTCTTTAATGCGAGTGTTGCAAAGGGCAATGATTCTGATGTCTCATCATCAACGATCTTACCGGTGATGTATTTTACTTTTTCCGCTGTGGTTGAATCTGCCGGAAGTGGATGGTGGCTTTCTGCATGCGAAATAATTATATATCTGTCAATTACGGAGAAGACCAGGGAATCGTTTTTAAGGATACTATCCAGAATGACACTAAGTTTTGTATTACTGAAAGTCATTACCGTCTTCTTCTCCTGATCAATCAGACGGCTGTCATAAGTAAAGTTGTAACCTGTTTGTCGGGTAATAATGTTCAGAGCATTGCCTGTTTTAACTGTGCCCGCCCCGAAGGTAAATGCTGAATCAAGAATGCCTTGCTGGCATATCATTCTTTGCGGGAAGATCAGCAGAAGCAATAATGCAATGGCCGGGAACTTTGTACAAATTTTGCCATTGTGAGATGACATCTTTCAGTTATGAGTTACTTTTTTGAAAGATGGTAAATATTACCATCTTTTGTATAACCCAGGTTAAAGCTAGTACAAATTAAACGAATTATTGTTTCCTGAGGTAAATTATCAATCGGGGAGACCCATGTGTTTTCAAGTATTCCGGGATCGTCAGCTATAATATCCATATTGTAAACCCTTTTCAGGTCGTTGAATACAACACTTAGCTTTTGCCCGCTATAAGCAAGGTAACCGGTCTTCCATGAAAGATAATTTGGATTGCTGTTGAGTGTTTTGGAAGATCTCTTTGCATTGACTGTTCCTACAAAGCCGGGATCGAGTTGAATAGATTGTGATCCTGAATAATCTGATACCAAAACCTTTCCTGTCTTAACAAAGACCTCAACTGCAGATTCCCTGTTATTTGTAATTACATTGAAGGATGTTCCGACAACTTTTACTTTAGCTTTGCCGGCATCAATAATAAATGGTTTGGAAACATCAGGGGATATTTCAAAGAAAGCTTCTCCTGTAAGTTTTACATCCCTATCGTGTTTGCCAAAGTTCTTGCGGTAGCTGAATTCAGAATTCCTGTTCAGGTAAATTTTACTATCATCGGGAAGTGAAATCAGAATATTCTTCTGATCATTTCCGGCAATAACAGTAATTTTTTTACTCAGATATCCTGCATTATTCATATAAATTGCAGCAGCTCCAAGACTTAGCAATATAAGAGCGACAGCTGCAATTCTAAAGAGCGTTGTTCTCATAAAGCTGATCCTGACTGGGCTATCACTTATTTTAAGGCCATTTTCTATCAACCTTGAATGAAGATTATTCCAGGCTTTATCAACATCTATTTTCTCCTGACTATTCATATTCTTTAAATCTTTCCACTTTTTACCTGAATTATTTGTATCTCCGGCCATAAACCGGTCAAGGAGATCTGTCTGCTCACCCTTTTCATCTGAAAGGACAGAGGCAAGTTCCTCCCACTCCTTATCGGTGAATCTCTCTATCTTTTTCATCTCTTTCATTAGATTGTTAATTCTTTTCTGAATTCTTTTAAAGCCCTGCCCATGTTTGCTTCTACTGTTTTTATTGAGACTGATAACTTTTCAGCGATCTCGGAATATTTAAGTCCTTCAAATCTGCTCATGGCAAATATTTTTCCACATCTTTCAGGAAGTCTTTCCAGGATCCTGGCTACTTTTTCCTGCAGCTCTTTATAATTAAGGATATCGGAAGGACTCTCCTGACTTTCTGATTGACTGTATGACATCTCTTCAGCATGTCGTTCGATAACCCTGTTATGTTCAATATAGTGCAGGCATCTGTTGTGAACTGAGCGGAAGAGATAGCCATTCAAAGAACTTTCAATGTTTAATTTTTCCCTGTCCTGCCAGAGTCTGAAAAACAGATCCTGAACTATTTCTTCAGCAGTATCATGATCTTTTATCAGAGTTTTGGCGTATCGTACCAGGGAAACATAAGAGGACCGGAAAAGCGATTCAAACTGTCCTACATCGCCATTTCTGATCCTCCCTGTTATCTCAGTATCCCTGATCATAGATCCAATCTTATTTGTTTTGTTCCCTGTCGCTGAATTTAAGCTTTCTGCTAAGTCTGCGTATTGCTGATTCAATACTCTGGTCAGGTTCTATCACATTATAGTCTCCCCAGA
>JBEKDR010000201.1:0-2686 GCA_050014255.1 Bacteroidales bacterium | reverse complement strand
GGAGTACCTCGAATACGGGGAAAAAGCACCTCTTGATACATATCTTTACCTTGCAGAGGCCTATCATCAGAATGACAGTCTCCAAAAAGCCATAGTGCTCTATTCCGATGCAAAGAAAAGACTCTCGGCTACGGAAATCTTCAGGAACGAATACATTGACAATCAGATCAGAGACTGCAAGTACGCAATTGAAATGAAAAAGAAGCCGCTCACAATCCTGACCAATCTGTTTGTATCATGGCTAAATGATTATCCCGGAGCATGTAATCCGGTTCTTGCAAAAAATGATTCAGTTTTTGTTTTCACGGTTGTAAATAATGGTCAAAGTCGGATTTTGTGTTCATTTAAATCAGGTTCATGGAAAAAACCAGTGGATATTACTAAACAACTCGGAGGTTATGACAGGTTCTATTCAAACTCAATCACAGGTGATGGAAAACTATTAATAATTTATATGGATGACGGTGGCAACGGGAACCTTTATTACAGTCAACGAAAGGACAGCACCTGGACAAAAATAAAGAGCCTTGGCAGGGAGATCAATACAATCTATTGGGAAGCCGATGGTTTTATTACGCCCGACGGAAAGACATTGTATTTTGCCAGCAATAGGCCGGGTGGTGCAGGAGAGCTCGATATCTGGGTTTCTGAAAAAGCTGATGACGGCTCCTGGAAACGCCCAGTAAATTGCGGAAACACTATTAACACACCCTATAATGAAAATACACCATTCTTTGATCCTTCATCCAGTACACTTACATACAGCTCTGTAGGTCATACAGGCATGGGGGGATATGATGTCTTCAGGTCAATAAAGAGAAATGGAAAATGGACCGACCCCATTGGTCTGCCATATGCTTTTAATAATACATTGGACAATATCTTTTTTATCCCCGGAAATAATTCCTCAGGATATATCACCAGTCTTTATAACGAAAAAGACAAATCACGAAACATCTATTCAATTTCTGCAGAGGACAATGCTGATAAGATTATTTCTGCCAACGGTACGGTTTCCCTTCAGGACGGAATGCCTGTTGATCCGGTTCAAATGCATATCCAGCTTTTTGATCAAAAAACGGGAACCCTGCTTAAGAATATCTCTGTTACTGATTCAGGCTCCTTTAAATATGAGATGAAACCCGGGAAATTTAAGATATTAATAAGTCGTATCAGCAAAAAGAAGACCGATACAATTAACCTGAATGTAAATGTAAAAAATGAACAAAAGGCAGTAAATCAGACACCATCACAATCGCTATCCGATACTGCTTCGTTCAAATTCGAAATAAAACCAGGTGACTATCAGTTATTTATAAACCATATTGGATATAAGACCGATACAATTAACCTTAGCATTCCTTCAAAGTATTCAGGCAACTATCTCGCAATTAATTCATCGTTGGTACCAGAAAAGGTTTCCGGGGGTGAATTCCTGACAATTAAAAATCTGCTGTTTGATTTCGATAGTTATAAACTTACCAATGAAGCGATCTCCACACTGGAAATTCTCAAATCCATACTTATCAGTTACCCTGATTTAAAAATTGAAGTCGCAGGCTATACCGATTCAAAAGGCAGTACGGAATATAACAGAAAACTGGCTTATAACAGAGTTGAGGAGGTTGTCAACTACCTTACTTCAGCAGGAATTATGCCTTCAAGATTTACAAAGAAAGCGTTTGGCAAGTCTGAATTCGAGGCCCTGAATACAAATCCTGACGGATCAGATAATCCGGAGGGAAGAAAGTTTAACAGGAGAGTCACATTTGGAATCCTTGATCCAAAGACCGGGGTAATCATTCACGAGGATACTTTTATTCCGGAAAATCTCAGGCAGCCATTCTCAATGAAATACAGTATAGTCCTTGTTAAGACCAGGCAAAACCTTGCTCCCGACTATTTCCGGGCTCTTAAGATGGATGAAATGCATTTTATCAGACCAGTAAGGTCAGACTCTGTTTCTCTTTATGTCTTTGGCCTTTTTTATAACAAAGCTGATGCTCAGAAGTATCTTGTCTATGTTAAAGAAAACGGATTTAAAGAGGCTTACCTGGCCAACCAGTACGAAATAGATTTCACCAAAAATTTGCTGAATAATACTGAAATAATCAGCGGGCAGCCATCAGCAGAAAAAATCTATGCTATCCAGCTTAAGGCTTCAAAAGCGCCATTGAATATGAAGCTGTTCAAAGGAATTGAAGGTGTAAGTGAAATATTCTCTGACGATGGATATTACAGGTATGTCTATGGGAAATACAATTCATTCACAAAAGCAAAAGCTGAACTGGTTCATCTGCAAGAATCAGGATTTGACAATGCGTTCATAAGAGATCTTAACTTGCTTACTCATAAGTAGTCCCGAAATACTCATTCATCATGAAATATAAAAACATACAGCTCAGGGCTATGGAGCCTGAAGACCTGGAGCTTCTTTATGAGTGGGAAAATAACAACACTTACTGGGTAATAAGTAATACAGTTTCCCCATTTTCAAGATATACACTCAAACGATATATTGAGAATTCTCATAAAAATATCTATGAAACGGGTCAGCTAAGGCTTATGATTGAACAGGTTGAGGACAAAGTAACGATCGGAACCATAGATGTTTTCGAGTTTGATCCTTTTCATAAAAGAGCCGGAATAGGTATCCTTATTGCCGACGAATCTTACAGGAGAAAAG
>JBEKDR010000200.1:0-2757 GCA_050014255.1 Bacteroidales bacterium | reverse complement strand
TCTGTTACCCTTAGCCTTCTTTGCCATTTTCTATCCTGTTTTAATAATTCAAAATGTAACCTTTTTCTTTAGCTTCTTTTAAAACGGAGTTGAGTCCTTTTTTACTTATGAGACGTATACCTGAAGCTGAAATTTTAAGCGAAATCCACCTTTCCTCTTCCGGAAGGTAATATTTTTTAATAAAAAGATTAGGATAGAATTTTCTCTTAGTCCTTCTCTTAGAGTGCGAAACGTTGTTTCCGACCATCGCCTTTTTCCCTGTAACCTGACAAATTCTTGACATTGATGTTTGTTTTACTTCTTAACTAACGTTTGTCCTTTTTTAACGAAGCGCAAAATACGTGATTTTTATCTTATTAAACAAATATTTAATCTACTTTTTTTAAAGCGCTACCCAAAATGAAGGTTAATGTTTGATTATCATTTTCCTGAGAAGGTTCAAAGCTGCCAGGGAAAATTTTTTAATATTGGTAATTCTGTCGTTTCCAAAAACACGTTTTTCACAAAAGACATCCCCTTCTGAAGCAACTGCGATCCATACAGTTCCGACAGGCTTTGTCTCTGTTCCCCCGTCGGGTCCCGCAATGCCTGACGTAGAAACGGAATAATCCGTATTAAATAATTTTCTGACACCGGTTGCCATTTCTTTTACAGTATCTTCGCTCACTGCTCCTGTTTTCTCAATTGTATGATCCTTAACACCAAGTAATTGTGTCTTTATGGAATTAGCGTATGCAATAACAGATCCTTTAAAATATAATGAACTTCCGGGGACGCTTGTCAATAAATGAGCAATCTCACCACCCGTGCAGCTCTCTGCTGTAGAAACAGTTTTACCGCATGATTTTAAAAGCTTTCCGATAACCATTTCCAATGACTCTTCATCTTCTCCATAAATGAACTGCGGAATAGTTTCATAGAGTTTTCGGATCTGTTCATTAATCAGATTTGATAAAGAATCATAATCTGATCCGGTTCCTGTGAGTCTGAGTTTTATCACTCCCGATGACGGAAGATAGGCAAGCTTAATATTTTCAGGAAGTCCGGATTCAAAGGTGGTAAGTATCTCTGCAAGCTTTGCTTCGAAAGTTCCATAAGTCATTATATTTCTATGAATTATAGTTTGCGATGTGAAGCGTTTGTTTAACTCTGGAAGTACATGTTCAGTCATAATATATTTCATCTCATGAGGGACACCAGGCATAGAGACATAAATTGTGCCTTCCTTTTCAAACCACATACCGGGAGCAGTACCTGCAGCATTTTTTAAAACCTTGCACGATTCGGGAACTTCAGCCTGGTGCCGGTTATTTTCATTCATAGGAAAATTTCGATGGCTCATCATTTCATCAATCATACTGAGTACTTTATTATTCAGGACAAGATGAGTATTAAAAAATTCACAGAGTGTCTGCTTTGTTATGTCGTCACTTGTGGGGCCAAGACCTCCTGTTATCAGAACTACATCATTTTTGCCGGCTGCTTCATTTAATGCGCAAATAATATCTTCCCTCCTGTCGTGCACTGAGGTTATGCGTTGAACGTCAAAACCCGATTTGCTCAATTCCGCGCCAATCCACGACGAATTGGTATCAATGGTCTGTCCTATCAGAAGCTCATCTCCTATCGTTATTATTGATGCTTTCATAATTCTATTAAAAATACAAAGCTATTAAATTCTGTTAGATGGACGAGAATTATCGCCCCTTTAGGGGAGATGTCGCGAAGAGACAGAGGGGTTCATATACAAAAAGAAATCACGTGAGAATATTTCAATCCTAATCCCCCTCGCCCGCCAGCTGTGGCGGGCACTCCCCCCAAGGAGGGAGAAATACTCAACATTTAATGTAATTCTATTTGGTAATATTTATTTTTGTAAGTTCTGCATTTAATTATAATTATAGAAATGAACAGGAATGAACAAATATTGACGACGGAAGAATTTGTCAGGCAAAATCTGAAAGGTTACGACAGCGGTCATGACTGGTGGCATATAGAAAGAGTAAGAAAGCTCGCTTTATTTATAAATGAAAAGGAGGAACTTGTAGATCCATTCACAGTTGAGATTACTGCGTTGTTGCATGATTCAGCAGATTCGAAATTTGCAGGAGAAAATAGTGAACAGAGTTATTTATTGATCAGTGATTTCATCGAAAAGTCCGGAATGTCAGATATTAAAGATCAGGTTTTAAACGTAATTAAGAATGTATCATTCAGTAATAAAACTAAATCGGGCAATCCTGAAGCTCCTTTATTATGGGTAATACAGGATGCTGACAGACTTGATGCTATTGGAGCCATTGGAATCGCGAGAGCATTTAATTACGGTGGATTCAGGAATAATAGAATATATGAACCAGAAGCAACAGGTTCGGCAAAATCATTAAAAAGAGTCCACCAGACCGGAACTTCATCGACCATAAGCCATTTCTATGAAAAACTTCTTTGTCTTAAAGACTTAATGAATACTTCTACCGCACAAAAACTGGCTGCCGAACGTCATGCATTTTTAGAGGTTTTTCTCAAGCAGTTTTATAAAGAATGGGATTTTGGTACGGGAATGGGAAAAAATCCTATTAAATAATTAATTTGCTGAAATGAATCTAATCATTATTTTTGTCAGGCTTTTAAAAAATGCGGGAGTAGCTCAGGGGTAGTCCGCCAACTGGCGGATCCCAAGCTGAGGGGATTAAAGTTGAATTGCGGGAGTAGCTCAGGGGTAGAGCATCAGCTTCCCAAGCTGAGGGTCGGGGGTTC
>JBEKDR010000199.1:0-3009 GCA_050014255.1 Bacteroidales bacterium | reverse complement strand
CAATCCTAATGATTTTAGTGTAATAGGGCTCAACCCGGATGCAGGATTTGTTATGATGCTTTTCCCTTTCATTGCAGGTCTAATAGCTTTTATTCTTCTGGTTAAACCTTTGAACAACAGGACACTTAAAATGACTATCAATGGGACAGGAAGAATCAGATGGGACAGGTTTTTTATTTCAGGAACTGTTTGGCTTATACTTTCTGCCCTGTATCTGTTCTTCTATCTTAAACTTGATCCTGAAAACTTCACTCTTAATAATAAGACGGCTTCTCTTATAATTCTTTCGATGGTTTCAATAATATTTATTCCATTTCAGTCAGCTTTCGAAGAGGTGCTTTTCAGGGGATATCTTATGCAGGGATTTGCAGCCCTGGTTAAAAACAGATGGTTTCCTCTGATAATGACCTCGGTTCTTTTTGGTCTCATGCATGCTTTCAATCCCGAAGTAAAGGAATTTGGATTTTTCACAATGATGCCACAATATGTTGCCTTTGGACTGATATTTGGCATTATTACTATACTTGATGATGGAATTGAAGCCGCTATGGGGGCACATACGGCGAATAATATTTTCCTTTGCATCATGGTAACCAACCGGTCTTCAGCCTTGCAGACTCATGCGTTTTATGAGCAGTATAATGTTCATCCCTGGACTGAATTTTCTGCGCTTATAATTACAGGAATAGTTTTTATTCTGATACTGAAAAAGATTTTTAAATGGGAGAGATTTTTGCTGCTATTTTAAAAAATTCAGATTTAGAGGATAGATCCCCTGGCCGCTTCGCGGCTTTCCCTCTAAAGGGGGACTAAATCTCTCACATCAAGAAAAGTATTCTTAAAAATCGAGAATTAGCCCCCCTTTAGGGGGGTAGAGGGGCAAATAAGAGGGAATTTAAATATTATATATAGAAGTCTTATCATCCGTTCTGAAATCTCCCCATTTTCCCCGGATCTCATTTATAATATTCCTGATATCTTCAACCTCAACAGTTGTAAGAAGTTTGAGACGTGTTTCCTTAAAATGAGGCAATCCTTTGAAGTAATTGGAAAGATGCCTGCGCATCTCAAATATGGCTCTTTTCCCCTCTTTATATTCCAGGGATTTTTCGAGATGAAAAAGTGCAATATCGGCTTTCTCATTTACTGTTGGTTCCGGCAAAAGTTTACCGGTATT
Source organism: Bacteroidales bacterium (assembly GCA_050014255.1). Classification (GTDB taxonomy): domain Bacteria; phylum Bacteroidota; class Bacteroidia; order Bacteroidales; family VadinHA17; genus LD21. Next base: position 1,832 of record JBEKDR010000199.1, on the reverse strand, counting down.
GAGGTAATGTCTGATATCGCGAAAAATCCATGGCCTTCCTACTGTTGCCCGGCCAATCATTATCCCATCCACTCCGTACTTGTCAAACATCTCCTTTGCCCTCACAGGCCCGTCAATATCACCGTTTCCAATTACAGGGATTTTCATCCTGGGATTATTTTTTACAGCTCCTATTAGTGTCCAGTCGGCATTCCCTTTATAGAGCTGGGCCCTGGTTCTTCCATGTATTGTCAATGCCTGAATACCAACATCCTGCAAACGCTCGGAAATCTCTACGATGTTTTTACTGTCATCATCCCATCCGAGCCGGGTTTTGACAGTTACAGGAAGTTTGACTGATCTGACAATAGACTCAGTCATTTCAATCAGCAAAGGTTCGTTTCGGAGCATTCCTGCACCGGCTCCCCGGTTAGCAATTTTTTTCACAGGACAACCGAAATTGATATCGATAAGTTCAGGTTTTGCCTCCTCTGCAATTAATGCTGCCTCAATCATTGAATCTATAAGATGCCCATATAACTGAATACCGATTGGTCTTTCAAAATCATAGATATTAAGTTTCCTGACACTCTTGTGACCTTCACGTATCAGCCCGTCAGAAGAGACAAATTCAGTGTACATAAAATCAGCGCCATTCATTTTACACACCATCCGGAATGAAGGATCGGTAATGTTTTCCATAGGAGCTAAGAATAGCGGATTCTGGCCTAATATTATATTACCTATTTTCAAATTCCTGATATTTTAAATTAGGGCAATATGAAGGGAAGTTGCATACAACGTCTCTACTTATTTGTTTATATTTAAGTGCTGCAAATTTAATAAAATGAGCGACAAGAAAAGACATTTTGCATTATCGGACGAATCACCTCTTTTTCAACTTTTTGTGTCATTACTGATAACAATCGGAGTTGGCAGTACACTGTTTATTGTTTTTGCCATTGCAGGTAAAATTATTTCCGGTTGCGATCTGACGATACTTGAAAAATCGACCTCCCTACTTAGTGATAAAGACTTCAGATTCCTGCGATATCTTCTTATTATTCAGGATATTTCACTTCTTATTATTCCTTCAGTAATAATTCTGGCAATGCTGAAACCGCCGCATGAAGCCAGGTTAAGTGGATTTAAGTTACCTCAACTGAAGGATGTTGGTCTTGTTGTCATTCTTGCTTTTTGTATATTCCCGGTTACCAGCTTTACCGGACAAATTAACTCGGCAATGCATTTGCCTGACTGGCTTTCAGGTGTCGAAAAGTGGATAGCAGAAAAAGAAGATCATGCAGATAGCATACTCAATCAGGCTTTGGTTTCTCCTTCTATCAGCATTATGATCTTAAATCTCTTTATCATAGCTATCCTTCCGGCAATTGGAGAGGAATTATTCTTCAGGGGAGTTTTACAAAAGATCTTTTATAACCTTTTCAAATCGGGACACATTGCAGTCTGGTTTACAGCTTTCATTTTCAGTACCCTTCATTTTCAGTTTTTTGGATTTGTTCCAAGATTCATTCTAGGGTTGGTTTTTGGCTATCTCTTTTTCTGGAGCGGCACTCTCTGGCTTCCCGTGATTTCACATTTTGTTAATAATGCAGTTCCTGTGATGATGGCATATATACAGGGGATTGAGAAATTTAATGCACCATTCGATACGCCTTTATGGAAACAGGCAATAGCTCTTCCCCTGCCGATAGTAATAGGTCTGGTAATATTATTCTATTTCAGGAATAAGAATATTTCCCGCGGATAACGCTGATCTGCGCAGATCAAATTGTCGTTATCTGCGAAAAACCTGACTGCCGGCAGGTAGGTTTGTTAGATCAGCGGGAAAA
>JBEKDR010000198.1:0-4595 GCA_050014255.1 Bacteroidales bacterium | reverse complement strand
CAAAAGAATTACTGCTTTATCTATTTTCCCAAGGGAATTGATTGCACTATATAATTGGTCATACAATTCGTCAACTGTACTATCTGCCTCGTCTGCCAAATTAGGAATCAAGTTTGTATATTCTATGCTTCTAGATTGTTTGGTATAATCTCTGAACCAGGTAATTGCTGTATTCAATGAAACTCTATAAATCCATGTACTAATTTTTGATTTGTTCTGGAAACTGGGATAAGAAATCCACAGATTAGAAATTATATCCTGGAACAAATCCTTTTTATCGATGGTACTATCGCAATACATATGGCTGACCTTGTAAATCATTTTTTTATTGTTCTCTATAAGTTCGGTAAAATCAGTCTGTAATTTTTGAATATCCATTCTGATATCTTTAAATCTGAAGTATTAGTCGAATATTTTGGGAAAAAGTCACAGGGGATTAAATATTTATTAGGGCAGACTATTTACAATCCTTTCTTAAAGCGGTCAGTCGAAAAGCTTAACTGAGATTCTGAGATATCGTAGTTTAAGAGTTTCTATTCTGCCTTTCTAAAAGTGTCAAAAGTAGGAATTAACCATGCTGAGCCAATGATACAGATCGTTATCAAAGCAGCCCATCTCAGGTAGGTCATACCGATAATATTTTTTAACGAAAGGACGGCTAAAAAAAGACTACAAAAAGCTAAAGCGACTATAATTCTTCTTGCGAAGTTAAAAGTGAGTTTCTTATTGCAACTTTTACAATTCCATTTTAAAAAACGAAACTTGAAAAGCACTTGATCTCTATATTCAGTTAATGAATATTTATAGTTACAATGCGGACAGGTTCTTGATTTCATATTAGTCGTTTTGGTTATAAGTCCTGATAGAAAAAAGAAAATATTGGGTCATGATAAATTCTCTAATGTGAACGGTCTTGGGTTCTGCGAGCTATGCCACATAAGGGCCGGCGATATGGTTTGTTGCCGTCTGAGTCGCGGTTGCATGGTTTTTGCAAGTCTTGGCAGATGATTGAAAAGTCCGGGTGCACGATGAAATAGTCTAGTCCCTCAGTATGGCTTCATATGGCCCCTATACGAATAACTTTTGAATATATACTAAATTTAAGCGTTGCCCCATGCAGTGTAAACCGTGCCATCTATGATGCATTGACATCAAAGTCTAGTCTGGTTCTGTATGGTTTTAAGAGTCCCAATTGGCAGTTGGATGCCGTATAAGAGAATTATTTATCCTAAGACCAACAGGCATGAGGCAATTTTTTAAACGCTTAAATTTTAAAATATGAGTAAAAGTAAAACAAAAACGGAAAAGGTGAAACGGATTTCACAATTGACAGTTATCAATCCAACGGCTGCAGGTATTGATGTGTCAGATACTGAAATGATGGTAGCATATCCAATTAGTCCGGAACAATTGGAGATACGTGTATTTGGGTGCTTTACCAGGGATTTACATTCAATAGCCAATTGTTTGAAAGAACATGGCACTACCACCATAGCTATGGAGAGTACCGGAGTTTATTGGATCTCTCTGTTTCTTTTGTTGCAGGAATATGGTTTTGAAGTTTATCTTGTAAATGCGAAACATGTAAAGAATGTTACAGGAAGAAAGGACGATGAGAGCGATGCTGAATGGATACAAAAGTTGCATAGTTGTGGATTATTAAGTGCCAGCTTTCAGCCAGACAATATGCAACGTACATTAAGGAGCATGGTTCGTCATCGTAAAAATTTAGTCCGAACATCATCGACCTATCTCAATAGAATACAAAAGGCACTGGAATTAATGAATATTAAATTGCACACTATCATTAGTGATATCGATGGAAAAACAGGATTGCTCATATTAGAAGCCATACTGACCGGGGAACGAGATCCTGAAGTGCTGGCTGATATGAGAGACAAACGCATAAAAGCAAGCAGGGAAGATATCATAAAATCGTTGGAAGGACATTGGACAACTGAACATTTGTTTGAACTCAGACAATGTTACCAATTGTATTGTACACACAGACAAATGATAGATGAATGTGACAAGGAAATAGAAAAACAGTTAGTTATTCAAATTGCTTCGAGAAATGAAGGTGTCATTCCTGACATTCCGAAAGTAAAAAGAAAAGTATCCGGTAAACACAAAATTAAATTTAACCTTACTGCGGACCTTAAAGAAATTTTGAAGGTTGATGTTACCGAGGTTTTTGGTATAAATGAATTAGGTGCTTTAACAATATTGTCTGAAGTTGGATGTGATATGACCAAATGGAAAACAGAACATCATTTTACCTCATGGTTGGGTCTGGCACCAAACACGAAAATATCTGGAGGGAAAGTGATGAGCAGTAGAATTATGAAAAAGAAACATCATGCAGGGCAGGCTTTCCGGATGGCGGCCAACGGTTTATACAATAGTAAAAGTCCTTTGGGTGATTACTTTCGTAGGTTAAGGGCAAAAGCTGGTGCACCAAAAGCCGTTGTTGCAACAGCAAGAAAACTTGCAATCATTTATTATAAGATGGTTGCCAACAAAGAAGCTTTCAACCCCAAAGCTTTGAATGAATATCACAAAAAATATAATGAAAAGAAGATCAATCAACTAAAGAGAAAAATAGCTCAATTAGAGGCAGCTTGAAAAAAAGAAGTTATATAAGAGATGGAATAGCAACAACCTTGACACCACGTGCGTCGGTCCGCAACCCAGTAGATTTTATTGCATGCAATCTTAAGTGCAATTAATCTAGATTGTTAGCACAAGTATATGTTTGTGGTGCGAGGGAAGAGTCCCGGTAAATGCAGTATTGTTAATTTTATAACATAAGCTGGCAGATGACGGCGCGGGGGCTGATTGTTCATAGCGCGAGGGCAAGTCCTGGTAAAAGTGATAAATTAATTTTGTCAAGATATATTTTATAAATAGGGTAACGGGAGTCTGTCTAATTACCTAGTTGGTTTTATTGAAAAAGAGCTCATTTAAGCTAACTTAAGCGATGGATTATAAAGATGCCTGCCGGAATGCGTTAAATGGTCACTAATAACCGCAGAAATGGCCAAAAACAACGACAAAAGTATCCTGAGATACTCCTTCAGCCGATCTCTGGTCAAAATATTACCAATTCGTCTCAAATTATATGCAATAAACATAAACCCCACATCAGAGCTTGCTCTTTCCATTCCCTTCTTTGTGAGAATATAACTGAACCCCCATTGTCGTTTTAAAGTACCGTAGGGATGTTCAACTATAGCCTGACGACGTTTATAAAGATGCTCCTTTTCTTCAAAGTTTATGCGATTAATCTCATAGTATTCAGCAAATTCGCTCCTGTGAATCAACCTGGCAGTTTTGGACCTGGTACACTGTGATCGAGCCTGACATGACTTACATGATCGTGTCTTGTATTGTTTGAACCAAATGATATTGCCGCTACTGGTGAGTTCCTTATACCATGTACCGTTTGTTATGAGAACCTGATCCTGGGGACAGATGTAGGTATCAGTAGTTTCATCATACATGAAGTGTTCATAGTTGTATTCATGGTTTGGAGCCTGACTGGTGGATGGAACTCCGGGTATTGCTACAATTGTTTCTATTCCCAGTTCCTGTGCTATCTTAAGCTCTGAACCGGTATGGAAACCTTTGTCATATAAGGCAGTGAATTCATTTGTTCTGAGAATGCTTTTTGCTCTTCGAACCATGTCGCCCATGGCTTTGCTGTCGTTCTGGTTTGTTACCTTGTAGTCAATGGGAATGTTATTTTTTGAATCAACGGTAGATTGTACATTATAAGCTACTTCGGTGATATTGTTGCGAAGCATGATCTGCCGACTCTCCGGATCAGATATAGAAATCTGGGCTTCTCCAGATTCTTTAAGCTTCTTTTCCAGATTTTTGTAATTCTCTTTTCTCTGCTGTTGCTTTTCGATCTCATCAAGTATTATCTGCTGATTATCTCCATCGCTCTCAGCCAGTGCCCTGGTATACTCTTCAAGCTTGTTATCAATGTATGCGATACGGCGGTCTATCTTAGCCTGGTTGAAGTTGTTCTTCTTGCTGTTTTGAGCACGAAGCTTTGTGCTGTCCCCGGCAATAAGTATCCCACCAATCAGATCAAAATGTTTTGCAATCTGAACAGTAGCACGGAACACTTTCTTGATGGCTTTAGGATTGTTCTTGCGGAAATTGGCAATTGTGTTATGATCTGGTTTGAGACAATTTAAGAGCCACATTACTTCAATGTTTCTTTTACATTCTTTTTCCAGATCACGGGAAGTCCGCACCTTATTCATGTACCCGTAAATGAAGAGCTTCAGTAAGTCAGAAGGATGATATGCCGGACGGCCGTTTTCAGGAAAGTCTACTCTGAATCCGTAATTTTTAAGAGGAAGGCTTTTCACAAAAAGGTCAATTATCCTGACATCATTATCCGGGTCAATGGATTGGTCGAGTGAAACAGGAAAAAGTTGAGTCTGGTTTCTGTTATGTCCTTGTATAAATTTCATGTAGTTAAGGTACAAAAACCGGCGTTTTTTGAAGAATTCCCGGCCTCATACTTATCAACAAATACAGTAGGTTTTTAGACAGTCTGACGGCCCGGCGGTTTAATT
>JBEKDR010000197.1:0-3185 GCA_050014255.1 Bacteroidales bacterium | reverse complement strand
GTGGTTGAATGAATTTTATCATTCTTTTTATCGAACCATCAGCGAAGCTTTTTGTAACCATTGATATGGTTCTGTTACGCACCATTCCGCTTTTCTCAGTGATTGTCAGTGAAATATTGGAACTAATGGATCCTGTCATAGTCAGGTCGCGGCTTTTTACCATTATCCCGATAGCATCAGGAAGTTGCGGTGCTGCCTGTAAAAGCGGCATCAATAATACTAATAAGATTATTTCTTTTTTCATATTTTCTGTTTTTTCTGTTATTTAGATCCCTTGCAATAAATTTTGGTTTGAAAGTTATCAGAAAAGCAGGTACAATGACAATTGCACCTATTAAACATGATCCTATCGAGATAAAAACCAGATAGCCAAAAAATCGTATTGATATGAAACCTGAAAGCATAAGTGATGAAAATCCGGCCATCACACTCAAAGCATTAATTATTATGCTACGCCCGATTGATGACAAAGCATTTACTGTGGCCTCTTCATAAGATAATCCTTTCCTGAGTTCTATATTAAAACACCACATGTACTGTATTGTAAAATCGACACCTACACCAATCATTATTGATGAAAGAAGAGCCGTAGCTGCATCAAGCGCAATTCCCGTTATACCCATGAATCCAAAGAGAATAAAGATTGATGCAACAAGAGGAATTGAGCCTGTCAGACCACCTTTTAAGGATCTGAATATTATCGACAGAAGCAGAAAAACAGTCACGACTGCGAATGTCAACGATTCTTCCTGTCCTTTAATTATGGATCTTGCAAAATCCGCCATGATTATAGCGTATCCGCCGACCATGACTTTTGCAGGAAAATCAGTCGTGAGTTCACCAATCCTCTTCATGACATTTTTTATTATACTGTTCTCCGGCTTTGAAAGCTTTATTAAAATATGTGCTTTTGTATTATCCAGGTTCATAAGCTGTTTGAAATCATTCTGGTCGCCGCTCATATTATAAAGCTCGAACATCTGGGCAATGCCATCCTCTGAAAAAGGAATCTTATCATACTCTTCTTCCTCGGGAGTGTAAATAGCTTTACTCATTTCTCTTACAGCCTGCGATATAGAAAACACTTTTCCGACACCATCCATTTTTTCAAGGTTAGTAGTCAGATTATCAATTTTATGCATGATACTCGGATCTTTAATATCTCCGTCTATCATTATTGAAATGGTCTGTGAACCTCCGAACTTTTTATTAATAATTCCCGAAGCCAGCCTTATCGGGTTTCCTGGTGGAAAATAATTTTCCTGGTTTGTTTCTATGCGAAGGAAAATTATCCCTGTTGAAACCAATAATGTAATGGCAGCAGAGATGATTAAAATCCTGCGCGGACATTTTAAAATAATCTTCGACAGCTTACTTAAAAATCGGTCAAAGATTTTTCTCATGACAGGTTTCTCTTTCGTTTTTATAATTCCGGAACCATTCAGAGAAATTAATGCCGGTACAAAAGTCAGGCTCATAATCAGGGCCATAGTCACACCCGTCGCAGCCAGTATACCATCCTGCCTTGCAGGAATAATTGAATGGGTCAGCAACCCGAGAATACCTGCAATCGTGGTCAAACCGCTGAATAGAATAGGCATATTAAGAGATCCTGAAAGGTTATTCAGCATTTCCAGGGTACTGCAGTTCCTCTTCTGACTTATTTCCTGGTGTCTGGCCACAAGATAGATACCATAATTGTTAGCTACAGCTACAATTATTATAGGTACCAGCAGAGTCAGGATTGATATCCTCCAGCCAAGCACGGAGATGAGTCCCATGCTGATTGCTGTGGAAAGTAAAACTACTGTGAAGGGCATCATTACGCTTCTCCAGTCACCTAATGTGAATTTCAAAATCAATAGCATTATAAGAAGAGCTGCCGGCACAAGAATTAGTGCATCGCTTCTGACATCCTTCATTATATGCAGCCTGATATAGGGCAGGCCCCCGGTAAGAATCTTTGCTTTTCCGGGATACGCGCTTAATAATGAATCTATTTTACTCAATGTCACAGATTCAGCCTCAGCTTTATCTATTGTCGCAGTAATAGATGCAGCTGTCATATCGGAAGAAAAGACAATGTCATGAGCGAACCTGTTATCCAGTATTGACTTCTTCAGCAGCCTCATTTCTGAAGTGTCGGTAGGGATCTTTTTTATTAAAGGGTCAACAACCATCGTACCTTCTTCACTTTTTATATTTTTTATGGTAAAGGGAGAAATCCTTCCCGAGACTCCTTTAAGCCTGGAGATGCCTCTGTCAATATCTTTTATCTGTCTCAGATCACCAGGAGAAAGAATAGTAGTGTCAGAAAACAATATAACTACCATATCCTGCACTCCGAATACATCTTCTATCTTATCGGTAGTCACTCTTGAGGGCATCTTGTCCGGCACGTAATTTCTGATTTCAGGATCAGATTTTGCGAAAGGGATCATTATACCGAAACCGATACCGGTCAGAAGACAGATACAAATAATTATCCATCGGTATTTTATTATCAATTTTATCATTTATTCAGAAATCGACCTTTAATGACAGATATATTGTATTCATAAAACCGTCTATGATATCGTACAGAGATCCTCTTTTCCCTTTAAAATACTGCGCACCGGCTACAAGTGTAAATCCATCCGCAGGCTTGTACCTTATTTCAGGAATGATCAACAGGTCTTTTGATGTGAAATTATACATTGCGAAAACTGAAGGGACGATTGTACCGTAACTCAGATCTCTTTCAATCTTTATCGCTGCAGAATGATATGACTGTTTTAACTGGTAATTATAGAGCCTGTTAAACGCTCCGACCTGCTGCCGGACATAATCATTGATATCAAATCCGGGAACAGCAAGCAGTTCAGCCAGTTTTGTATAGTCAGGTTGTGTTCCTATAATCGGATCGACCGATGAAGGTTCAAATGCCGGCAAATACTTCCCGGTATATTCCATCATAAGTCTCCAGTCTCCGGGAGACCAATCCATTCCTGCCACCCACTTCAGTTCCTCAAGAGGAACATATTCATTTGTCTTGTAGGAAAGGGCAGGCAGGCTCCATGCTGCTTCTCCTCTCAGGCCCAGAGGGCCAGCAGAAGATTCAAAATCAATACCAAAAACCTCTGTTTTGTAGGGTTTTATTGCTAACTGAGTTGTGGTGACCGGAGTTGATCCTGAAAGGTCAATAT
>JBEKDR010000196.1:0-3203 GCA_050014255.1 Bacteroidales bacterium | reverse complement strand
CCAGCTAAGACTGGTTTTATATGCAAAATTCTGAAGCCATTTATGCATGACAAACCATCCAACAGGAGTAGCAATTACAAATGCGATTGCTACCCATTTAATAAAATCTTTGTTTAACATAGCCAATATTTCAATTACCTCTGCTCCATTAACCTTGCGGATACCAACTTCTTTAATTCTGCTCTGACATGCAAATAACGACATAGCAAATAAACCCAGACAACAAATTACAATAGCACATACAGCATAAAGTGTGAATGTCCGACGAAATTGAAGTTCCGATTTGTACATATTCACGACTGCCTGATCAATAAAGCTCACCTGCACGGGAAATTCAGGAGATAATTCTGCTAAAGTTGCTTTTATATCCTTCACTGCATTTTGCAGCGAATTGAAACTTGTTGTGTTAATGGAAACAAGACAATAATTTGAATAGGATCCATTGATAATGGCCAAGGGAGCCATAGGTTGGCTGATCGATTTAAAATGGAAATCTTTAATAACACCAATTATTTCCGACCTGCTTCCATCCATACTTACGATTAATTTACCTCCTATAGGATCTAATATTGTATAGTCGCGAAGGAAAGTTTCATTAACCACGATTTTACCTTTATCTGAAGGTAGCTCATTACTATAAAAGCGCCCCTTGATTAATTCTAGTCCCATTATTCCAAAAAAAGAGGCGTCTGCATTGAATAGATCAATTTTGACTTCTTTCTCTTCTCCATTCAATGTAAGTTTAGTTTCCCAATTTGAAATTATTTGACCTGGATAAAATTGAGTAAATGAAACCTCTTTAACTCCCGGCTTTTCTAAGAGTGCCTCTTTTAATACATCCTTTTTCTCAATAAGTTGCGCAGACAGTTCTATACCGATACTGTTTTTCTGTTTAAGCCCTAATTGATTGCTCCCAAAACGGATTTGCTTCTGTACCAATAAAGTGAATGCGATCAGGACAATAGCTATTGCGAATTGTGTTGTCACTAAAATCCCTCTTAAAGAAAATTTTGATGAAGGTGATTTTACAGCTTTTTTCAGATTGTCAACAGCGTTTGATTTTGATATTTTCCAAGAAGGAATCAGACTGAAAAGGGAGCTTATAAAAAACGTAAATAAAATAGAAATTGCAATAAAACCAGGTGAATGGATCAATTGTGGACTGATATGAATTCCAATATAGTTCTGAATGTATGGGTTGAGAATAAGGATAAAAGCAATAATCAGAGCGGTAAAAAACAATAGAAACACTTCGAGAAAGATATTTCTAAAAATGGTTGATTGCGTTGCTCCGAAAGCCTTCATTATCCCGAACTGTCTAATTTTCTCAAGCCATTGTGATGACGATATATTAATGAAATTAACCAATGCTATCATAAGAACCATTGAAGCTACCATCAGCAAAATCATGACTTTTCTCTTATCCCCATATCTAATATAATTATCACTACTATTGAATTTTGTGAAGTATAACTCTTTTAAAGGAATCAAACTATTGTCTGAATTTGACTTTTGAATGTCATTTGGAAAAAGGGCTAAAATCCTTTTGGCTGTTTCCTCTGGACTTGTACCAATTTTCAAAAGAAGAAAAGTCTGAAAGTTTATAAATCTCCAATCAGTAAATTCTCCACCATTTGATTGTACAATTTTTTTTGTACTGTTGGAACACAAGGCATTGAATGTAAGACAAGAATTGGTGTGTGGTTCTTCTATTACAGCAGTTATTGTCAGATCATAGCTATTATCCAGTTTCATGGTTTTTCCAATAGACTGTTCCCTGCCGAAAAGCTTTTCCGATAGTGATTTTGTAATGACAACAGACATAGGATTTTCCAATGCAGTTTTTAGATTACCTGAAACGACTTTATAAGTAAATAAACTGAAGAATTTATCATCTGCAAAAATAAGATCGGTTGAAAAGGGTTCATTATTTTCAACCTGAAAAACTGATGGTTCCCATGTTCCGGAAATCCTTATAGTTGATTCCACCCCGGGAATATTCAGGTCAATAAGTTCTTTCAGGACTCCTGCTGTGTTAATCCCTTTATTAATTTGACCATAAATATAAACCCTATCGCCATTTGCGTGAAAGTGATCAGTAGTAAGTTCATTGTAGCTGAAAACAGAAAGCATGACGACCAGTGCAAGGCTAATTGCCAACCCAAATAGGTTGATTAGATTAGTAATTGGCTTCTGGATAAAATTTCTAAGGGTCGTTTTAAGTACATTTCCCATGATCATTAGCGTTTACTTATGACCAATGACTATTGTCCCCTCATCTGCTGCTTTTCGTTCATTGGCAAGTGTTTCCTGAAAAGAAGGCTTTTGCTCTATAGCAGCTGCTTTTCGATCATTGTCAAGTCCTACCTGAAAAGAAACCTTTTGCTCTTTAGCAGCTGCTTTACGTTCATTGGCAAGTCTTTCCTGAAAAGAAACCTTTTGCTCCTCAGATGCTGCTTTTTGTTCATCATCTATAGTAAGTCCCTTATTTCCTACTGCAATCGTTTTTTTATCATTAGCTCCTTCTTTTTGTCCCTTCATTAAATTTTCTTGAGAAAAAGCCAGTGTGACAACTAAAATCAAAAATAAAGGGATTATAGTAACCTTTCTTAAGATCATCCTTTCTTTAATCGTTTTTTTGTTCATCATAATTAATCGTTTTTTTATTAATGAATAATTAAAATTACTCGCCAGGGATGCTGAATTATTCCGTAATACAAGATTTAATAATGTGTTTTGATAATCATCTAACTCAAATTTTGACAAGACTGTATTTTCAGCTAATAAGTCATGGTTTAAGAGTATTGCTTTTTTGATTAGCCAAATTGCCGGATTAAACCAAAGGAATACATTCAATAATTCTATTATAATATTGTCGATCGAATGATATTGTAAACAATGAGCCTCTTCATGCATTAATAATTCTTTCTCAATTTTACCATTCTCATAATCTGACCGGTTTACAAAAACGTACTTGAAAAATGAATAAGGTAAAGACCTTTCCTTGATCAGGACAAGTGATGTTTTTTGATAATCAACTTTCTTATTCTTATAAATTTTACTTAACAGTTTGAAAATATTTAATGCATAACGAATCAATAAGATTGAAGTAATAACTATATAGAATGAGAACAATATATTTTGAAAAGTAAAGAGAGAATATGTGTTTTCAATTACTGCGTTCCCATTTATAAAATATCCTG
>JBEKDR010000195.1:0-3212 GCA_050014255.1 Bacteroidales bacterium | reverse complement strand
TTCCCCGCCAGCTGGCGGGGGAAGGAGCAAAAAATCCTTTCCCCCTTGGGGGAAATAAGAAAGGGGGTTTTAACATAAAAGAATTGATTATTTGTTACCATAATTCTGAAGTGTTACATTGTATCGGGACACAGAGGAGATATTAAGAGCCACAGAGGAAATATTATTTATTATTAATAATCGATTTATAAAGTTCTTCGACTTTCAAAGATTCATTATCCCAGTTTACTGATTTTGAGGCAATAACAGAATTTTGTTTCAATTCCGAAAGTAACCTTCTATCATCTCTCAGTCTGATTATTGCCTTACTTATTTCTATAGGATCCGGTTTACTGATTAGTATACCACATTTATACTCATTCAGGATTTTTGCAATTTCCGGAAGTTCAGTTGCAATCACAGGAATTCCAGCGCTTATATAATCAAATAATTTATTCGGAAAGCTAAAACTATAATTCAGGTTAGAATTTTTATCGAGACTCAATCCGGCATCAGCCGACCTGGTGTACCTCATAAGTGTTTCCCATGGGCATTTTGCAATGATTTTTATCCGGTCGCTTAGTTTCAGTTTTAATACCTTTTCAATAAGAATGTCAAACTGATTACCAGAACCGATAATAAGCAATGAAACATTTTCAGTAAGGCTGACAGCGTCAATCAGCTCAACTCCGCCCCTGTCTGCATTAATCCCGGTACCCTGCAAAATCAATAAAAGGTGATCAGGATTAACCTCAAGCTCCTTCCTTAAAAAAGGAATTATCTGTTCTGTTTTCATGGAACAATTCCTGACTGTCACCGGTTTCCTTCCGTATTCTTTTTCATATTGCAGTGCGATTGAGTCACTTACGGTCATAACATACTTTAAACACGGAAACATTGATTTTTCAATGCTTTTCCAGATCCATTTGACAAAAGGTCTGTTTTGAATCTCAGGTACGCCTGTAAAGTACTCATGGGAATCATAAACAAGAGGAAGCTGCTTCATTCTTGAGACCAGAAAATTGGGAAGAAGAGTATCGAGATCATTGGATACCAGAATATCAAATTTGTGAAAAAGCAAGAAAGTAAATAATCTTATATTGAAAAATTTATAAAAGAAAAATCCTCTTTTAAAGATCATTCTGAATCTTTTAGTTCTGAAAGGCATTGAATCGGAATTGCAGCAATCACCTGATCTTCTTCCTATTATAGTAATATCACAACCAAGGCTACTGACTGTTCCTGCAATTTTCATGACACGCTGGTCATGGCAGATACAGTTGGTTACAGAGAATGCTACTCTAATGCTATTTGAATGTAAAGGCATGGATAAAAATACAATAAATGTATTATTTATAACAAGTTTTTACATCATTCCAGCCTTAATGTTTTTTTCAGACCGTTCGACGATTTTTGCAATCCTGCTTTTACGTGTTTCTTCCCTCTTTGCATTGTTTAGCCATAATACATACAATTTGCGGCTGAATGGTGGAAAATTTATGAAATTGCCGTATGCTGCAATATTCTTTTTTAAAGCCTCTGACAGATCATCAGGCAAAGGAATATTTTCCTCTGGCCTGACATCATATATCAATTTAGGTTTTTTACTCACTTCTTCGTAAGCTGATAAGCCTTCGGGTCTCATCCGACCCTCCTTTTTCAGCTTCTGAACTCTGCCCATATTTAACTTCGACCACCTGCTGCCTGGTCTGCGTGGTGTAAACCACTGGATATAATAATCATCATTAACTCTTTTAATCTTACTATCTATCCATCCGAAACAAAGAGCCTCTTCAACTGCATCATTATAAGGTATTCGAGGTTTCCCAGATGGCTTTTTATAATAAATAAGCCAGATTCCCTGCACTGAAGAATGATTTTGCTCAAGCCACTTACGCCATTCTTCGCGGGTTTTCACATAGAGTTCCATCTCTTTTTTAAGGAAAGATAAATTAAATTATTTTTATAGAAAATATACATGGAATGATTTATAAAAATATCTCATTGAAGAAGTACAATACTTTCGGTCTTGATTATAAGGCTGAATGTATGATCCATATAAAGACTGAGAAGGAAGCAACTTCACTATTAAGCGGGACTGTTTCATGGAAAAAACCTCTTCTGATTTTAGGGAGCGGGAGCAACATACTCTTTGCCAGCGATTTTAAAGGCACTATACTGTATCCTGAACTGGGAGAAATAAAAATTGAAGAAAAGAATCCTGTTAATGGATATGTCATAGTTTCTGCCGGTGCAGGTGTCAACTGGGATGATCTGGTTGCATGGTCAGTAAATAAAGGGTTTGGAGGGCTTGAGAATCTTTCCCTGATCCCGGGAAAGGTTGGCGCAACTCCTGTGCAAAACATAGGCGCATATGGAGTGGAAGTCAAAGATCAGATAGTTAAAGTCAAAACAATAAGTATAAATAATGGTTCTGTAAGGTTCTTCGAAAACAATGAATGTGAATTTGGTTACAGGACCAGCATCTTCAAAAACCGGGAAAAAGGTAAATATCTGGTTACCAGGGTATATTACAGATTAACAATTAAACCCCTGTTGAATCTCAATTACGAATCGCTGAAAGAAGAGGTAAATAATCTCGGAAAAGTGACTTTAAAAAATGTCAGACAGGGTGTAATAAATATAAGGCGAAGCAAATTGCCAGATCCTGAATTAATTGGCAACGCAGGAAGCTTTTTTAAGAACCCGGTTGTAAATATGTCCATAGCCGTCAGCCTTAAAAATGAATATCCTGATATGCCCGCATTCAAAGACCAGAAAGGTTACATAAAACTTGCATCAGGCTGGCTTATAGACCGGTGCGGATGGAAGGGAAAAAGAAGAGGAGATGCCGGAGTTCATGATAAGCAGGCTTTAGTCCTGGTAAACTATGGAAAAGCTACCGGCATGGAAATATATAACCTTTCAGAAGAAATTAAAAAATCTGTCCTTGAAAAATTTGGTATTGATTTGGAAAGGGAAGTCGAGGTGGTCGGAGTTATTTGAAAATCTTTCTTTTATCAAGTTCTTTCTGATATAATAAAGCATTCCTGTCATGCTCAGCAAGAGTTTTGGAAAAATAATGATATCCTGAAAAATCAGCCCTGGCAGCAAAATAAAGCCAATCGTGTTTCTCAGCATTAAGGACGGCATCGATACCCTCAACGGAGGCGCATCCAATTGGACCAGGAGGCAAACCAGAATGCGCATAAGTGTTGTAAGGAGAATCAACT
>JBEKDR010000194.1:0-3232 GCA_050014255.1 Bacteroidales bacterium | reverse complement strand
AACCAATCCTGTGAACTCATTTCAAAATACTAACAAGTTAATTTTTGACGAGATTTCCATATCTCGCCTGGTTGTTTACTTCATAATTTCAAAGAACTTTATTTCTCTTTTGGGACGACAAATCTAATACATCTGAACTTCCTAACCAAAAATAATTGAGATATTTTTCCAGCCTTCCCGCTTCCCGGCTTCCCTTCCGATTTAAAGCCGGAATACAATCTCTCCTGCCCTTCAATCAACTCCTTGTCCTAAAGGGATGCAAAGATATAAATTGATTTTTCCCCGGCAAACAAACAAATAAAAAAAACTCAAAATTATTTCAAAATTATTTAGCCCGCTACTATCTGCCTAATTATCTTCATGTTACTTCAATTTAATTCTTAAGAGAATTAAGATTGACAATCAACTTAAGCATTTGCTCGTGGTACATTCGCTCCTCCATGAATGTAAGAGAATAGGTAAGTTGCAGATCAACAGTACGGCTCTGCAAAAACCTGATATAGAAATCTGAGCGGTCAGACGTTTTTGACCTGTATGTAGGATCACCCCAATAAAGCTTATTTCCGAGCTCGTTGTAAAAATGCATCATGTTGTCGCCTTTGTAGAATGTATTGAATAATCCTACCCATTTATATTCAACTCTCGTTTCCATGAGAAATCCGCTGGAGGTAATCCATCCTGAATTTTCAGCACGGGAACGTTCAAATCTGACAGCCCAGCCGAAATTTGTTTCTAATTTGGAGAAACAGGTTTTTCCAGATAAATCTATTCCTCCTGAAGTAAGGAACAGAAGATTATCATGAAGAGGTTCTTCCACAACAGGATCCATTTTGCCTGCATAATGAAACATGGCGCCAAAATGCTGCAGATAGAAAATCCCGGTCTTGTACTTCCCGCTAAAACCAATAAAAAATGTTTCATTAACTGTTTTTGACTGCCGCCCTGTCCAGTCAAGCCATATATTGCAATTATTTTCACCTTTTCGGTATTCCCAGAAAATGCCATTTACATTCGGACGATAATATAAGACAGAATCCTGGAAAAACAGGCGTGGATAATTATCTATTGTCCCAATACGTGGAAATGCTCCCATAAGAAATCTCAGAGGTCCCCGATCCGATTCATAATATGCAGTCGGGTACAACTTGTCGATTACATCCGGGCTTCCATATTCATGCAGCAGGTTTACACCAACATTCACTTTATTAAGTGTATCCCAAACAACTCCAAGTTCAGGTGCTACCTGTACGCCTGCCATTGTTTGCGGGATCTTGACAGCCGAGCGGCCAAATTCAGTGTTGTCAAAAAAGTTGAATATATTGATCTTCCAGTCTTTCTCCTGCGAGAATGCTTCCGAACCTATTAATAAAAATGAAATAAGAATCCAAAATTTTGTTTTCATTGAATGTTTTATCAGCTGTCCTTATCTTTTATTATATTTCGAGAATTAATATCTTTATTTAATTGGTACCAACTTTCCCGCCGGACTAAAGCTAGGATAAATTCAAATAATCTCGTCGATATAGCTCCTATTTAATGAATTTCCTTATTTTCGCAATAATATGGATGAATTTTCAAATATAGTTATAATACCCACATTTAAAGAGAGGGAAAATATTGAAGCAATTGTTAATTCAATTTCTTCGCTGGCAATTGTCTTCGATATTCTTATCATTGATGATAATTCTCCTGACGGTACGGCAGATATTGTCAAGGATCTTCAGAAATCATTCAAAAACCTGTATCTTATTGAAAGACCCGGGAAAATGGGACTGGGCACAGCGTATATCACAGGGTTTAAATGGGCCCTGGAAAAAGGTTATAATTATATTTATGAAATGGATGCAGACTTTTCGCACGATCCGCGTGACCTTGTGAAACTCTTCAGGGCTTGTTCAGAGAATGGCGCTGATCTTGCAATCGGCTCAAGGTATATCAGCGGGGTAAATGTAGTCAACTGGCCTCTTTCGCGGGTTCTGATGTCGTATTTTGCATCTATCTATGTGAGGATTATTACGGGCATGAAAATAATGGATACAACTGCCGGATTCAAGTGTTATAAAAAAGAAGTGCTCACTAAGATCAGGCTTGACAAAGTCAAATCAGTCGGATATGGTTTCCAGATTGAGATGAAGTTCAAGACCTGGAAACTGGGATATAAAATCCTTGAAGTCCCTATAATCTTCACCGATAGAAAACTGGGAGCTTCAAAAATGTCAGGAGGAATATTTAATGAGGCATTATGGGGAGTGTTAAGAATGAAGATAAGAAGTATATTTGTTAAAAACCTTTGAATCTGGGTACACCTTTATATATATAGGGGCCTTTAGCCCCCCAACCCCCCTATAGGGGGGCTAATTACTGGACGGAAGTGTGATTTTTCTTAACTCCTGAATTTAGCTCCCCTTTAGGGGAGATGCCGCGAAGCGGCAGAGGGGCCTTCCGACAAAAAACAACCTCTTTTAGGGGGAAGGGGTAAAAAAAATTCTATGAGCAGCATTCTGATAAAAAATGCCACAATAATAAATGAAGGCCGGACATTTCATGGCTCACTTCTTATTAAAGATGAAATCATAGCATCGATAGGATCTCCCGATCAGATGGATATTCCTGCCAGTACAAAGACAATCGATGCTACGGGTTTATTGCTGATTCCAGGTGTAATTGACGATCAGGTGCATTTCAGAGAGCCCGGACTAACACATAAAGGTGATATTTTTAGTGAATCGCGGGCTGCTGCTGCAGGAGGAGTCACCTCTTTTATGGATATGCCCAACACCGATCCGCAAACAGTAACTATTGATATCCTTAATGAAAAATACCTGATTGGTTCTGAAAACTCAGTCACGAACTACTCTTTTTACCTGGGAGCCACAAATACAAACCTCGAGGAAGTCTTAAGAGTTGATCCCTCAGCAGTATGTGGAATAAAATTGTTCATGGGCTCCTCAACCGGCAATATGCTTGTAGATAATGAAACAGCTCTGAGGGAGCTTTTTGCAAGGAGCTCTCTACCCATAACGGCCCATTGCGAAGATGAACCTATAATCAGGAAGAACAGTGAAATCTATCGCGAAAAATATGGGGAAGATGTTCCTGTCAGAATGCATCCCCTGATCCGAAGCCGGGAAGCCTGCTTTCGCTCTTCATCACATGCTGTCAACCTTGCTAAAGAGTATAATACAAGACTTCATATACTTCATCTTTCCACCGCCGATGAGCTTAAGCTTTT
>JBEKDR010000193.1:0-3511 GCA_050014255.1 Bacteroidales bacterium | reverse complement strand
CAGTATCTGTCCGGGTGCAACAAAATTTTATAAGTGGGTTAATGCTTACTCGCATAGACTTTTGGGGCTCATTGAGAAGTAGTCCGGGCTGCCGAAGCCAATTAATTAAACCGACCGAGTTATAAGGCGTTTTTTAATTAGTGGAAATGATATGCCGGGTCATGATGAAATTGTCCAGATGGCTTTGTCCCGTGAGATGAGCAGATTTTGTCATGTCGCGGTATTATTGTCGCGGTAGTGGATATATATTTTTAAACTCTCCAAGTTATAAGGCGTTTTATTAAAGATCTCTAATGTGATGTACATTTGCGTGTCATGATAATGCCATTATTAGCCAAATAGTCTTATTCCAAATTTATAGTTGCATTCAATGATTCTGAGAATCTTGTTGCTTTTCTTCAGCTTTTAACGGTGTATTCATCCAAAATCTTCCTGAATCGTTAGAGTGCGAAATACAGTTCTGTTCAAGGGGCATATACTGTATAAAACAATTATTCTGAAATTCCAGTGGCTTATTATATTCCTGCACAAAAAGTTCCCTGAACTGACGAAATTCAAGATCTCTTCGTTTGTTAATGATATTGCCATTAATGTCTTTCAGGTTTTTAATATTTAATTTACAGGATTGAATTTCATCGTTAGAAAATTTGTCATCTCTCAGCGTTAGGTACAAGGTATCGCCTACTACATTAATTTTGTTGATCTTTGCATTTCTTTTGCCTAAAGTTAGCGTATAGTTATCCATTCTGCCTCCCGAAACAGGATCGATCTTCCTGTTGAAAAAAGCAATAATTGTCATATCAATGCTCCTTTCGTACGATATACCGGCAAAATAAGGGCCTCCGGCTTTCTTCCAAAGTACTTTTTCAATTTTAAAATAATCATTGTCACTCGAATCAGGTATAGCGAAGGAATTATTGAAAGATATGTATTTAAGACACATCCTGGAATTAACTGCCGGCTCATGCCCATATTCAATCTCAATATTAAAAATCTCCTTGTTCTTTTTTTCTGAATTTAAAAATGAAGCGGAATACTCAAGTTTGTGTATCGAATAATCATCGGGCTGGATGAATATTGAACCTTTCAGCTGGATGATTTTACCTGTGATCTGACGCTTGGCGATGAAGTCGAACTTATATAATATTGTACTTCCATCATAAATTCCGTCCGGATTTGAAAACCAATGATTTCTGATAAAATTCTGAGTCAAAGTATCAACAAATGAAAATGATCTTTTATCGAAATTTCTGATTGCATCGTGAACAAGCAATATAAAAAGCTCATTGCCGAATTGATCACCCACCTTTGCATAGGGTATTTTTTTAAACCATTCATCAGAATGATCAGTTTCCGGAAGATCATAATAGGGAGTTATATTCATTCTAAGGAATTCCATATTCTTTTTGAAATCGAGTAATCTGTATCTGTTTGAATCTGATGCCCAGGAAAAACCCTTATCCAGAGTCTGGATAATCGCCTCATTCAGGTTAAGATAATTGATGCTATCTTTCTGATAATCTCTATAATAAGAAACATAACTGAATGGCTCGACCGGATAGTTCTTTTTTATATTTCTGAGAGCTCTGGCTATTATAGTAACCGGACTGAGTAGCCTTCTTTTTCTGGCATTAATCCTGACCTCATTCAGACTATAGATGTTGGGTACAAGATTAAGGTTGTTCATTTCAGATATTTTTAACTTACTAAAAGCCACTGAAAGCCTGTGAAATCCAAGACAGGTCACGATCAGACTGTCGGATTGAAATCCGGGATTATTTAATATTCTGAAATCACCTTCAGCATTTGTATAGATCCCAACCTGAGAGTTTTTAAGATGTATTGCGGCAAATGGTACAGGTTCGGATGTTTTAGAATCAATCACTTTCCCTCTGATATAATCAGGCTGCTGACAATAAATTAAAGGATAATTAATCGAGAAGAGTAAGGTTGATGAAATCAAAAAAATTGACTTCTTCATTGTCTTAGGGTATCAGGTTTAAGTCTTTTTCACAAAAAACGTGCCATTTATTTCGGGAATAGGCTGGATCTCAATGCCTTATAACGGCCCGGCGGTTTAATTAGGTGCCGTCTGCGTCGCGGTGCCGCGTTTTTTGCCAGTCCCGGTAGATGGACGAGGAGTCTCGGGTCACGATGAAACTGTTAAATGGTACCAAGTCCAGATAGACGGCAGTGAAGCTACGTGTCACGATGAAATAGTCTCGGTGAAGAGCAAAAAACAAGGCACCAGCGCGTCGGCCGACAGCGCCAATGAGGCTGTCGAGGTAGATGAAACTGTCCGGGTGCCACAGGATTTTATAAATGGAACAGAATTTAAGAGCATAGATGCTGGGAATGATTACAAATCTGTCCTGGCGCTGGCGAAGGCAATTAATTAAACCGACCGAGTTATAGCTAGTGTTTTTTAAAATTGTCATGATGTAACCAATTTTTTGGTCATGGTCGCTGAAACTCTCTCTTTGCAAGCTCTTTTAAAAGCTTTGGTGTCGCGTTGGCATGTGCGGCTTTTAAAAGTGTTTGCAAAAATCTATCAGAATTAATCAATAAGTAAATTTAATCCATCTCTTTTTAAATCCGGAAATGAGATTATTGGAATCTTTAATTCTGCTGATTTTATATATGACGTTGGGATTACCTCTGATGTTATCATAAAAGACTTAATGATTATAGTTGACCTCGCAATTTTGAAGAAATCGCAAATTTTATCTTTATTTTTAGCTAACCATTCATGTCGAATTAGATGTTTATTTATCATACCTTCTCCTCCTTCTCGACCCAAGTAGTTATCCATTTCTTTTTTCATCTCATGTATGTTTTTTGCTTTATTAGTATCCTTGCACTCAAGACTTAATATAATTTTAAGATCTTTATCAAGTACTAAAATGTCTATATCTCCGTAGTTTTTGTCAGCTTTTAAATGACCATCCGGTGAAATATCAACTTCATAATCAAGAACGATAAGATGTTTAAAATTCTTTAACCAATCTTTTACCTTGTTTCTGAAAAACCTACCTTTTCTTTCCCTGAAGGTCCCAAGTAGTTTATCTATCTCCGTACCTCCATTATTGAGTTTACCCTCCAATAATAAATAGAACAATTGTTTTTCAGATGAAATAGCATTCCTAAACCCCCATTTTAATAAAACCTTATCGTCTTTACCTTTGTACCTTACAATAAACCTTCTGGAAAAACTAAATTCTCGATTATACTTCCATGGAAATACTTCAGAATTATTAAATCCTTCAGGAGCTATCAGGTAACCGGATCTTTCACTTATCGAAAAATGGTTAATACCGGCGATAACTTCCTCTTTTTCTAATTTAAATTCTTCGATGAGCTTTTTTATAAGATCATCCTCACTAGCCGTTGTAACAGATTTTTGATCGCTTATGCAAATCATTGCACAAGAATAACAAAACTTATATATTGTAGAATATCCTATACCCCAATCATTTAGAAATGCGTTATTAATTAGATCTAATTCTGCATC
>JBEKDR010000192.1:0-3556 GCA_050014255.1 Bacteroidales bacterium | reverse complement strand
ATTTTTCAAGCGACTTGCTATACAGTGAGTCGCTTTTTCTATATTTGGAAATACCTAAAGCCAAATCTTATGCTAAAGATTGCATTATTGGTTTTCTTCTATTTTGGTTTTCCATTAATTATTATTTATTTATGCAAGAAATGGTCTTTCCTTCAAAAAATAGGCGCAATTGTACTTGCATACGGATTTGGTCTTTTAATAGGTAGTATCGGAATTTTACCTCAGGGAAGCGATGGTTACAAATTAATTCTGCAGGGGAAAAGTTCTCTTCCAAGAGCCGAAGTTGAATCGCTGATTACTCAGGGCAAAGCGACAAATGATGATATATTTGTAAACCAGATAGCACAGGTTCAGGATATAATACCCTCACTCGTTGTTCCGTTAGCATTTCCTTTATTGCTTTTTTCTCTGAACCTGAATAGGTGGCTTCGTTTCGCAAAAAAAGGCTTTGTCTCGGTTTTTCTTGCTCTTGTCGCTGGCCTCGTTATGGTTACTGTTGGTTTCTTTATCTGGAAAGATTCAATTCCTGAAAGCTGGAAACTTGCCGGAATGTTTGAAGGTATTTATGCGGGTGGAACTCCCAATTTTGTGGCAATAAAAATGGCATTGAATGTTGATGCAAATCTTTTTGTAATTGTCAGTACTTACGACATGATCGTGGGTGCTTTTCTTGTCCTTTTTTTCATAACTATTGCCCCGAGGCTATTCAGGCTTATCCTGCCCCCGTTTGAAGAATCGAAGGGCATAAAAGGAGATGAGGCTGAAATTTTAAGTCAGACCGGAAACCTTGAGGATTATTCCGGTATGTTTAAAAAAGGTGTTTTCCTGCCTTTGCTTGGCGCACTTGGCATTTCCGTCCTGATTTTTGCTTTTTCCGGTGGCCTTGCTCTGCTATTGCCAAAAATTCCTATGATGGTTGTGGTAATATTGTCAATAACCACATTCGGATTGCTTTTATCTCTTTCAAAATATATAAACAGGATAGAAAAGACATTCCAGCTTGGCATGTATCTTATCCTTGTGTTTTCTCTGACCGTGGCTTCAATGGCAAACCTCAGGACTATGTTTGGAATCGGTATGCTAAATCTCGTATTATTTATTACATGGTGCTATTTCGGATCTCTGGTCTTGCATATTATTCTGGCTAAAATATTCAAAATTGATGCTGATAATTTTCTTATTACCTCGGCTGCTTTTATATTTTCTCCGCCTTTCGTACCTCTTGTTGCCAATGCTCTTAAAAACAAAGACGTAATCGTAACTGGAATAACAGGTGGTATAATAGGCTATATAGTCGGCAACTATCTCGGGGTTGCTCTGGCATATTTTCTGAAGGGATATTGATCTGGGAAAATCCGTAGGGACAGGTCGCGACCTGTCCCTACATGTGTATTAAATTGTATGTTTTTTTGATTCCTAAAACAGGTAATTCAACCCGATCGAGAATCCTATATTGCCATCCTGCTCATTAAAGGCTTTACCGGTATCAATTGCAACTACAAAGTTCTGATTCATTACGAGCATTACACTGACACCTGCACTCTGATGGAGCTTATCAGGTCCCGGTTTAAAGTAATCGGAGTAATTCTCAGTCGGATATACTGTATTAAAAGTGCTTTGCAGATTATTTGGAAGTTTAATATCCTTCGTTACCAATCCAAAATCATAAAATAAATTAAGACCAAGATAGCAATCCTGTTTAAATAATTTGAAATATACCGGTTTCCAGCGGAGTTCGGTGTTGCCCATAAAGAAGGCGTCACCTACAACCCTGTCCAGAAGAATTCCTCTTAATGTTTTTGAACCGCCAAGCCCTTCAGATGTTGCACCCGTAAGCCTTGATGTTATCACTTCCGTTTGATCAAAGAATGGAGTATGTCCTGATAATGTTGTCTGGTATCCTAACCTGTAAACAAAAGATAAATCTTTTTCTATTAATGTAAAATACTGGCGATGTATTATGTACAATTTTGAAAATCCCCAGTTGTTTCCCATAAATTTTGGCGCTGCTTCAATTCCAATCTCAGTCCATAGACCTTTCATCGGGTTCGGCCTGTTATCGCGGCTGTCCCACATAATACCAACTTTGACAGTATTTATCCAGCCACCTTTAGCTTCGTCAGCCGGAATAATACCAAGTGCCTGATATCGTTCAAAAAGACCAGGAACCGAGTCAACTGAAGGAAGTTTATCTTTTTTCCCCTTGTTTAGTCTATCAATATTAACTGAGCTTGCAGTAAAATCCTGAAAAGCGAAACCTGCACTCCATTTTAAATGGTCTCCTGAAAGTTTTCCCTGGAAATCATTTTTGAATCTGAACTGGTTCTTCTGAAAACGATAAAACATTCTGCTTCTGTATGCAGGAGATTTATCATCCATCCAGTCTTTATTATATACTGATTCGTATCCGTTGTATCCGTAAAAAGTTTCTGCCTGGTTCGGAAGATAGCTGAGGTCGCTTATCCATTGTACTCCGGGAATGAGGTGGTTTGATTCAAACATAAACCTGTAAATGCCACTTCCCTTGGTGTAACGTGATATTTCTGTATAAGTATGATCGAGGAAATCGGGATATACACTCGGATTTCCATAATTAAAAAATTCTGCAAGAGCTCCGTACTGAAACCCGAGATCAGAGTCATAAGTAACAGCTGGCAAAGCGCCGCCGAAATTCCATCCGGTTTTTACCTTTTTCTCCTGTGCTGATACCGAAATTATCAATAGAGACAGAATAAAAGCTAAAAAAGTCTTTTTCATAGGTAATAGGTTTGGTTCGTATTGATAAAGATAAAGAAAAATGGAAATAACGGTCACATTTTTTAATATTTGCTACCTTAGGACCTTATTTATACGATTAAATGCTTACAGGATTACTGATTAAAAATATAGCATGCCTGGTTCAGACTGAAGATTTCCCAAAATTGAAAATTTGCGGCTCGGAAATGGCTGAACTTCCCTCAATATGTGATGCTTATCTCTATATCAGGGATGGTCTGATTACTGAATTTGGTCGTATGACTGAGCTTCAGAAAAGCAATGTACTGATTCAGAATCCGGAAGCAGAAATAATAGATGCAAGCGGAAGATTTGTCTTTCCATCATTCTGTGATTCTCATACTCACCTTGTTTATTCCGGTAGCCGCGAAATAGAGTATACCGACAAAATACGCGGATTATCTTATGTAGAAATTGCCAGACGGGGAGGAGGCATCCTTAACTCAGCAAAAAAGCTTCACGAAACTTCAGAAGATGAGTTGTTTGTTCAATCCTTTAACAGGATAAATGAAATCATTTCGTTAGGTACGGGCGCAGTTGAAATAAAGAGTGGCTATGGTCTGAATCTGGCTGATGAGTTGAAGATGCTGAGAGTAATCAGGAGAATTAAGGATACCAGTCCTATTGAAGTCAGGGCTACTTTTCTGGGTGCTCATACAATTCCTGAAGAGTACAAAAACAATAGGGAAATATATGTTGATCTTATTATCAATGAGATGATACCTGTTATTGTTTCAGAAGAACTTGCCGATTTTATAGATGTTTTTTGTGATAAGGGATT
>JBEKDR010000191.1:0-3643 GCA_050014255.1 Bacteroidales bacterium | reverse complement strand
CGCCAGCTGGCGGGGAAGGCTGGGAAGGGGGTAGAATAATTAAAAACATATCATTAAAAGGTCAAAATAGGAATAATTTAAACTGTTACATGAATTGTGAAGAAATACATAGCTATCGGGACTGGCAAAAACCACTCACATTTTTTATTTCCTTTTTCAATAGGGTATCTTCACTTAGATCAGGTCATAAGCCTGATATGATATTCATTGCAAGTGCACTAATACATACACGGACTGGCAAAAATATAAATTAATATTCCTCAATTAAAATCAATACCTGGCTATGAAAAGATCAGATTTTTGTAAAGCGTTAATTACACCCGGTCTGGCATGTGGTTGTGCCATTGGACTTGGTGCAGATACGGTATTTAATTCTGTACTGTCATCGAAAAGTTCTCAGGTAAATCAAAATGAAACACCCTGTAACGAAAAAATGAATTTTACTCATAAGTGGGTAAAACGATTTTTTGAGATAGTTGACCAACATCTGGATGTGGAAACAAGAAATAAACTAATGCAATCTAATGGAGCTGCATGTGCAAAAGGTGCGTATGGAGAATTTGCCAATGATCAGCCGGCAACTCTTGAAGAGATTGATCAAAGAATTATCGAATGGCAAAAAAATCTTGGGAAACAGAATATCTATCGTAAAGACAATGTTGTTTATTTCAACTATGTTGGAAATCCCAAAGGACTTAAAATATCTGATGGATACTGTCTCTGCCCTATGATTGAGGATAAGCCGGACATTCTCTCTCCTACCTATTGTCAATGTTCAGTAGGTTACGTTAAATATATGTTTCAAAGACTCATTACTTATAAACCTGTTCAGGTTGATCTCCTTGAATCGTTAAGATCCGGAGGAAAAGCTTGTAGATTCAAAGTCACTTTATAGAATCGTTTTTGATTTTTTTGACAAAATGTCTTTTAGGATATTCTAAACAGCCTAAGCCGGGCCGATAAGCCATGGCATTGTGCAAAAACCGGAGAGCATGACAACATTCAGCCAGCCAGATTGTGCTTATATACAGAACTTAATAACAAGGATTTAACTCCGACTTATAAGGTTAAAATTTACTCCGGTCAGAAGTGGTCAGGGTCAGAAGGCTTGCAATCCGGATGTTTGATGGAATCAACTTATTTCAGTTAACAGAATTATAGGATAAAACACTTTATTCAATAAAAGTTAATACCTATTCAAAACTATAAATACAATATTTACCGGTAAAATTTTACGTCTTGCCGATTACTAATTGTCGATATAAAGTAATTCAGATATTTTCAATCTTAATTTTTAAAAGAGTGATATGAAAAAAATCAAATCTGGAATACCAGAAGGCAGGGCAAGCGAAGATGATTCTGAAATGGCAATGGATCAATAAAAATTGCAATAGCCAATTATGATTTTAGAATGATATTGACAAAAAACTAAAGGATGAACAAAAATTCAGATTTTTCAGAAGGTAGAAGGAATTTTCTTAAGGGGTTAGTTGCACTTCCTTTTATCAATTGCTTCTCAACTGCTTCAACAACTTCCCATTTATTATCAAGAGGACAGAACTATTTAACTGAAGAAGCAAAAGCATCATTAAAGAATCTTAAAGGTGTGCTCCCAAAAGGAAAATTGGGGAAGTACGAAATCAGCAGGCTCGTTCTTGGATGCAATCCTATGTGTGGATCGTTACATGCACGGGATTTATCTTATGTGGCGGAGCTAAGCAAACATTGGTTTACTGATACAAAAATGAAGGAAACATGGGCACTGGCGGAACAGTCTGGAATCAACGTATGTAACCTTGTAGCTGCTCAATACAATGCATTTAATGAGTACAAAAGGGAAACAGGTAGCAAAATGCTTAATGTTTGTCAATGCTCAACCGGTACGTTTTACGACAGGCTTGCTCCTATAAAAAAAGCTGTTGATGATGGTGCAGATTTTATATATATACAGGGAAATTATGTTGATGACCTGGCAAAAAATAATTCATTGAAAATTTTATTAAAATGTATCGAGTACATTCAAGGTCAGGGTCTTTTAGCAGGTGTAGGTGCACATTCATTAAAGAGTATTGAAGCTTCTATTAAAGAAGGTGTCAAGCCTGATTTTTACTATAAAACTTTTCATCATGACAAATACTGGTCAGCCACCCCGCGTGAGAATAGGACAGAATATCCAGATTATTCTCCGATTCCGGTGACAGACCATAATAAATGGAACGATAATATGTGGGATCAATTTTCTGAGCAGACAATTGAAACTTTCAAGTCAATTAATGTTCCCTTCTTTAGCTTTAAGGTTTTGGCTGCAGGTGCAATTCAACCATCTGACGGAATACGTTGGGGCTATGAAAATGGTGCGGATTTTATATGTCTTGGCATGTACGATTTTCAGGTGGTTGATGATGTTAATTTGACGATTAATATATTGTCAAATCTTGGGAAACGTGATAGGCCATGGCGATCATAATATTTTCTTAATCCTCAAATTAAGTGGACACTACTTAGTGGACAAGTAAGGTATGGTCAAGATATACTGAAGATAATTACATATTAATTTTCAACCTGAGAGATGCAGCATCGCGGCAAAAAGACAGTCATTAAGTTCTGAATGAAAGTATAAACGGAATTTAAAACAAAGTGTCATGGAAGAGTCAGAAATGAAAAAACATATAACAGTCGCAGGACCGTTTCAAGGCAAAATCACGGGGGCACATTTCCTCAATATGGGTGTCGGATCATCGATCGCCAGAATATTTCCTCAAAAGGAGGTTCGTTTGAAGGCAAAGATTCAGCTACTGTTACCATGCGTGGCTGCTACCATGCTTGTTGTTCTTTTTGGATGTACTCAGGTCGTAAAAGTGGGCAACTATACAAAAAGTGTTGCGCAGACCAGGGCAGGTCAGATTGAATATACTCTGCGGGGGCATGGTCCAGTCGTTTTGAAGCTCACTGGCTCGATGGAGGACTGCGAATCCCCCGGGGGAAGTGCAGCCATGTTGGGGGCAGGTTTTTCGATTCTGACCCCTTCGCGGCCAGGCTACGGGGAAACGCCGTTATCAGTAGGAAGGACCGCGCCGGAAGCTGCAGCCGCTATGGTCTCCCTCATGGATAAATTGGGCATTTCAAACGTGGACGTAATTGCGGAATCGGCCGGAGGGCCAACAGCACTTTATCTGGCGGCCAGGCATCCGGAGCGGGTTCACAAATTGATCCTGGAGGAAGCTGTCTCAAAATATGCGAAGGATCTGAATCCCCAAAACTATAAAACGGTGCAAAATTTCTACACTTCGCAATATTGGTACACCTGTCCCATGCTGAAAATGATGGCGAAAGTGGCACCGAAAAAGCTGGCGCTTGTCACGATGAAGATCTTCGGAGCGCATAATCCGGATGAGGCCGTAAAAGAGATGAGCAAAGCGGATATCGATGGGTTGTGTGATTTCTACCTTCGATGGAAAGGTTCTTGGAACAAAGCGGCTTCCAATGATCTGGAGCAGCGCACGGAAGATTCGGTACTGGACTCGATTAAGGCGCCAACCTTAATTGTGCACAGTCGGGAAGATGGGTCGGTCCCATTTGGGTCGGCGGAGTATTCCCATGCTCATATTGCCGGATCCGAACTATGGGAGTCACCAACCTGGAG
>JBEKDR010000190.1:0-3672 GCA_050014255.1 Bacteroidales bacterium | reverse complement strand
CGATATACAGGAAAAAATATAATGCAATGCAAAACGAAACCGAATTACTGAAAACTGCCACAGTGCAAAATTATCAGGCAATATATAATTCATTGCAGGCTGAATATTACCAGGCTATCCAGTTGTATCAGGATGCACAACGCCGGATAAAACTATATAAAAATCAAGATCTACTGGCTTCAAAATCGCTGGATCTTATACTGAAAGGGTTCTCGACATCTTCAGCAGGACTGACAGATGTTCTGCGGATCCGGCAGCAAACTTTCGATTATCAACTTAAACAGGCAGAAGCTGTAGCTGACTTCAACACGGCTGTTGCATGGTTGAGAAGACTAAGGAATTCGGATATATATGGAAATAAGTTGGAATAAATGGAAATATGTGGAAATAAGTGGAAAGATTTTGAAATGAATTTCAGATTATTAACTCACAATTTATATCAACTTTATTTCAACCTTATTTCAATGTACTTTAACTAATTTAAAAAAGTATGAAACAAAAAATATTTTTTTTCAGTATTTCATTGATTATAGGACTATTTCTTGGATGGCTTTTCTTTCATCCTTACCGAAAACCTGAAAAGAAACCCGATCAATCGATAGGGACGGTAAAAAGCACTATCTGGACCTGCGCCATGCATCCTCAGATAAGAATGCCGCAGCCAGGTAAGTGCCCGATTTGCGGAATGGAACTAATCCCGGTTGATCAAAGCAGTACGACCTTAATCGATCAGGATGCCGTGCATCTGAGCAAAGAAGCTTCACAACTTGCAAATGTCACTACATCTGTGGCAAAAAAACAAATACCTGTAAAAGAGGTACGCCTTTATGGTAAAGTTCAGGCAGATGAAAGAAGACTGCAAAGCCAGGTTGCCCAGGTTCCAGGCCGGATTGAACAGCTGGCTGTAAACTATACGGGAGAATCAATTGTAAAAGGTCAGGTTTTGGCTGAAATTTATTCACCTGAACTTATATCGGCGCAGCAGGAATTGCTGGAAACAAACAGAACTAAACAGTTGCAACCTGATTTATACAAAGCTTCAAGAGAAAAACTTCGGAACTGGAAACTGACAGAAAATCAGATTGATACAATTGAGAGAACAGGAGTTGTCAGGAATCATTTCGAGGTCTTATCAAATACAACAGGTACTGTGACTGAACCCCTGGTAAAAACAGGTGAATTTGTCTCACAGGGAACAATCTTATTCGAAATCGCAGATCTTTCAAAAGTCTGGATTGTTTTTGATGCGTATGAGAGCGATCTTCAGTTCCTTCGCAATGGAGAAAAAATTTCTTTTACACTTCAGGCATTACCTGGTAAAGATTATACTGGCAATATTGCGTTCATAGATCCGGTTATTGATCCTGTTACACGGGTTGCTAAAGTAAGAGTCGAAACAGGCAATCAATCCGGAGAACTTAAGCCAGAGATGTTTGCTACCGGAGTTGTATCTTCAAATCTTCAGGAATTCCATGACAATATTGTTGTACCAAAATCAGCAGTCCTCTGGACTGGAAAAAGATCAATTGTGTTTGTCAGACAACCGGGAACAGAAGAGTTTATTTTCAAACTTCGTGAAGTCGAGCTTGGTCCTGCGCTGGGAGAAAGCTATGTAGTATTGAATGGACTCTCTGAGGGCGAGGAGATTGTTACAAACGGAACTTTCAGTGTCGATGCTGCCGCCCAGCTTGAAGCCAAGCCAAGCATGTTGAACACCAGGACTGAAAACTATTAACTTTGCATGAAAGAACTATTCCGCTGATACTTTGGCAAAGAACGGCAGAATATACACGGAACATGAGCATTAAATAATATCGCCTTATAATAAAATGAAGGAAAAATTAGAAATACTAAAAAACAGACTGAAAGAATATAAGAGTGCGGTTATTGCATTTTCAGGAGGAGTTGACAGTACATTTCTTGCCCGTATCGCGAAAGATGTTTTTGGAGATAACCTCTTGTTGATTACTGCAACATCAAGCACATATCCATTCTATGAGCTTGAGGAAGCAAAGTCACTTGCAAAACAGCTGGGAATAAAACATAAAATAATCGTTTCGGAAGAAATTGATATTCCCGGATATTCAGATAATCCACCTGACAGATGCTACTATTGCAAGAGTGAGCTGTTTGGAAAAATAAAATTTATTGCTGCCGGGGAAGGATACGAAGCAGTTTTTGACGGCAGCAATGCAGATGATCTTAAAGACTTTCGCCCCGGCATGAAAGCAAAACAGGAGAAAGGTGTTATCTCCCCTCTTGCAGATTCAGGTTTTACCAAAAATGATATCCGGCATTTTTCCACGGAGTTGAATCTTCCAACTGCCAATAAACAATCATATGCATGTCTGGCCTCCAGATTCCCATATGGTGAAAAAATTACCAGGGTAAAGCTCGACAGACTTGCGCTGGCAGAATTTGAAGTCAGGAAACTGGGATTCACACAGTTCAGGATCAGAAGTCATGATAACCTTGCACGACTTGAATTTATTCCCGCTGAAATGGACAAAGCCTGGAACATCAGAGATAAACTGACAGAAATATGTAAGAACTCAGGGTTCAATTATATCACAATCGATCTCAGTGGTTACCGAACCGGATCCATAAATGAAGTCTTGTCGGAGTCGGATAAACAAGGGTATCAGAAATCAGATAAAACAGACTCATAATAAGAAGATATATTTGATAGATGAAATCCGCCGTTATTGTGGCGAATGGCCGCAAGTATCAGTGGATATGTTGATTCTATAGACAATTTTGATTATTAAAAGTGTTAAGTATTAATTTGAAGTATGTCAGGTATATCGGTTAAAAGCTTATTACTTGTCACGATGACAATCGGATGGAGCATAGCAATTAGTGCCCAAACGGATTCTGTCAGGACGATAGTATTAAATTCTGTTTATGTAACAGAAAAGAAACCTACCTTCAATACTACCAGTCGGGAAGTCATCGCCCTTACCAACACGGAGATGAAAGAAAGAGGTTCCCAAACACTGTCCGAGTCACTCGCTTCACTTCCCGGTGTGAGCCAGATCACAACCGGTGCCATCTCCAAACCTGTGATTCGCGGATTATATGGTGACCGTATACAGATAAATGTTGCAGGAGTGAAACTCGAAGATCAGCAATGGGAAGACGAAGATGGGCTGGTACTTTCCGATGTAGGAGTCGAGCGTATTGAATTGATTAAAGGTCCGGCATCCCTTCTGTTTGGTTCCGGTGCTATGGGTGGAGTTGTGAATGTGGTTGAAGAGGACTTGCCTGATCCGGGAACAACGAAACAAAATCTGAATTTCAAATTGTTCAGCAATACTTACGGAGTTGGGCTTGATTACGGTTTTAAAAAATCAGGAAAAAATACATTTATGCTGAGAGCTGGCATCGAAAGTCATGCTGATTATTCCGACGGCTCCGGGAATCGGGTTCCCAATACCCGTTTTGCTCTTTATAACCTTAATCTTGGTTACATAGTGCAACGTGAACATTTTAAATCTGAAAACCGGTTACTGGCATCTTTCAACGAATTTGGTTTTATAGCCGATTCTGCCGATCTGCATGAAGATAGTGCAGAACCACGTCTGAGCAGAGAATTTGAAGAAGCACATTATATGGTATTATTACTATTATTTTCCAGTAAAAATTCCATTCACTTGAATGAAACAACTGAAT
>JBEKDR010000189.1:0-4330 GCA_050014255.1 Bacteroidales bacterium | reverse complement strand
TTCCGGGATTTATTATTTAAAGGTATTTCAACCTTCTTTCAAGGATCAACTATTCAAGGTTGAAAAGATTATTAAAAAATAAAACTAACAGAATATGAAAAAGATTTTTACCCTTATAATTGGCATCGTTTTTTCATTTACGGTTCTCTATTCTCAAGTAGCACCACCACAGGCATTCAGCTTCAAAGCTACCATTAAGGACAAATATGGACTGCCAGTGCTTCTCAAAAAGATAAACTTGCGCATTACAATCTTACAAGGCGATATGAACGGGTTTCCTGTTTATTCGGAATATTTTAAGCCAACCACAGATTTATATTCACAGGTTGATGTACAAATAGGCCAGGGTACAGTTTTGTCCGGTAATTTTCTTTCAATTGAATGGTCAGCTAACAAATATTTCCTGAAAATTGAAGTAGATATTAATGGAGGTACAAATTATCAATTGCTATCAGTAACCCAATTACTATCGGTACCTTATGCTTTATTTGCTGGAAAAACCACAAATTCTTTTAGCGGCAGATATGGCGACTTGACTGGAGCTCCCATCTTAGCTTTGGTGGCTACCTCTGGAGAGTATAATGATCTTTATGGCAAGCCGGCTTTGTTTTCTGGAAATTACAATGATTTAACAAACAAACCATCTTTGTTCAGTGGCAATTACAATGATCTTTCCAATAAGCCTACTCTTTTTAATGGTACCTGGATTTCGTTAACAGGGAAACCCACTTTCTCTGCAATTGCGTTAAGTGGCAGTTGGAAAGACCTGATCAATACACCAACTACTTTAGCTGGATATGGTATTACAGATGCCATGAGCACTTCTCATCCAGCCAATGGAATTACTGCAACTGATATTACAAATTGGAACACAGCTTTTAGCTGGGGTAACCATGCAGGTTTATATAGACCTATTGGATATGTACCAGATTGGAGTGAAATTACTAACAAACCAACTTTTGCCATTGTTGCAACAAGTGGTAGTTACACCGATTTAACTAATAAACCAACTATTGACGGTTCCGAAACCAAAGTTACAGCAGGAACCAATATAACTGTTACAGGAGCAGGAACGACAGCCAGTCCTTATGTAATTAACTCAACTGGTGGTGGTAGTGTGAGTGTTCACTATATTGGCGAAAACTATGGTGGCGGTATTGTGTTTTATGTATATGATAACGGGCAACACGGCTTAATAGCAGCTACAGCAGACCAAAGCACTGGAATTAGATGGGATGCAGGTACTTATACAAATACAATGGCTTTTGCCGATGGTGTTGGCGCTGGTAAAGCAAACACAGCCATAATTATTGCCAATCAGGGGTATGGATATGGTGCAACATATGCTGCAAGAATATGTAACGAATATTCAGTTACAATTGATGGTGTAACTTATGCCGACTGGTATTTACCCTCAAAATATGAATTGAATTTATTATATCCGCAAAAAGCCGTGGTTGGCGGTTTTGGTAGCTATTGGAGTTCTTCCGAGTACGTTGACAGCGGCGCATGGGTTCAGTCCTTCATCCAGGGCAACCAGTTCGTCCAATTTAAGTTCAACACATACTATGTTCGTGCTGTTCGGTCTTTTTAACAATTTAACTATTAACACTTAGTACATGACAAAAAATAGTAACTAATTGATTGTTAATATATTATAGTGTAATTGTTAATAAATATGTGTTCATTTATTTGGATAAAACCTTGATATTCAATTAGTTGGTATAGTGTTACCAATACTATATCCGACAATGAATACCAAGGTTGAAAACAAAGTTACAATTTTATCAGATACGTTGAAAGAGTTCTTTGGAGACAATATGAACTTAGCTCGTATAAAGTTCTTTGGCTTATTTATCAGTGCGTTATGCAAGGTACAGACTGTTTGTTTTGAAAAGTTGGTTTGTAGTTTTGATACCAATGTCAGAGTTGATTCATCACTGCGCAGAATACAGAGGTTTATATTTGAATATTCACTGGACTCAGACCTGATTGCCCGATTTGTATTTTTTCTGCTTCCACATAAACCGCCATACAGGCTGGTTTTGGACAGAACTAACTGGAAGTTTGGATCAAAAGACATTAATATCCTCACTCTTGGCACCGTATATAAAGGAGTTGCCTTTCCTATTCTTTTCCATATGATGCCAAAGTTCGGGAACTCTTCAACCAGGGAGCGAAAAGATTTAATAAATCGCTTCATCAGGTTGTTTGGTTCTGACAATATTGAATGTCTTCTGGCTGACAGGGAATTTGTAGGAGCCAACTGGCTGGGATATCTTAATAAACTAGGCATTGAATATTATATCCGTATACGTGAAAACTTCTGGATCGAGATACCTGGTAATGGGCATATGGTTAAGGCTTTCTGGTTGTTTAATAGTTTGAAGATTAACCAATGCGCATTTTACCACAAAATTGTTCGTATCAAAGGACAACTCTGTTATCTGTCTGCATCCAGGGTGATAAACAAACAAAATATTCCGGAACTTCAGATAATAGTACCGTTTAATAAACCGGCTAACGTTCAGACTCTTTATAAAGAAAGATGGCAAATTGAATCTGCTTTTAAGGCATTGAAAACAAGTGGTTTTAATATTGAAGACACTCATTTGACTGATATTGAACGGTTAAGTAAATTAATGGCTCTGGTTTTAATCGCTTTTGCCTGGGTCTACAAGGCCGGAATATATTTAGATGGACTGTGTCCCATTAAAATTAAAAACCATGGAAGAAGAGCTAAAAGTTTGTTCAAATAAGGTCTTAATTTTATTGCCAACTTGCTTTTTAGCAACGAAATAGATAAATTTAACCAATGTTGTAAATTTTTGTCATGTACTTAGACCCCTGATATAACTTTTAGCAATCCCTGTAACAGTTTTGACACTGCCATCAAGTAGTCCAGATATCCCACTTAAGTGCTAGTCTCATTTTTGTTGTCCCTCAAAACGGGGACTTGGGTGAGTGATTACAAATGATTAAATTACATTCTAAAATTCCTGTTATGACATATTTAAACAAATTGACCGATGATGATATTCCTATTCCTATTACGCATATATGCAAGCCTGAGAGGTTTGGCAAGGATATGACAGGATTGGAATTACAAGAATTTGGCTTGGCATTATTTATGACTTTCCTCGTAGTACAAGACGGTAAACTTATAGCTGTTAATATGAATCCTGAAAATGGTGCCCCACATGTACTCGTTGAAAACCCTCAGAAGGTATTATTATATGTTTGGGTCAAAACGGACCTGGCTCCAAACATTCCAGTATATGTGCCAAATAATACACATGATTTAATTACTGAAATATCAAGGAAGTATAGAGCAATACCAAGTTTTGCCAGTATTACAATAAGCTGTGCCTCTAAAGAAGGTAATTTAATACCAAAATGTGGAGGTGAATATTATGCAGTGTTAAATGAGTTTGAAAGAATATGAGCTAACCGATTAACCAAATTCATTGACACAGAGAATAAAGTGTTCGGATTGCTCTCTTTATGTAAAGCATTATCCATCCATCTGAGTTAATCTTGGGTGGATGGATTTTAGTGTTTATTATGACAGGTTCTAATTAAAGATATCAACTAAGAATTGATGTCAATCCATAAATTCAGTTCTTTGCTCCTCAATTTTAATGTATTCGTCAAATATCCTTGATTTTTGTTTAAATCGTGTTTAACTTCGTTTTAGAGATTTATTAAATGGGCTTATACCTAATCTCTTAGAAGATTCCGTATCATAATAGTTCAAGATAATATTCAGTACGTTGGAACCTTTTCGAATCTCAATATATATTCTTTCTTGATATTCTAACATACAGTAAAATTATGAAAAAGAAGATTGGATGCTTTTTAGTAATTCTTTGCTGTTGTGGTTTGTGCCGAGCACAACAGGTAGTCTCTTCAGGAGGATCTACTGTGAAATCGGATGTTTCTGTCAATTGGATTCTTGGTGGGAGCTTATCAGATATTCCCACTATTGACCAGAGTATCTTAAATAAGATACAGATGGAAAAGTTGATGGAATCTGAGATTTCATTTAAAGTTTATCCTATACCAGCAACTGATTTCATTAACATTGAAATCACACCAGTTGACACAGGTCGACTTATCCTTGAATTATACAATAATTCAGGAGTAAAAATTCTTAGCAAACTTACTGTTTATCAACCTGTCCTACAGGTTAATGTCAGTGATATCCCTTCCGGGATTTATTATTTAAAGGTATTTCAACCTTCTTTCAAGGATCAACTATTCAAGGTTGAAAAGATTATTAAAAAATAAAACTAACAGAATATGAAAAAGATTTTTACCCTTATAATTG
>JBEKDR010000188.1:0-4413 GCA_050014255.1 Bacteroidales bacterium | reverse complement strand
AATAGTGAGATGTATGTTTCTAAAGCAGGTATGGAGAATGGGATTGAATCTGTTAAAAAAAATGGTAGAAGTACAACAGTTGTTGAAGAATAATCCAAATTTTGGGTTTCAGTCGTTAATGGTAAAATAAAATTATAAGCAATGAAAAATTTTTTGAAACTATTCTTTATGCTGGTAATTTTGTCATTGGTTTTTTGTTCTTGTTTCCCGCTCAACCACAACAGATATGGAGATCAAGGAAATAGAGATCAGGGAGAAAGGAACCACAGACATCAGCAAGAATCTAGAGATCAAGGAGAAAGGCATGATAATTCACCTTACTATTAGGATAAAAAACAAAGTTAAGTGTAGGCGGGCTTTTATATTAAGAGAAACTTTCGAACTAAGGCTTTTGCCAAAACAGGTTATAAATATTGCCTACCAGATCGGTATAACTTATGTTTAAATCATTTATACTACTCAGCTTTACAGGAGTCGTCAGTGTTACATTTTTGAAATCCGGTAACAGATGTGTTGTTTCAAATATAGACCCTTCCTGGTAGATTTGATTCATATTTGCATCATGAAACTGAAGCATAAGTGTGGTTATAAACTTGGATGGTTCTGTTGGTGTTTTATCAGGTAACATATAATCGATGGTCACTGTTCGACAGATTTACGAGAGGAAGCATGTTCAATCCACTTACATTTAAATTACCGATATAGTGGTTATTTTCATCAAGAAAAATCAATGCGGCAGCACTTCCCATTGGCGCACTCGTCGAAAATGAGCCGTTAGTTATTTCCGAAACTGAATACTGTTCTCCATAAAACACGAGAACACTTTTTGCATCAGCCAGTGTCAAAGAATTATCATTGGTGAGCAAACTTCTTTTAGTTGGCCTATTTGCAGGTATATTTCCCTTTATCACAATACCATTACTGTTACTATTATTGTCTTTATGACAACTTATAAGAAACGAAACAAGTAAAATAAATAGAATAGTTTTCTTCATAATAAGAACGGTTTGATTCTCTAATTAACTTTGGATAAATGTAACTAAATAGTTAACCTATCAGCTACGATTTTTGAAAATTTTAATTCTCTTTTAGCATTCTGTTTTTGCATTTTTTATTCAGCTTTGATTCAGCGGAATAAATTCGGGGTTAATAAAAAAACAAACCCGGGCAGAATATACCCGGGTCATTTTTTAATCAGGAGTTAAGAAGTGAATTATTTTATCTCTTTTATCTTGATATTCCTGAACCATACAGTGTACCCGTGATCCTGCAGGCCGATGAAACCCTCTTTTGAAATTCCCTGGGTAAAACCCGGGAAGTCTTTGAATTTGCTGTTAGCAACCATCTTATCCCATGCAGGAGTCCATAGTTCGTATTCTGCAACCTTTGTCCCGTTCTGAACATGAGTAACTTTACCATTATTTATGGTAATAACCATTGTGTTCCATTCGCCGGCAGGATGTACGGTCTTGGGATCAGCAGCAATCATATCATAAAGTGAACCTGCCAGGTGACTTGCTACTTTATTGTCAGTTGCATCAACATTGTCGAGGATCTGAACTTCAGGCGCTGCATAGTATATTGCCTGACCCGGAACTTCCCGTACATCATAGAAAATTCCTGAGTTTGCCATTTTACTTGCTTTCCAGTCTACCGAAAGCTCAAAGTTTTTGAATTTCTTATCACCGAATAAAATATCCCCGCCGGAAGGCTGACCAGGAGTCTTGCCTTCAGCAGTAAAGACCTTCATGGTTCCATCTTCAATAACCCAGTTTTTAGGCATTGCAGTTCCATTGCATTGTCTCCAGCCTTTAAAATCTTTCCCGTTGAATAATAAAACCCATCCGTCTTTCTTCTCTTTATCAGTTAGTTTATTCAACCCCTGACCGAAGGAAGGAAGCATGATCAGCATCATTGCTGCACATGATAATGATAAAATAATGTTTCTTTTCATAATATAGTTTTTAATATAAATTGCTGTTGCAAATTAGTTAAAAAAATCCAACCATCAAGAAACATTCCATTAAAGGCGACAGCTTAGTGATAATAGCCCCCTTGAATTCCCCCCAAGGGGGGAAAAATTATCAAAGACTTAGCGAAATTTGCCTAAATATCAGAGTATTATCGCCCCTTCAGGAG
The DNA here is from genome assembly GCA_050014255.1 of Bacteroidales bacterium. Lineage (GTDB taxonomy): Bacteria > Bacteroidota > Bacteroidia > Bacteroidales > VadinHA17 > LD21. Next base: position 2,274 of record JBEKDR010000188.1, on the reverse strand, counting down.
GGCCGAGCGTTAATAAATAGCCCGGTGGGCTATTTTAGCGAGGAGCCTGACTGCAGGAAGAGCCTCCCGCCTTGGCGGGACAGAGGGGTTTTTCACAAGGGTCAAAGTCCTCTTAACAAGGCACGAAATGAATTTTAATAGTCTAAAATTCATTTCGTTATAAAGAATGACTAAAAAAATAGTCATTTTTATTGCAAAATATTTGCGTGACTATAAAAATAGTCATATCTTTGTTGTGAAGGATTGACAAAATTTAAATTAGTCTTACGATTGACCCCCTTCCCAACCTTCCCCCAGGGGGGAAGGAGAAATAGTAGAATCATTTCCCCCTTGGGGGAAACAGGAAAGGGGGTAAAAAAGGAAAAACAATTAATCGATAACAATCAAACCAATGCAACTTACAAAAGCAGAAGAACAGATAATGCAGATATTATGGGACATGAAAGAGGGCCTCGTAAAAGATATCCGCGACAGTTTCAGTGACCCGAAACCTGCACGCAATACCGTATCAACAGTATTGAGGGTGCTTGAAAAAAAGGGGTATGTCGGACATAAGGCATATGCAAATGTTCATCTTTACCATCCGCTTATATCAAAAAGTGATTACTCAAAAAGCCAGTTATTCGGACTAATGGAAGGCTATTTCAACAACTCCTTCCCGGCAATGGCTTCATTCTTTGCGCGCGAAAAGGACCTTACTGTGAAAGAGCTTGATGAGTTGCTTGAGGATACGAGGAAGGAATTGTCAAAAGTTGAGGAACGTAGTGACAAAATCCCGCATGGCGGGAATAAAAAACAAAAGTAATGGAAGCACTGGCATTATATCTGCTTAAATCAGTTATCTGGCTTACAGGTTTTACCCTGGTTTTCATTCTCTTCCTTAGAAATGAGAGATTTTTCTTTTTAAACAGGATATACCTGGTAGCAGGCATTCTGACCTCACTCTTTTTCCCGCTGATCTCTGTACATTACACTGTCGTGCTTCCTGTGATCAGAAATTTTCAGACTGAAAGTGCAGTTGTCAGTGAAATTCAAAATGCCGGCAGCAGCATTATCCCTGATATTAAATTAATGTTATTGGTTTTATACTTATCGGGCATCCTGTATGTACTGACTCTTATAATAAAACAGGGAAGATCACTTCTCAGAACTATAAAAAAATCCGAGATCATTTCTATGCGCCCGATAAAACTTGTCAAAACACCTGATTATACCTCTGCGTTTTCATTTTTCTCCTATGTGTTTGTCAATCCTTCAATTACAGACATTGAAACTAAGGAGATAATGAATCACGAACTGGTGCATATCAGGCAGAAGCACTGGTTTGACCTGTTGCTTGTTGAAGTGCTTTGTATGATTCAATGGTTCAATCCTCTTATCTGGCTCTATATCCGGTTTATAAGGCAGAACCACGAATATCTTGCCGATGAGGTGGCGCTGCAGCGAACATCCGATCCGGCAATCTACAGGGCAGTTCTTTTAAACCAGATTGTCGGCGCTCCTGTCGTCAGTCTGACCAATTCTTTCAATTACTCACTTAACAAAAAAAGATTTAACATGATGAAAAATATAATAAGTTCACCCTACAGGAAGATGAAGATCCTTCTTATTCTTCCTGTTTTTGCAATTGTATTATATGCATTTGCAAAACCCGACTACAGATTCAAATACGTTGATGAAAACTCCGGCAATAATAGTCATGTTTTCTCTTTTCAGACAAAAACTGTCAAAGGTATTGTACAGCAGCAGGATGGCGAGTCGTTGCCGGGAGCTGCAATAACGGTTATGGGAACCACTCTGGGCTCTTTTACAGATGCTAAAGGATATTTTAAGCTTGACAATGTGCCTGATGACGGACAGCTTGTGGTCAGCTTTGTAGGATTCAAATCGAAGGTTTTAAAACCTGTTTTCACCACCGAAATGAAAATCATCATGGTGAGAGATACTGTGAAATTGCTGAATGAAAATATCTCCACACCACCTCCGCCGCAGCCCCCACCTCCTCCTACGACACCCTCAGCGGATTTAAAAATTATCTCAGAGAATGGGGAAACTCCCCTTGTAGTGGTTGACGGAACTGTAAAAGATATTGATTTAAACAAAATTGATCAGGGAACAATCGAATCAATCACAGTACTGAAAAATGAATCTGCAGTAGAAAAATATGGCGAAAAAGGGAAAAATGGTGTTGTTGAAATAATAACCAAAGATTATCAGGAGAAATTATTTACGGTAATAGATGGTGTTGAGCATGAGAAAGACGGGATGTCTTCT
>JBEKDR010000187.1:0-4517 GCA_050014255.1 Bacteroidales bacterium | reverse complement strand
ATGGCACAAAAAGTATCCAGATATGCCCTTTAAGTAAATCCTTGTAAGCATGTTTTGCCTCTTTGTGCTCAAAATTTTTAATTCCGTTAATAATTAAAAGATCAGAGGTTGCAGGAATATTTGTAAATGAATTCAGAACAAAACTTTCAATGAATTTATACTCCTCAGGGGTAATATTCAATCCTTCTGCAAGTGTACTGATGAAACCCAGCTCAAGCTGGCTGACTTCCTGACCGCCCGATTTGCAAAATTCAAGAACCTGCATAACTACTACTATTCTCTGTTCCTGGTCGAGTTGCCCCTGTTCGTTAATCTCCTTACAAAGCTTCCTGATCCTTATAGCGATGGCCCCTTCACGTCTTTCCGTACTGCTCTTTTCAAGCTTTTTGATGGCTTCTTCAAATTGTTCATCATATGTGGAGAGATATTTCTTTACCAGTTCCTGGTTTAGCATACGTTTTAGAAAAACCTCAACAACGCTTCTTCTCTCTTTATCGTTACTCTGAGGTTTGGCAATTATCGCAAAGAGCTGCATCAGTGTTTCCAGGATCTTCTCACTCATAATAAATCACTTTAATAATTCCCGCTTTGAAGATATGAAATTAGTTATTTGGAGCAAAGAATCCTAATTAATGTTTTTAGTTTAATCTGAGAATAAAGGGCATGATATTAAAGCAGAGACAGGTCTCAGATCTGTCTCTACAACTTCTATTTTTTCTTTTTTTTCTTCTCCACCGAATAACCAAATTTGCCGATTAGCCTGCCTGTCTCATAGTATTTCCCGTGAGAATAGCATATAGGACCGGCAACATTCAAATTGAAGAGTCCAGTTTTCTCATCAATATATTTTTCGTCAGCATTAACAGCAACAACCTCTGATATAAACATATGGTGTGATCCAAGTTCTTTTATCTCCTTGACAATACATTCGACATTAACAGGCGATTCTTTAATCATTGGTGCTTTTAATTTTGAGGACGGAACAGGAGTCAGTCCCATTTCAGAGAACTTATTATGATTTTTTCCCGATTTAACACCACACCAGTCGGTTGCAAAAGCAAGAGATTTTGTTGTCAGGTTTATAACATACTCACCATTCTTCCTTATTATATTATATGAATGACGACCCGGCCTTACAGATATATAACACATTGCCGGATCAGTACAGATAGTACCGGTCCATGAAACCGTAATAATATTGTACTCTTCAGGAGTTGATCCGCAGCTTACCATTACCGCCGGTAACGGATAAATCATCGTTCCGGGTTTCCATAAAACTTTGCTCATAATACAGAATTTTTGGCAAAGATAATTTTAAATTTACTCTTGTATTTGCTCCTCCCTGCACTTTTTTACCTCTCCCTATATCCCTCCCCCAGCTTTGCTTCGCTGAAGCTTCGCGAAAGCGAAGGAGGGAGGGACTTGAAAACAGTGGTTTGTAATAAGAATTGATGTTTTGTATTTTCAAAAGAGATAATTAAGTTAAAATATTATCTAATTAATATACAGATGATTACCCCCTTCTCTCCTGCCTTGCTCCGCCGAAGCGGCTACGCGAAGGCGAAGGGAGAAGGGGGCAGGGGGATGAGGTGCCAGATTGGCATAATAGATTGATTCTGAGATGCCAAAACGACAATAATATAGGGATTGGAGTAACTGGCAGCAATTTTGCAGAAAGGTAGACAAAAGCAGTTTTATGAATTTAAACAATTTTACATTAAAAGCTCAGGAATCTGTTCAGAAAGCATTTGATATTGCAGGCGCAAAAGGACAACAGGCAGTTGAATGTGCCCATATACTCAAGGGTGTTATGAGCGAAGCTGAGAGCATAACAAATTTTATCTTTGGAAAAATGGGAGTCAATAATGTATCTCTGGCAAAAGAGATCGATGGACTTATTGATTCCTATCCAAAAGTAAGTGGTGCAGATTCCTATATATCTTCTTCAGTATCAGAAGCATTCAGGAAGGCAAATGATCATGCTTCAAGAATGAAAGACAAATATGTATCATCAGAACATTTGCTGATGGGTATTCTTGATACTGATGATAGGACATCTCGCATTCTTAAAGACCATGGAGTGACAATGAAAGAATTGATAGCAGCTGTAATTGAACTTAGAAAAGGGGCAACTGTCGAAAGCCAGACATCAGAAGATACTTTTAATTCTCTGAACAGGTATGCAATTAATCTTAACGAGAGGGCACGGTCCGGAAAACTCGATCCGGTTATCGGGAGAGATGATGAAATACGTCGCATATTGCAGATACTTACACGTCGTACAAAAAATAACCCCCTTCTGATAGGAGAACCAGGCGTTGGTAAAACAGCTATTGCCGAAGGTCTGGCCCACAGGATAATCAGGGGAGATGTTCCTGAAGATATAAAATCGAAGATCATTTACTCGCTCGATATGGGTGCCCTTATTGCAGGAGCAAAATATAAAGGGGAGTTTGAAGAGAGATTAAAATCGGTCGTGAACGAAGTTATCGGATCGAACGGGGAAATAGTGCTCTTCATCGACGAGATTCATACTCTTGTTGGTGCAGGTAAATCGGAAGGGGCTATGGATGCAGCCAATATCCTTAAACCTGCTCTCGCAAGAGGTGAACTGAGAGCAATAGGAGCAACAACATTAAACGAATATCAGAAATATTTTGAAAAAGATAAAGCTCTTGAAAGACGATTCCAGGTCGTAATGGTCGATGAGCCCGACAGGACAGATACCATTTCAATACTTAGGGGTATTCGTGAAAAATATGAAACATATCACAAAGTTATTATAAGAGACGAAGCAATCATTGCAGCGGTAGATCTTTCCACAAGGTATATAACTGACAGGTTTTTACCCGATAAAGCAATCGACCTTATTGATGAAGCAGCATCAAGGTTAAGACTTGAAATGAATTCAGTCCCGGAAGAGATTGATGAAGCTGAAAGAACTATAACACGACTTGAAATTGAAAAGGAAGCCGTAAGGAGAGATGGCGATACTGTTAAAGCAGAAAAGATTTCACGTGAACTTGCTGATATGCAATCCAGAAGGTATGAACTAAAAGCCGGCTGGAAGTCTGAGAAAGAGATGATTGAGAAAGTTCAATCTAAAAAAGAAGCAGTAGAATCCCTTAGATTTGACGCTGAACAGGCCGAAAGAAGCGGCGACTATGGAAAAGTGGCTGAGATCCGTTATGGGAAAATAGTTGAACTCGAGAAGGAAATATCAGAACTTAAGGAGCTTATTGAAAAAAAAAGAACTAAAGGTTCTCTTATCCGGGAAGAAGTCCGGTCGGAAGATATTGCAGCCATAGTATCTAAATGGACCGGGATCCCTGTTTCGCGGATGCTGGAAAGCGAAAAAGAAAAATTATTGAGGCTCGAGTCAGAATTACATAAAAGAGTAGTTGGCCAGGATGAAGCAATAACTGCCGTTGCTGATGCTGTCAGAAGATCAAGAGCCGGGTTGCATGACCAGAAAAAACCGCTGGGTTCATTTATCTTCATAGGAACAACAGGAGTTGGGAAAACAGAATTGGCAAGAGCCCTTGCCGGATTCCTGTTTAATGATGAAAACCTGTTGACACGCATAGATATGTCAGAGTACCAGGAGAGGCATTCCGTATCAAGACTTATTGGTGCACCTCCTGGGTATATTGGCTACGACGAGGGAGGACAACTTACTGAGGCTGTGCGGCATAAACCATATTCTGTTGTTCTTCTCGATGAAATTGAAAAAGCTCATCCCGACCTTTTTAACCTGCTTCTTCAGGTTCTTGACGAGGGAAGACTAACGGACAACAAAGGCCGGACTGTGAATTTCAGGAATGTCATTATTATTATGACATCAAACCTTGGATCAGAGATTATAAGAGACAGAATGGATAAGTGGAATAATAAGATGCCTGAAAAGGATGAAGAACTCCTCAGAAAGGAAATATTTACATTATTAAGAAGAACGCTCAAACCGGAATTCCTTAACAGAGTTGATGAAATTGTAATGTTCAGGCCTTTAAATAAAGATCAGATAAAAGAGATAGTGAAAATTCAGCTCAACAATATAGAGCATATGCTCACCGAATATAACCTTAAACTTGTTGTAAAAGAGGATGCTCTTGACTGGCTGACTGAAAAAGGTTATGATCCTCAGTTGGGAGCGAGACCGGTAAAAAGGCTTATTCAAAAGGAAATTGTCAATGAATTATCCAAAGACATCATCGGTGGCAAAGTTTCAAAAGAGGACACAATTGTGGTTGATGCAAAAGATGGTCATCTTTTTTTCAGAAAAGGAGCAAAATAGATTTAGATTTATTTGAACGACCTTAAACAGGTCTCAATATCTGAGTATATCTGAAAAACCGTTTGAAGGTGAAGCGTCTCGAACAATTCGGTAACTCTGGGTTCCGGATTGGCAAATTTCAATACACCATAGTTGTTCCTTGCAGCTTTCATTACCGACAGGAAACAGCCAAACCCTGAACTGTCAACATAATCCACACCTTTTAAATCGATTATTACTTTTG
>JBEKDR010000186.1:0-4638 GCA_050014255.1 Bacteroidales bacterium | reverse complement strand
AATATAATTATCATTAGAATTGAATTTTGAGAAGTATAACTCTTTTAAGGGAATCAAACTATAGTCTGAATTTGACTTTTGAATGTCATTTGGAAAAAGGGCAAAAATCCTTTTTGCTGTTTCCTCCGGACTTGTACCAATCTTCAGAAGAAGAAAAGTCTGAAAATTTACAAATTTCCAATCAGTAAATTCTCCACCATTTGATTGTACAATTTTTTTTGTACTGTTGGAACACAAGGCATTGAATGTAAGACAAGAATTTGTGTTTGATTCTTCTATTACTGCAGTTATTGTTAAATCATATTGATTGTCCAGTTTCATAGTTTTCCCAATTGGTTGTTGTTTACCAAAAAGTTTTTCCGAAAGAGATTTCGTAATAACTACAGACATAGGATTTTTCAATGCAGTATTAAGATTACCGGCAACAGTTTTATAAGTAAACAGGTTGAAGAATTCATCATCGGCAAAAATAAGATCTGAAGAAATGGGTTCATTATTTTCGATCTTGAATACAGATGGTCCCCATGTACCAGAAATCCTGACAGTTGATTCCACTCCCGGAATATTTAGGTCAATAAGTTCTTTCAGAATTCCTGAGGTGTTAATTCCTTTATTAATTTGACCATAAAGATAAACCCGGTCGCCATTTGCATGAAAGTGATCAGTAGTAAGTTCACTGTAACCAAAAACGGAAAGCATAACCACTAATGCCAAGCTTATTGACAAGCCTAATAGGTTGATCAGATTTGTAATTGGTTTCTGGAGGAAGTTTCTAAGGGTCGTTTTAAGTAAATTTACCATTATTGGGAGCTCTTAAAGTATCAAAACAGGTAGCTCTTAGATGAACTATTTTTACTTAATCTCTATTTTTGACTAACGACTATCGTCCCTTCATCGGCTGCCTTTCGTTCTTTTGCTAGTCTTTCCTGAAAAGAAGGAGTTTGCTCTTCATCGGCGGCTTTTCGTTCTTTTGCAAGTCCTTCCTGAAAAGAAAGGGTTTGCTCTTTTGAGGCTGCTTTTCGCTCATTTGCAAGTCTTTCCTGAAAAGACAGATTTTGCTCTTCAGATGTTGCTTTTTGTTCATCATCTATAGTAAGTATCTTATTTCCTTCTGCAATCGTTTTTTTATCATTAGCTCCTTCTTTCTGTCCCTTCATTAAGTTTTCCTGAGAAAATGTCAGAGTGACTACTAAGATCAAAAACAGAGGGATTATTGTAATCTTTCTTAAGATCGCCCAGTCTTTTTTCGTTTTCCTGTTCATCATAATTAATCGTTTTTTCGTCAATGAATAATTAAAATTACTGGCCAGGGATACTGAATTATTCCGTAATACAAGATTTAATAATGTGTTTTGATAATCATCTAACTCAAATGTTGATAATACTGTATTATCAGCTAAAAACTCATGGTTTAAGAGGATTGCTTTTTTGATTAGCCAAATTGCCGGATTAAACCAAAGGAATACATTCATTAATTCTATTATAATAATGTCTATTGAATGATATTGTAAACAATGAGCCTCTTCATGTATTAATAATTCTTTCTCAATTTTACCATTCTCATAATCTGACCGGTTTACAAAAACGTACTTGAAAAATGAATATGGTAAAGACCTTTCCTTGATCAGGACAAGTGATGTATTTTGATAATCAACTTTCTTATTCTTAATAATTTTACTTAACAGTTTGAAAATATTTAATGCAAAACGCATCAATAAGATTGAAGTAATAACAACATAGAATGAGAACAATATATTTTGAAAAGTAAAGAGAGAATATGTGTTTTCAATTATGGCGTTCCCTTTTATAAAATATCCTGTCGCAGTAGTAAATTTGTCAATGCTGTTATTTAATGTGTAATTAGATTTTACAGGTATTACAATCAGAGAAGTTATCATTGAGAAAAACAGTGAGAAAACCAAATAAAATCTATTAAAAAGCAGTACCTTTTGATTGCGAAGAAAAAAATGGTAGAAACCATACAGCACTAGCAGGCATAGCGTTGATTTGATGAAAAAAATTATCATGTTATTTTGATTTTTTCTTAGTTTTAATTTTTTGTTCAACTAATTGCTTAATTTCTTCTAAATCTGTAAGATTCAGGTTTGTCTCGTTTGTGAAGAATGATGCAAATTGAGACGCGGAATTATTAAAATAATCCTTGATCATAGAATTCACTTGCTTAGAAAAGTATTCTGTTTTCTTAATTTTAGGAAAGTACTCTCTGTTACTGCCATGTTGATGATAACCAACAAATCCCTTGTCAATAACTCTTTTTAATAAGGTTGCTATAGTAGTGGTCGCTGGTTTAGGATCTGGAAACTCATCAAGTATATTTTTCAGGTAGGCTTTTTCAAGAGTCCAGAGGTACCTCATAACTTGTTCTTCCGCTTTTGTTAATTGCATGCTCTATAATAATTAATTATATTCTACAAATATAGAATATATTTTGTAAATAAACAATTATTTATGATAAATATTTTTCTTTATGGCGATATATGTCCATGTGTTGGTGTGGTTTTTGTCAGTCCTTGCAGACGGCTGAGAAGTCGTGGGTCACAATGAAACTGTCTTGACGGTACCAAGTCCCGATAGATGGGCAGGATTTGTCATGTCATGATAAAGTTGTCAAGGTGACGCGCAAAAACCATGACAACTCGAGCGTCGGCTTGCAACCCTATTGACTTTGTCTCGGCAGCAGGAACAGTCCGGGTGGCACAAAATTAAATAAGTGGGTTAAATTCTTCTCTCATAGACTTTGGGGGTCGATGGAGAAGTAGTCCGGGCTGCCGAAGCCAATTAATTAAAGCACATATGATAAAAGCATAGTCTCAGGTACATTACCAAAAATAATTAGTAATTTATTGTTGCCAAACAAAATACAAGAGACTATGCAAACACAAGTTACAAAAAAAATCGATTTTAAAGGCAAAGACCTTTACATTGGACTAGACGTTCATAAGAAGAGCTGGAGTGTTACAATCCTCGTTGGAGGAATGGAACACAGGACTTTCACTCAACCTCCCGATCCCCGGATTCTGCATAATTATCTTCAAAAGATGTTTCCGGGTGGAACTTATTACAGTGCCTACGAAGCAGGTTTCTGTGGCTATGGAATTCATCGAGAGTTAAATGATCTTGGGATAAAAAACATTGTTATTAACGCTGCAGACATCCCTGCGAGCCAAAAAGATCAACTGCAGAAGCGTGATCCAGTCGATAGCCGAAAGATCGCCAGAGCGCTCGAAAAAGGGCTACTCAGAGCCATCCACATTTTTGACAGGGATATGGAAGAACTTCGATCTTTAAATAGGACAAGATTCTATTTAATGCGGGATCTGCGAAGGAGTAAGAACAGGGTAAAGAGTTTTCTTATGTACTACGGAGTTCAAATACCTTCGGAATTTGATAATAACCAATGGACATTGAAATTTGTTGCCTGGCTTAAGCAAGTCAGGATGACAACTACTGGCGGACAGGAAGCATTCTCTCATCTTATTGAATCATACGAGCATCACAGGCAGCAGTTGCTGATCCAGAGCCGGATTGTAAGGCTCCGGATCAGCCATTACGATAAGGAGTTGTATTCTTTATTAAACGCAATATCAGGAATAGGTCCGCTTACAGCATCAGCACTTATAACGGAGATTGGGGATATTAACCGTTTTACTCATATTAATCATCTGGGCAGCTATGTTGGATTAATACCAAGAGTGCGGGAAAGCGGAGAAACAACCCATACCGGCGGAATAACCTTCAGATGCAACACATTCCTCCAGACCCTTCTTATAGAATCTTCCTGGCAGGCAATCCGGATGGATCCTTCCATGATGCAGTATTATCATAAGCATGTGATAAACAGCAAAGGACATAAAGTAATAATCAAAGTGGCCCGAAAACTATTAAACCGGATAAAACATGTAATGAAAAACAGGCAGCCATACGTAACCGGTGTGGCATAAAAGAAAAAGACCTATATCATCAAAACTAATAAGGGATAGCGTAAAACACGGCATGTAACTATCTGATTACAAACTTTAGCATACGCACCCTTACTATAAAAAATGACAGGTGATTGCGACAGGAATCATTAACTGATCGCAGATAGCAGTGTGATTTTATAGGATTTTTAAGAAGTTTATAAAAGATTTTTTTTGCTTAATTTTGGGATAACCCGGGACTCTGCTTTCATAGCATTGTCCGTGTTATGGGCTAGGCCTTGTTTTTAATTCTTTTATTGTAATGTGTCTTGATAATCATCAAATTCCTTGGTATTCAACTAATCCAACTGCTTTTAAAAAATGATTAAGTAATCTCAAATTCCTCTCGGCAATATTCTCAGGTTTCCATTCCGAATAATTTAATAAATCAATTACCATCGCAAGATTAGAAGCCTTTCCATCTGCTTTAAAATAAACATTTATTTTTGTTATGAACTCATAGTTCTTAGCCTGTGAATTTTTACGAACGGTAATTAATGATAAATTTCCTAAATTATTTGTTCTTTTAATTCTGTCGTCTATTGTGAATCTTGTTGTCCAATATACATCTGTTGGGGTTTGGGGCAAAATATGTTCAATACTAAGAGAATCAAAGTTTATTGAGATAGATGAATCATTCATCTGTTCTTCAATCTTA
>JBEKDR010000185.1:0-5820 GCA_050014255.1 Bacteroidales bacterium | reverse complement strand
AAAAAAATACCCTATAAAACAATTGTCCTTTCTAATTGTCTCCTGATTAGTTAGATGTTCCTGGAGTGGATTAACCGTACTATTGAAAATCGGATTCATGATAGATGAAAATTAAATGATCACCATTAACAGTTTCTATTGAATATCCATATTGATCAAAAAAATAAACTTTCTTATTTTGTCTGTTATTTAACGTGGAGGGGCAGCTAAAATTTAGTCCATGTTCCAAAGCAACCATATAAGGAATGCCCATTTTATGTTTATCCATCTGATATAAACGTGCCGCAATAGCCTCGTTTTTCTGGATCATAAGTTTTGCAGAATTTCCGACTTTATATTTCTCTTTTTGGGCCTGTTTTTTATGCTCATAAGCACAAGTCTGATGCGCTTTCCTGTTTCCATGTTCATTAGGTTCCAAAGGAGCATTACACCTGATGCATAATCTATTCGCTCTAAGAGGCACTTGATCGTTCTCCATTGTTGTCTTTTTTTTGAATTAAATTTTACAAATCAACTGGCTTATTCCTCAACACCGTTCATTAACCAATTCTCAAGGGTTTTCTTTGAAAAGAAGATCTTCCTTCCACCAGGTCGCTTGATGAATGGAATCGTATGGAGGGAAGTCATTTGGTATAGAGTATGTTTGCTATACCCAGTGAATACACATGCTTCATGCAAATCAATTATGTCATATTGTGATTTGTTGGTATTCTTTAAGCCATTCATTAAATTAGCTCTAAAAACCGTGCCTGATAAATTATTCTCGCCCTGATCGCGAACTGGAATACTGCATCCTGTAAACTCTTCTGTTGACACCTGATTAAGAGACTGTTCAAACTCTTTTAATATTGACAGTGTCATTAAAAATATTCTACCTGTTGGACTTGCTGAATCAAAGTTCTCCGAATATGAAAAAAATCTTTTCCCTTTTGACGTCACCAAATTTATTTCCTTTAACAAGTCAGACAGTCTAATGGACCAGTCAGCAAACTTATAAACTATTATAACATCAAATTCATTTCTGTACAACCGAGATAAAAGTTCTTTTTTAACATGTTGCGATCTCATGTCATTCAGAGTTTCCGAAAATATCTCAGATTGCCATCCGTTAATGGAAGCAAAATTTGATAAATGGATAAATTGACTGCTGTAGTCCTTTTTATTTGTTTTAGTTCTTATATATATTGCTGCTTTCATTTAATGGCAGTAGAAAAGACTAAGTTACTCAATCCTCAAGGCTGGCGATTCATTGTTCCATTTAGAATTCTTCTGCAACTTTGCATGATATTTACTCAAAAGAGGCCTTCAAGCGATTTTTCCGCTAAATGCGGACATTATTGAACTAGGGAATATTATTTCAGCACCTTACATTTTGAACCTATTGCTGCAAAAAAGACCTTCAATCGATTTTCCCACTGAATATGCATATTATTTGAACTGCAGAATTTTATTTCTGCAACTATGGAATTTTTATCGCGAAAGAGATATTCAAGTGATTTTCACACTAGATGAGCATATTATTTGAACTGTGGAATTTTATTTCCGCACCTTTTGAAACTATTAGTGCAAAAGTGACCTCACAGCGATTTTTCCGCTGCATGCGTATCTTCTTTGTTCTGGATAACTTCCTTTCCGCAATCTTTTGATTTAATACAGAAAGAGATAAGGAATTGAAATATATTGTGTATATGAATTGAAATTATGCAAATCTCACATTAAAACAAGATTGATAATTATCCAATCTCCCACTCACATGTTGTTAAATACCTGGTCTTCAAAATTAGCAATGGCATCAAGTCCAAGAGACTTAAGATAAATCTCGGTTGTCTTCAAGTTCTTATGTCTTAAAGATTCCTTTATCATCATGACCGGCATACCTTTTCTAAACATATATGAAGCATATGAATGTCTTGCCCAGTAGGTTGTAAGTCCTTCGACTCCGGACTGTTTACCTAAAATTTTCAAATCACGGTTTACTTTCTTTCTCACTTTGCCAATCCGGTCAAGCTTTTGTCGTTCCGACTTATGAACGTTGACATTCAGAATTGGGAATAAATATCCTCTATCCGGATTTTGATATCTGTCTATAATATCCTGAATTTCTGGACGAATAGGGAATGCAACTTTCACAGGTTTTTTTGCCATTTTCTTCCGCTCATAAATGATAAGCCCATCCTGTATATTCTTTACTGTTAATAATGCAATATCAATAAATGAAATACCACGTCCAAAGAATGAAAAAACGAAAATATCCTTTGCAAGTTGCAGGTCAGGAAAAGCATCCTTATTGAGCAATTCTTCCAGCTTGTTATTATCTAATGCCCTAGGGCTAGTTTCTGTACCGAATTCTGACACCTTGAACTCATTGAATGGATAGCTTTCCCTCCTCACCCACCCTTTCTTTATTGCATATAAAAATAATGTTCTGGTAGTCCTTAAATAATTATTTATAGTTGAATCAGCAACATGTCTATCCTGTCGAAGAAAGGCTATCCAATCACTTAAAACATTCGGTGTAAGATCTCTCAAAAATAGATCCTGATTCTTTCTGAATGTTTTAAATACTCCCAGCACATTCTTAAAGACACTCGCATAGCCAACTCGCCCTAATTCATTTAATTCATCTATTCTTGATGAAAAAGCCTTAAATACTGTTAGCCTTACTTTACTCTTTTTCCCGTAAATATTAAGGAATTGGTCAGGCGAATAATCTGATAATCCGTCTTTTACCAATTGATCTTGTACATCCTGAGCCTTTGCCTTATATTTGGTCAGATAAGCATTTAGAAATGATCTTGATGGAGTTTTAAGAGAATAATTGCTGGTTACGGTTTCTGTTTCTTCATCCCATTCATTTTTCAGACAGTGGTAACCTGTCAGAACATATTTCCTATAATTCCCGGTTGTAATCCTTAAAGCTATTGGGTATCTTCCGGCTTTATTCTTCCTGTCGGTTAGTATCGTAAATTTTACAGTACTCATGAGATTAAATTAGAAAAAACATGTACAGTTTTATGTACAGTAAAGATACAAATTAATATAATTTAAAACAAATTAAATATTTTAAACATATCAATAACAGGCTATTATATAGACCATTACAATAATATAGAGATTAATTAAACTTGCATGGGGTGCAAGGGGTCGTCTGTTCGAGTCAGATCACCCCGACATGTATTTGCTGTTTTACAATACGTTACGTTATTTTATGAACTTATTATGAACTAGCAAGTCAGAAATGAGTGAGTTTTTATGATTTTATTCACTCTTTTAACAATCTTTTTACACCTCCATCAAATTGATTGATGGAGGTGTTTTATTTCATTAAGAATCAAATTATCTTAACTTTCAAGAACAGCTAGAGTAGATTTCTAATATTCTATAATCATGTTTTTCAAAGTTTAATACAAAAGTTTATGGAAATAAACTTTCTATCTTTGTTCTGTTTTGTATTATGGGGTGAGTATATAACAGGTTTTTATTTCATTAAGAACAAAAATAATTAATTTGAAATTACTTTTTGTGTGTCATTATAATCAGATGCGCAGCCCCACAGCATCGTTCGTATATGCTTCAATTGATTTGCATGCAACTAAATCTGCAGGAACAGCGTATACTGCAAAAGTAAAAATTTCACCTGAACATATCCATTGGGCTGACATGATCTGTGCAATGGAAGAAAAACAAGTAACATTTATAAAAAAGAAATTCCAGGGTGAAATTTGCAACAAGAGGATTATCACCTTGGATATATCTGATTGTTATTACTTTATGTAGCCAGAATTGGTTGAATTAATAAAATTTAAAGTTTTTCCTTATTTGGAAGGGTGAAATGGGTGAAATACTAAAGGCTATTATCTTTATGTACCCTCCAGGTTCAGTAAGCTACCAACCTAAATCCATGTAATTTAAATAATTACATGAGTTTAGCTGATATTTCCAATTCCCGCGCTAATACTTTTCTAAGACGACGTACACACCTTTCAGTCCCTTTAAAGGTTGAATTCAAAAATATTCTGACAAGTTTCAGAGCAAGGGAATATGCTGTAACATAACCACCCAGACAAATAATATTCATGTTGTCATCCTTCATACACTGATGAGCTGAGAAAGGATCCGTAATCAGCGCTGCACGCGCACCAGGTATTTTATTAGCAGCAATACATGTTCCAACACCACTGCCACAGATGGCCACTACCTTGTTTAAATCGCCTCTAGCAACAGCTCTTGCCAAGGGTGCTACAAAATCCGGATAATCATCTACCTTGTCTAACTTATTGGCTCCGAAGTCCATTATGATGAAACCTGCATCTTTAAGAGTAGCAGTCAGTTGCATTTTCAATTCAAATCCTCCATGGTCGGCAGCGACACCAATACGTTTTGAAGGAGTTAATAATATAGATTTTACCTTTTGTTATATATATTACATTAATTCTCAGTATCTATATAACCTTCAATATCATCTGAATCAAACAACTTTACTTTCGTGGTATAGCTGTCATCTTTTTCATATTGTTTCCCTCGTGAAAAAATACCTGATTGATTAATCAGAATTAAATAATAGTTTAGAAAAGACCTGATATCTTACCATTTTCATCGATATCTATCTTTTCAGCAGAAGGATTCGATGGCAGACCCGGCATACGCATTATCGTACCGGCAATCGGTACTATAAAGCCTGCTCCGGAGGAGAGTTCAACTTCCCTGATTTTGAAAGTAAAACCTTTGGGACAGCCTTTTTTATGTTCGTTGTCTGAAAGAGATTTCTGTGTTTTTGCTATGCATACCGCCAGATTACCTAGTCCTAGTTCTTCTATCCTCTTAAGCTGCTGCTTGGCAAGTACGGTATATTCAACATGATCCGCACCATACATTCTGGAGGCTATGGTTTCAATTTTCTTTTCAAAGGACCATTCAAGTTCGTAGAGAGGTATTAAATGATCGGGACAAATATTTACTGCTTTAACTATCATATTAGCTAGTTCGATTGCTCCTTCGCCACCCTTCGACCACGCTTCATTAATAGCAACAAGAACATTTTGTGAATTACAATGTTCCTTAAGAAGATTAGTTTCTGCTTCAGTATCTTTATCAAATTTATTTATTGAAATCACAGGATTGAACCCATAATATCTCATGTTTTCGATATGTTTGTCGAGGTTGTCAAATCCATTTTTAAGAGCGCTCAGATCTTCTTTGAGCAATTCCGATAGCTTGAGACCTCCATGATACTTAAGGGCACGTATTGTTGCTACTATAACAACTGCATTTGTATTAAGATTGCCAAAACGGGACTTAATATTGAAGAATTTTTCTGCCCCTAGTTCACTTGCAAAACCTGCTTCAGTTACGACATAATCACTAAAGGTGAGTCCCATTTTTGTTGCAATGATTGAATTTGTTCCCTGGGCTATATTGGCAAACGGGCCTCCATGAATTATCGCCGGGGTACCTTCAAGAGTCTGCACCAGATTTGGCTTTATGGCCTCTTTCAACAGTGCAGTCATCGCTCCCTGTGCTTTAAGATCCCGAGCAAATACAGGTTTTCCACCATAAGTATAACCTACGAAGATGTCCCCAAGCCTCTTTTTAAGGTCCATGAGATCTTTAGCGATACAAAGTATGGCCATCACCTCAGATGCCGCTGTTATATTAAAACCTGATTCCCGGGGCACACCTTGACTTGAACCACCTAGCCCAATGATGATATCACGAAGTGATCTTTCATTCATATCCATAACCCTTTTCCAGGTTATAGTTCGAGGATCTATATCAAGATTACCTTCATTAAGCTGAATATTGTTATCAATGAGCGCTGCC
>JBEKDR010000184.1:0-4710 GCA_050014255.1 Bacteroidales bacterium | reverse complement strand
CAAATGGCAATGATGTATCAACTTGCAATTGAATATGATCCCGAACCTCCTTTTGATTGTGGGTCACCTGATAAAGTACCAAAAGCAATGCTTGACAAATTCAATAAATAGGCAGCTTCAATTATCTAATATAACCACGGGACAGTTACTTTTTAAACAAACATTAGAATAACGAGACAATTTACGGCCTGATTGACAGAAAAAAAAGGCTTCGCCCAACTCGGTCGGTTTAATTAATTGGCTTCGGCAGCCCGGACAACTCCGTAATGCATTATAAAGTCTATGAGAGTGAACTTTCAGCAACTTATCAAATCTTGTGGCACCCGGACTGATCCTGCTACCAAGACAAAGTCAATAGGGCTGCCGGCCGACTCCGCCAGCTGGCGGATGGTGCCTTGTTTTTTGCTCGCCATCTGGACTGTTTCATCGTGACCCAAAACTCACAGCCGTCACCCGGACTTGGTACCGTCAAGACAATTTCATCGTGACCAGTGGGTATTGGTCCATCTACCAGGACTGGCAAAAAAAGCGGCACCCCGACACGGACGCCAACTCAATTAAACCGCCGGTCCGTTATAAGCCATTGATAACCAAGAAATCTCGTTAAATTCTTAAGCAAAGGATTGAAAAGTTGGATCTATGACAAATTGTAATTGATTGATTATTAAGACTTATTTTGATCGTAAGTCAAGATAGGTAAAAGTGCTGCTTCATATAGATTTAGTTATTATTTTTAGCCTTAATTGAAGGAATTGTTTTTGTTGACATCAATTACACGTTATACCTTTGGGCTTATCAAATAAATATACTTTGTAATAAATTTTTAATAGATTGTGTTATGATTAAAGTAGCTATTAACGGGTTCGGGCGAATAGGACGTTTGGCCTTCCGGGAGATAATGAAAAGTAAGAAATTGGAAGTTGTTGCTATTAACGATTTAAGTGCTCCTTCAATGCTCGCCTATTTGCTTAAATATGATTCCATTCAGGGTACTTTCAAAGCTATTGTGGGCCATACAGAAAATGCATTAATTGTGGATAATAAGTCAATTGCTGTATATGCAGAACGGACTCCTCATAATCTGCCTTGGTCAAAACATAAGATTGATCTGGTACTGGAATGTACTGGTATTTTCGAATCGAAAGAAAAAGCTTCCAATCATTTTAGTGCTGGTGCAAAGAAAGTTATTATCTCAGCACCATCGGACAAGGATGTGAAAACAATAGTTTATAATGTAAATCACCACATCTTGCAAAACAATGACGAGCTGATCAGTTGCGCTTCATGCACCACCAACTGCCTAGCTCCAATGGCAAAAGTACTTAACGACAATTTTGGAATTATTACAGGGCAAATGACAACCATCCATGCTTATACCAACTCTCAACCATTGATGGACACACCCGACCCAAAAGTGAATTATCGTAAATCACGGGCAGCTGCCACAAATATTGTTCCATATACTACAGGGGCAGCTAAAGCAATTGGTTTGGTAATTCCTGAATTAAATGGTAAACTCGATGGTTCTTCTCAACGAGTACCTGTTCATTCGGGTTCGGTAGTAGAACTTTTTACAATTCTGAAGAAGAAGGTTAGTGCAGAAGAAATAAATAAAACTATGAAAACGGCTGCAAATGAGTCGTACGGCTATAATGAAGATCCCATTGTCTCAAGTGATGTCATTGGGATTAGCTTTGGTTCGCTTTTCGATTCGACGCAAACTAAAGTGATCACTGCTGATGAAAGTCAACTGATAAAAACAGTAGCCTGGTATGATAATGAAATGTCTTTTGTATCCCAAATGGTACGTACTGCTGAACATTTTGGGGCATTATAGAATACAGTTATTAAAGAAAAGGCCTATATCATTGTTTTTTTTTGATAAAAGCCGTTGCAAAGCTTCTCCAGTGATCTCTGGGAGTGGTTTTCAGCTGTCTCAAAAGTAATCTCACATTGACTCCTTTGTTTTGACATAATTAACTGTGCCCATCTACCAGGACTTATATAATCTAGACAACATCATCGTGACCCTTAACTGCTCGTTCATCTATTTAAAAACGGCTTATAATTCGGACGGTTTAATTAATTGGCTTCGGCAGCCCGGACAAATCCGTAAGGCATTATAAATTCTATGAGAGTGAACTTTCAGCAACTTATAAAATCTTGTAACACCTAGACTGATCCTGCTGCCGAGACAAAGTCAATAGGGCTGCCGGCCGACGCGCTGGTGCCTTGTTTTTTGCTCTCCATCAAGACTATTTCATCATGACACCAAACTTCTCGTTCACTTATCGGTACTTGGTACCGTTTAGACAATTCATCGTGACCCAAGACTTATCGTTCACCTACCAGGACTGGCAAAAACCTCGCTAAAATAAGTCCAAGATTATACATCATTTAAATTTATCTGGTATAGTTTTTGTTTGTTAATTATTTAACAATAATATCATTATGTAGAGAATCCTATGAATAAAAATCATTTTCTTTTATTGAATTTAATCATTGTTTTGCATTTACCTCTTCAGGCTCAAACCTATGGCCACCAGCAAATTGAACTTGCTGAAACAGAAAGATTTCAAAAAAAAGGTTTTATTAAAGGTCGGTTAACTGAATTAAACACTAACTATCCGGTTTGTTTTGCAGATATCTTTAACAGCAATAAAACATCATTTGCAAAGTCAAATTCAAAAGGAGAATTTATTCTTGGTCCTCTTGAGTTCCCGGCTGCTCTGAGGATCAGAAAATTCGGCTTTAAAGAAGAGACTTTAATTATAAATAATCAGGTTGATTCAGTTTTAATTTCACTTACTGCTCTTGAAGTTCATAATAGCTACTCAGGCAATAAAAAACTTTTACAGTATAATTTGATCTTTAAGAAAGCTCTTGAAAAATTACGCGCAGATTACAATTCCGGACCCCAGGGTAATTCACAGAGGGAACTTGTATATTGCCACATCAGTTCATCGACAGATTCAACAGTTAACAGCCTGTTTGAAAGTTATGCGCAAATGAAAATCGGCAGTAGGGGGTTAACCGATTATCAACCATCGATTTCCCGATATGCATCAACCGGGGATTATATTCCCGGTCTTACCGGGAACAGACTGGAGTTTAATATTGATCCCTACATTAACCTTCCGATAATGGTCGAACAATTCATTACCCGGAAAGGCTATATTATGCAAGACAGTAATCAGATTGCCATGGTAAGAGTCGATCTGGATAAAACAATAAATACATATTACATCAACCTCGCAGATACCTCTGTTCTGTATATTACCAGCAGGTTCAGATCAGGAAAAAAGGAACGAATTCAGGGGACACAACCAGTATGGCAGAGTGACAGATTTAACTCTGCTGAAATATCTTTTTCTCACCCCAGGGGAAACATGGAGGATTACTTTATAGACTGGGTCAGTACGAGTGAAGAATACAGGCTGATAAGTAAAAACAAACCCCGGCAGAATATATCCGGAATCACCATTTTTGTCGTTGTACCCGATTCTTCCAGGATATGTAATGCTGTAAGAGATCAGGTCTCGCATGAAGCATTAACTGAAATGAGGCAGCAGATCAACTTCAAGGCAAAGTATTTATTATCGGGCAATTCTTTGGCCTTTGATTCAGAGACAGAAAAACTGCTTTTGAAGCCATATAGCCCTGCTTTCTGGGGCCAAAACTCATGCGTGATGCCGTATATAAATGAACGGAAGCAAATTGCATACTGGGAAAATAACAATATATTTTATTCTGAAAATCGTCGACCACCTGAAAAAGAAGTTATCAGTGCTGACTCGCTTGTAGGGGAGATGAACAATAACCTTGTTGCTGTTGAAAACGTCTATGTGGAGACAGACCGACCTGATTATCTTGCGGGAGATACCATCTGGTTCAGTGCCTGGGTGCTGGACAACCTGCATATGGATTCAACCTCACTCAGCAGGGTATTGTACGTCGATCTGATCAATGCAGATAATAGCCCGGAAAAGCATCTGAAGCTCATTATCAATAATGGCAGGTCATACGGTGATTTTTTGCTTAAAAAGGATGCAAAAAATGGGATTTACCGGCTGAGAGCCTATACTCAATATATGAGAAATTTTCAGGGTGAATATCTTTTTGATAAAGAGATCCAGGTTCATCAGTCGGATTTCACACATATGATTTTAGTAAATCCGGTAATAAGAAGAAGTATTGAGGGTGACTCAGTGGAGTTACATATTAAGACAATCCTTCCGGATGAATACCAGGCCCAGGATAAAAAGCTCGAAGTACTTGCAAGACTTAATGATACTCTGAGCGTACGAAAAACTTTCGCTGTTAAAAAGTTTCTAAACGAATCGATGGGTTTTTTTGTTCCATCCTCGCTTTCCTGCCCGTTTGTCGACATAAGGCTTATTCTTTCAGGCAAGACCGTTATTAAAGAGCAACGATTATCTATTCCACTAAAACCAGGGATTAATCTTCAATTCTTCCCTGAGAGCGGGAAGATGGTCGATGGGATCAGTACTGTAATTGCCTGTAAAGCAACAGATGGCAGGGGATATCCGGCAGAATTCAAAGCCGATATTATTGATGAAAATAATAACATGATCAGACACATTACGGGAGGTTATTCAGGTGTTGGTAAGTTTGAATTTACGCCTGAATACAATCGCACATACAGGGCACTTGTAAATCTGCAGGGGAGTAAATACTCATTTAACCTGC
>JBEKDR010000183.1:0-4755 GCA_050014255.1 Bacteroidales bacterium | reverse complement strand
CAAATAATCCTGATTTTACCGGAGTCGTTCAGGAGGATTTTTATATAAGCACCTACTCGGATAATAAATGGCAGAAGGCAGTTAATGCCGGAGCTCCGCTTAATACAATTCAAAATGAAGGGGCTCAAACTCTCTCGTCTGATGGGACTTATATGTATTTTACAGCCTGCAATCGTCCTGGTGGCCTTGGAAATTGTGATCTGTATTTTTCAGCTTTTAAAAATGGGAAGTGGTCAGAACCGGTTAATCTTGGAGCTCCTGTTAATACAAACCGATGGGAATCAACACCGTCAATCAGTGCAGATGGCAAAACACTTTTCTTTTCGAGTAGCAGGCCCGGTGGTTTTGGCGGCAAAGATATCTGGCTTACACGATTAAATGATAAAAATAAGTGGACAGAACCGGTGAACCTTGGAAGTGTCATTAACACAGATGGTGATGAAATGTCTCCCTTCATACATTTTGATGGAAAAACTCTTTATTTTGCTTCTGACGGCAAGGTCGGAATGGGAGGATATGATCTTTTTGTAACCAGAATGAATGATGACAGCACCTGGACAGATCCAAAGAATCTTGGATACCCTATAAACACCTATAATGATGAAATGGGGCTTATAATCGAAGCAGGCGGACAAAAAGCATATTATTCATCAGTACGTGATAAGTCTAAAGGGAAGGATATTTTCTCGTTTAACCTTTATGAATCGGCCAGACCCAATCCGGTATCTTACATGAAAGGCAAAGTGTATGACAAAGAAACCGGCAAATTATTAAGAGCAGATTATGAACTGATTAATCTTTCAACGGGGAAGATAATTGTAAAAAATACTACTGACGAAACAGGTAATTTCCTCGTTTGTCTTCCTTCAGGATACAATTACGGGATAAATGTCAGCAGACCCGGGTACCTCTTTTATTCCGACAATTTTATGTTTGAAGGGTTACACACTGCTTCAAAACCTTTTATTAAAAAAATAATTCTGAATCCTGCTGTTGTAGGAGAGAAGATGCAGCTTTCAAATGTGTTCTATGAAATTGACTCCTGGCAATTAAAGAAAGAATCCATAACAGAATTGGATAATCTTGCAACCCTTTTATCAGAAAACAAAAACCTTGTTATGGAAATTGGTGGTTATACTGATTCCACCGGATCAGAGCAATATAATATGGCACTATCTGAAAAGAGAGCTTTATCGGTTGTTAACTACCTTGTCAAAAAGGGGATTTCTTCTGCACGACTTAGATATAAAGGATACGGTAACACTTCACCACTCGGCGATAATGTGACGGTTGAAGGCAGAAAATTAAACAGAAGAACTGAAGCAAAGATTATTGAATTGAAAAAATAAAAAAAATGGCTGTCTATTGGTAAAACAGCCATTCGCTCTCATGCTGATTGAATTCAGACATCGAAAATAATTGCACTGGTTTTTATCAGATCGCGATCATGGTATTTAAATATTTATTTAAATCAATGTCGGAGTTTGCTACCACTTTTACAGGAATAGAAAAATAGATTCCTGTTCCGGCAAGGCCGTTGCATTCAATACAGATAGTTCCGTCCAACATCTGAACTAGCTTTTTGGCCAGGGTAATATTGATAGCTGTATAGGTATCATTGTGAAGAATAAGCGATTCATTCAAATTCTCTGTTTGAATAAATTCTTTGCATTTGAAATAACCCTGGCCGGAGTCGAGAACATAAAAGTTTACTTTATCGTCCCTGAGAAAGTAACCAATCTTAACATACCCTGAATTGGTATTTTTTATTGAATTCTGGAACAGACTGCGAATTACCCTGTAAATCTTGTTCTTATCAATAATTACCTCAATTGAATTTGAGAACTGTATCTCAGTGACCAGTTCAATATCCTTGTGACCTTCTTTGTGTAGTTCTTCCCTGAATTCTGAAAGAAGGTCATCAAGAAAACTATCCAGTCTGCATATTTTTGAATCAGCTTTTGAATTACCCGTATCAATTATAGCCGAATCAAGAAAACTATCGAACAGACCAATTAATTGTTCACATGCATTTAATATCTGACTGCTGAATTCTTCACGGTCTGAATTATTGCAACTACTATCTTTCATCAGAAAAGAGAATGCAACAATTGCGTTCATGTTGGTTCTCATCTCATGTGAAATCCCTGTCAATACTGTTGGACAATTTATCATATTATTATTCAATGAATTCATATCGTTCTCCATTCCCCTGATCTTCAATTGTGAATTTTTACCACCTGCTAATTGTTCCATTAATGAGAGGGTTATTATTTAATTACTTCAATCCTCTTAGAATCTTTCTTGCATCATTCTTATAAATACCGTTATCTGTCCCTATTAATTTAAAGAGTTGTTTTGCCTTATCTTTTTCATTAGTGTTGAGGTAACATAAAGCCAGATACCACTGAGCCTGGTCAATATAGAGGTTGTCTTTGTCATCTATCACCTTGCCAAATGATTGTTTTGCTTCCGGATACTTCTTTTCTTCAAAATTTGCGACTCCTTTTAGTAAAACGGTCTGCATATCATTCGGTTTGTTTTCAAGCACTTTGCTGAAAAGAACCGCTGCTTTCTCATAATCATGAGTATTATAAAACTCAAGGGCCAGTGTGAAATCAGCATCTGTTCCTGACTGAGCCGACCTTGAACTTGTGGGAGGTTCATATACCTTATAATAGCGTTTCATTATTTTCTCCCCGGTTAGACTCTTTCCCGAAAACAAAGTAATACTTCCAATCAGAATAAGGCCTGCAAAAACAGCTGCATATTTGACGTAAGTCGTTTTCTTTGAATTCTTTAAAGACTGCGGTACTTCTTTTCGCTGATTTTCAATTCTTGCGAGCTTACTTCTTAATGAAATTACGTTCTGGTTCTTTAGAATCTCGTCGGTACGCTTCCTGAGATTGACTTCATCTCTGAGTTTTTCGTTACCTTCAAGCTCTCTCAGGAACCACTGTTTTTCTGTTTCGCTCATCTCACAGGCAATAAACCTTTCGATGAAATATGAAAAATCAATTGTTTTCATGGATATCAAATATTATTTCGTTAAAATATATCTCATATTTCCTGCTGCCTCTAATGATTCAAATAAACTACTCATTATCAGCAGTATAATATTATTATGGAGTACTTCAATGAAGCAACTCGCTTATTATCGGATTTAATAAATCTTAAATTCTTAAAATCAATTAAAAAATGGAAATTCAATATTTCTGTTTTCGCCAAAACAGAAAAAATTAATATCCTCAGATTATGATCGGGGGTGTTGGTGGTTTTATAATCGGGTCACCTTCTCCGCCGCGTACATTAATCATCTCTTGAACTGAAAGTGCAAACTCAGTTAAAATGTCTTTTGTCAATTTTGAATTCAGGGTTTTCATAGCTTTTTTTATTAGTTTGGGTAATTCGTAATTTAATTTCTATACTGTTACATGTCGGAGGATGCTGTTTTGTGACATGAAAAAATCGATTATTTTTAAAATATTTTTTTATCCTCACATAATCAGATAATTACAGAGCGCATTTTTTTGTACAATTAATAAATTTGATTTGGTTTTATTATATTTGACCCGTATTTATATTTGGGGTCTATCTTAAACTATTGCTTAATTCATGATTTTTAACAAGCAAATTGCCAGATTTGTCATTATATATTTATTTATATCTGCCGGTTCTTATCAATCATCGTCGACCCTTGGCAAAGGTACATACATTGATAATTCCGGGAGAAATAGCTCTGTCATAAACACTATTCCTCATGTTATTGACAAATCATCAAAGGAAGTCGTGCTGCTAAATGAATCACTTAAAAGTTCTCTTTCTAAAGTACTATCAGGTGGAGATACGGCACGAAGCCGGCACTTAATTGAAAAAATAATTCAAAAAATAAGTTCTGGTAGTATAAATGATTCTGTTTTATCTGAATCTTACTATCTTATAGGTATTTACTACTTACTTACAAAAAGTTTTAATGAATCAATCCGATACCTCGATCTATGTATTGCATATAAAGTTAAAAACGGTGAATATGATGAGCGATACGCCAGGGCACTTTATAATATCGGTTTGGCATACCTTAATCTTGGCGATTTTAAAAAACATGAAGAGTATTCATCTAGAGCTCTGGAAGCTGAAAAGAAAATAAATGGGGAATCAAACCCGATTCTGGCAAACATATATTTTAGTCTTGGTTCAGCTTACATAGAACTTCAGGAGTATGAAAAAGCATTGAACTATTTAAATATTGCTTTGACCATATCAAACAGCAAACCCGACAGTGTTTCTCATGAGATTACTGCTGATCTTTATGAGAGTATGGGAGTATGTTACAGCAGGCTCGCTGATTTCTCAAAAGCTAAAATATACCTTGACAAATCTGAATCGCTCTATAAACAATTTAACTTAAAGATCAATGACAACTATATCAATCTGATGAATAGTTCCGCAATAACATATGGAGCCCTGAAACTAACTGCTGAAGCAGGAGAATATTATAAAAAAGTAATACCAATCGCTATAGCAAATAACTCACCAATGGCTTATAATATAATTAATAGTTATTCAATATTTCTGACCAATAGTGGTGATTTAAAGAGAGGTGAAGAGTTACTTATAGATGCCCTTGAACGGGCAAAAACCAGATCAAAATCATCTCCTAGAAGTTATATTGAGGTGCTTATTAATTATGCGAATTATTTGCGGGATAACAATATTGATAATAAAAAATCTCTTAAATGTTTCGGGAAATGTCTT
>JBEKDR010000182.1:0-4756 GCA_050014255.1 Bacteroidales bacterium | reverse complement strand
AGCGGTTTATATCCGGTTGTATTTGGATCGAGGATATTAGGGAAAGGCGCGTTGACCGGTGGAATGCCAAAATATAAATATTTCGCCAACAGGTTCCTGACCTTTTTCCAGAATGTTTTAATGAACCAGAAATTGACTGAATATCATACTGGTTACCGGGCATATTCTGCCGAGGTACTGAAAAAAATAAATTTTGATTTGAACTCTGATGATTTCATCTTTGATAATGAAATGATTGCGCTGCTGTTTTACAAAGGATTCCGGATAGCCGAGATAACCTGCCCCACTAAATATTTTGAAGAAGCATCGAGCATTAATTTCAGAAGAAGCATCAGGTACGGTTTTGGAGTAATGGGTGTATCATTCCTTTACTTTTTAACTAAGACAGGAATTTACAAATGGAGGCTTCTGGTTAACTAGTCAGTTATGAATAAAAAGATCTATCCAATAATAATAGGCATTTCAGCAATTCTTTTTTTTATACCTTTCCTGGGCTCTGTACACCTTTTCGACTGGGATGAGATCAATTTTGCTGAATCTGCAAGGGAGATGATAGTCACCGGCAATTTCAGCCGTGTACAAATTGACTTTCATCCATTCTGGGAAAAGCCGCCACTATTCTTCTGGATGCAGGCTTTGAGTATGAAGTTATTCGGAA
This sequence comes from Bacteroidales bacterium, assembly GCA_050014255.1. GTDB lineage: Bacteria > Bacteroidota > Bacteroidia > Bacteroidales > VadinHA17 > LD21. The sequence continues at coordinate 4,098 of JBEKDR010000182.1, read as the reverse complement.
TTAATGAGTTTGCTGCCCGGTTCCCAAATGCAGTAATAGGAATCATTACTCTTATAACATTATATTTTACCGGAAAAAGGTTATATGACGAAAAATTCGGTTTAATATGGGCTCTTGCCTATCTCGGATCATTTCTGCCTCATTTGTATTTTAAATCAGGAATTATTGATCCATTCTTTAATTATTTCATCTTTATGTCTGTTATCTTTCTTGCAAAAAGCATAAGAGAAAAAGATGAAAGCAAGGAATTAAAATATTCTTTATATGCAGGAATTTTGATCGGTCTTGCAACGCTCACAAAAGGTCCGGTCGGATTGCTCATTATAGCTATTTCTGTTCTGATCTACTGGGCAACCATGAAATTCAAAAAAATTTCAAACTGGAAAAACATACTGATCTTCTCAATATCCTGTTTAATAATTACTTCGTTATGGTTTGTACCTGAAATGATCAATAATGGTTTCTGGTTTATCAGAGAATTTCTTAAATACCAGGCAGACCTGTTTCTTAAACCGGGTGCCGGACATTCAGGGCCTATTTATTATCATTTCCTGATCGTTTTCCTGGGATGCTTTCCGATCTCGATTCTTGCACTTCCGGTTTTTTTCTGGAAAGAACCTGTTTCTGCTGATGAAGGCAAATATGTTCTCAGATGGATGATTATCCTTTTCTGGGTTGTAATGATATTATTTTCAATTGTTAAAACAAAAATTGTGCACTACTCATCTCTCGCATATTTTCCGCTTTCCTATTTTGCCGCTTCCTTTGTATATGAACTGGTTAATGGCAGGGATATATTCAAAAAATACCTTACATGGTTTCTCCTGGTAACAGGGACAATATTTTCAATAATACTTATCGGCATTCCTCTGGTAGCCAGGTATAAAGATCTTATAACACCTTATATAAAAGATGATTTTGCTATTGCCTGTCTGAACACCCCGGTAAAATGGAATGGCTATGAGTTCCTGATTGGTGTTATTTATCTCTTATTCCTTTTTGTTTCAGTGGTAATTATAAAACGGAGACAGTTTTTCAGCGGAATAATTACACTGTTCTATGCAACGGCTTTCTGCATTTTTTTCTATCTGAAAGCGGTGGTTCCTAAAATTGAAGGGTATTCGCAGGCTCCGGCAATTAACTTCTATAAAAGCATTTCAGGTCAGGATGTTTATGTTACTACAATCGGATATTTTAGTTATGCACCATATTTTTATTTCCGGAAAATGCCTGGTGCCAACATTGAAAGCAGTAATAAAGAGTGGCTGTTAAATGGTGAAATTGATAAACCTGTTTATATAGTTACCCAATCGACAAAAAAAATTCTTCTGGATAACCATCCCGATTGCACTTTCATAAAACAGGAAGGCGGATTCCTGTTTTATTACAGGTTGCCTAAAGGAACTTCTTTACCTGTTCCCAATAGAGAATAGTACTCTTCCCTGAACCGTTCCAGGTCTTGGCAATTCGTTCAAAATCGTATGGGCCTATCTCTGTAGCATAGTATAAAAAAATCTTCTCGGAAATTTTATAATTGAACAAGTCATTCCTTGAATACATGCTTCCCGTTCTGCTATTATAATCCGTAAGACGTATTGGACGGATCTGGAAATAACCTACAGCTCCTTCAAGAGGATTATAAGCGAGTGTATCAAATTGAGTTTCAACCATACCTATTGCGTGAATAAGACTTTTATAAGGTTCCAGCGGCATAGGTTTGATTACAATAACAGATTCACTAGTTGGAGCAAATACCTTAAATGCCAATGTCAGCAAAAAGGTAATTGAGACTATCTTTTTTAAAATACTTTTCATAGCAAAATCATAAAAAAAGTGAGTAAAAGACGGTATTGTCATTTGTTGCCATAATGGCAATATGTGAGATTGATATTTCTCTTTCATGAGAGAAATTACAGACCAGTTTCATATTCAATAACAATTCAATCATTGTAATAAGAACAATGGAATGGTTGAAATGTTTAATTCATTATCTAAAAGATACTCAAAACTGATGTCAATATCCCGTGCCAGGACTGGCTTTCTCTTATCGGAGTCTTGCCCCGAACCCTGACTGAAAAAGATGTCACTTTTTTTGTCTTGATGCTATTAAATTATTATATGAGTACCGGCAATCATGCACCTAAATTCATTCATTTTATTCATCTTCCTTGACATTCAGTTGGAGATTACCTTCGGTGAGCTCGTCCCGCCCTGCGGGACTCGGTTCCTCATTCCGTCGGCCCTTCGCTTTGCTCAGGCCTTCGACTCCATTCGGAATGACAGTTTTATTTTTGTGCGAGGGAAGCAGAGTATGAATGTTTTAACCCGTTTAAAGTTTCTTATTATATCTTAGTTCATCCCAATTTTTATTTAATTGATCAATAAGCGCTACTTTTTTTGAACGGGAATATCCTTTTATCTGTTTTTCCCTCGATATAGCCAGATCAATATCTTCAAATATCTCAAAATAGATAAGTTTATTAACATTGTATTTTTGAGTAAATCCCTTTACTAACTTATGTATATGTTCGTAACATCTTCTTTCTAAATCATTTGTAATGCCTGTATATAGGACTTTATGTGAGGCATTTGTTAAAATATAGACATAATACAAATGAATTTTCAATGCTATAAATCTTAAATCTTATACTAGACTCCCCCTAAATTACAAAATCCCGGAGATTTAACTTATTTGGGATATATTCTTTGGTGTGTTCATTTAAAAATAAAGATTCCTTAATTTGGAATAAAGATTTCTGGTTTTGTCATAGAGAGCGAGAGATTCCTCATTAATCCACCATATAACACATAGGATGTGTAAGTGAGTTTGGTGGATTAATTCGGAATGACACTTTCTGTTTGGGACAAAGGAGGGGAAGAAGCGGCGATTCTCCAGCGGAGATATAAATTTGAAAATTGATATGGTAGAATCGCTGCTTCTTCCCCTCCCCCCTCATAAAATTGAAATGTCATTCCGAAAGAATCCACCGCAAACAAATCTCAGTCCATAGGGAAATACCAACTTAAGGTGGATGAATGAGGAATCTCCTGCTCCCGAAACATTCCATCTTAAAAATGTTGTCATTAGTAGCGCCAGCGAGGAACCGAGTCCCGCGTCAGAGGGACGAGTTCACCGAAGGTAATCTCACAGTAAATTATTAGTAATTCCCGATACTCATAAATTATTAAATTAATTAAATCAAGATAGTGGGTACTCGCCTGGTGTGTTTTATAGGATAAAGAAGCGACACCTACTGATTGAAATTTCACGTTGCTTTTTCGTGAAGTGAAGTCGATTGAAGAAGGAAATGCCGCTGATATAAAATATCGGAAACATTATTCAGTTAAGCAAGATTATTCATTTCAGGAAACTGAAGCCCGAGCAAAACTGTAGAAAGGATGACAATTACAAATGTTAAATATTTATAAAATTATTTTTAGAAATACTTACAAACATTAAACGAACTGTTATAATTAATTAATATTTTGAACTAATTCTGAATTAATTTGTTTATCATTTTGGCCAACATCCTTGATTAAGGATGCTGTCTTTTTGGTCTTATTTTTGTTTAGTCTAATTAACTTTTAAAAAGGAGGTAAAAATGCCACTATTTTTAGATATACACAAACATATCCCCGGCTTGACCAAAGAAGCTGTTAAGGGTGCTCATGCTAAAGACCTTGAAATTCAGAAAAAATTCAATGTCAAATACCTCAAGTATTGGTATGATGATAAAAACGGCAAAGTATTCTGTCTTGTAGAAGCTCCTGATAAAGAATCTGCTATTGCCGTTCATCGCGAAGCTCATGGTTTGGTAGCTGATGAAATTGTTGAAGTGCGTGAAGGAGAATGATTAATGTCCTGTTCCAATTCAGCCGGATGATTTTGCTTATTATCAGAATGGGCTAGAATTAGTAATAGTGTAATTAATTGTAACAGCAAGGTTCGTTTTATGTTTAGCATTAAAAGTTAGCTCCGTATCCGGTTGCTGCTAAATTCGATTATGTACGCAATTAAGGCACACATAATATGCCAGAACAGGGAGCGATTCATCGCAACGAGCCCGGCGAAGCCAAATGACGCGAACATTGCTACTC
>JBEKDR010000181.1:0-4788 GCA_050014255.1 Bacteroidales bacterium | reverse complement strand
CGGGTATCCAAAATCTAACTTATTATGTAAATAACCAGCTGCTATATAGCCTAAGGCAGCTAATGACCATCCAATAATAAACTCATGGATCCTCGTCAATTTTCCTTTTTTTAAATAGAAAACAGCAGGAATTACTATTAACCAGGCAATATTAAAGGCCAATCCTAACTTAATGAATGTATCAAGGATATATCCCGGATCAGTCATAGTCGATAAATTAACAGAAATCTCTGGAATATGAGTGTTATTTATCTGGGCATAAATCGATTGAGGTATTTTTGCAATAATAAAAACTGAAAATAATGTAACAACTAACGGTAGATATTTCCAATTATACAATTTTCTATTTAGAGTAATATAGATAAGAAAAATGAACACAAAGAACGCAGTTTCACGAGCAAGAAAAGATAATATTTGAATTATAAATAATAGAAAAATATTTAAGTATACCTTCCAATCTTTGTAATACAAATAATTTTTATTACTTTCCAGTCCTTTTTTTTCAATCTGACAGATTAAATTATATACAAAGTAGCATGTTCCGAGAGCAAATGCTAATCCAATTGTTTCAGTTAGAATATGATATCCCCAATCCATCTGAGAGAATGCAGTTAGAAATAAAAGAGACGGGAACCAAGGATATTTAATTGTCGGATAAAAGCTGTTGACTATTATAAAAAACAAATAAGCAATAAAAATTGCTGCTAGGATATTAATGATACTGAAAGCAGCCGGATAATTATTGTTCAGGACATAATGACCTAATATTCCTGCACAAAAAGGTAAGAATGGTCGGTTGTAATGATGTTCATTGCCCGAAAGAAATTTATAATTTATTTCTGCTTTTTGACCAGCGAATACCTGGGCCATATCTAAATAATAATCTGAATCAGACTCCACATTGGCTATATTGTTCTCGCGATTACCAAATCGTAACAATGAGCTTAATATGCCGACTAAAATAAAAAGAATCAGTATTTTTACTTTCATATATATTATTATTGATGTAACTGACTAATCTTCAAAAAGAACATTTATTTATATTTCACCCTTAAGACTATTCTCTGAGTAAATTTTTGCAGCTATCTCAACAGTTTTGTCATTTGAATTATTGTTTATGGCATAAAAATATGCTTCAGGTATATAAGAAAGAAAATCTACCAATGTTTCTTCAATTGTTATTTCTTAATTATAACCTGGTATAATAAGTTCAATTTTCCTCATTTTGTTTGCATTTATTAAGCTGATTGAATACTTAATTTTAATATTTTTGTACAGCTGTTTTTTGGTCTAGATAAAATTGCGATGTGTATTGCTTAACCGCCGATTATCATGGAGCTAGAAAATATAAAAAGGTGCTTTGAGTTCTACAATCATCAGCTACAGATCAGAATTGTAATTCAAGAATTAAAAGAAGTGAACGATTAAAAAGTAGTAGTTATCTGAATAAATCTCATGAGAAAAAAAGGATTGATTATCTTAATAATAATTTTTATTTCTATTCTCTCTCTCGGATACATATTTCTAAAACCTGCTTTCAATTATCTATCAGGTTATCTTTCAAAATCAGAACAAGTCGATGCAAATACACTAATTGTTGAAGGATGGCTTCCAGATTATGCTGTTGAAATGGCCTATGAAGAATTTCGAAAAAATGGTTATAATTATATTGTTACAACAGGGATCAAATCTTCATCGGAATATTTTAGGCTTGCAGAAGATGGATACCTGATTTTTTATCCCAAAAAAAGCTTATCTGGGATTACTGATATAGGCCCACATTCAATTGAAGTTGACGCTTTTAGCGAATTGGGAGGAGAAAATTGTGCTCATTTTAACCTGTTTATAAATGATTCGCTCACAGCCAATTTTTACGCTGAGAAAAGAAAGAAAAAATATACAACCAAATGGAAGGGACATCTGAACATGATTGATTCTATTATGGTACAATTCGACAATGACAGTTGGGGTGATTTTGGAGACCGTAATCTTTTTGTAAAAGATATAACAATTGATCATAAAATAGTAATCCCTTATCTCTTCAACTCCGAATATGACGTTTCTAAACTCGATGGAAAACAAAGGATCTTCAACAATTATATCTCTTATGCTGAACTTGCTAAAAAACGGCTAATAATTCTAGGGATAGATTCTTCTTTAATTACAGCCGTTTCAGGAAGAAAAGTTAAAATAAACAGAACCCTGACAAGCGCTTTAGCATTTCGTGATTGGCTTAAAATGACACATACAAATATTAAAGGGATTAAAATAATAAGTATGGGGACCCATGCCAGACGAACCTGGATGACTTACAATAGAGTATTGAATGAAAAGTATAAAATTGGCATCATTTCCCTTCCGGATTATAAAAATAATAGTTCCAAAATAAACAGACTTCTAAAAACAATCCGTGAAACACTTGGTATAATTTATTATTGGTTTATACTGATCCCTTATTAGTTTTTAGTGATTCTTATGGTTATGCTCTTCAGATCAGCACCAAAGATCATTTATTTAAGATGATAAAATCTATCCTCCGGTTTAATTTCCTGTCTTTCTCCAGAAAATTTGGTGCGATGGGCTTAGATCCACCAAATCCTGTTGCAATCAGTCTTTTTGTATTTATACCCCTGTTCATCAGATAACCAACCAATAGACGTGCACGTAATTGAGATAATGCCAGACTAGTTGCTGCAGGACCAGTATTATCTGAGTGAACAGCAACTTCAAGCTTCATAGAAGGATACTTATTCATAAGTTTTACTATCTGGTCAAGCATAATATAAGCATTCGAAGTAAGCCTGTCTGAGGTATCGAAATAAGAATCAGCAAAAGCTCCATTTATTTTTATCAGATTATGAAGTTCTTTTTCAGCTGGTGCTGTAAGGACAAATATTTTTATTCTGACATTTTTAAATCCAAGTGCAAACAGCTCGCTGTATGCAGGGTACGTTGCCATTAGGGTCATTTGCTGGTCTACTATATAACTATATGTACTATCTTCCGGAATAAATTTTTCAGTTATAATATACTTTTTTGGAACATTCCGGAAAGTCCAGCTATCAATTCCAATTTTAGTTTTGGATGAAAGTAATTCAACATTAAAAACTGCATCCTTTCTGAATTCCGATTCTGCTGAATATTGAGTTTTTATTTGGTTGTTTTCATATTTTTCTATAAAAGGAAACGAAGTTCTAACTGAATCCATTTTGGCTAAATATGATTCTCTTTCCTGTTTATCATTAAGCACCAGAACTTTCTTTGAGACACCAGTTTTATGAGTATAACCGGTCGAGATTGATTTTAAGATCAATTCCATATTGACGAGATACTCTCCTTTTTCTTTGAATACATGTTTCACTATTCCCCCTGAAGATTTATTCCCGTCTCTAAAATCCCATGAATAACTTAATATTTTAAATCCGGGTATATTGGATCTGAGTCCATCAAATTTCGCGGTATCACCTTTAATAACAAAATCAGGAGAACTAATAAATGGTTGTTTATAATCTTTAATTTCAAGGGTATATGCTAATTTTGAGAAGAATAGCTTTCCAGTGGCTTTATCAAAAACATCAAGTTTGACACTGTATCTTCCTTTCGCCGGGAAACAATGTCTTTCTTTTGCCCCGGTAGCTTTTTCCCCGTCTCCGAAATCCCAGATATATTTAAGGTTTAAAGTATCGATTACAATAGCTCCACTGTCATTTAGCATGAAACAATATTGATTTTCTCTTTGGATGTTACTATAAAAGATTTGTGAAGAATTTGTTTTGAAATGGTAAATATCAATTGTTTTGTCCCTGTTGCTTGAGAAATATCCTTCATTCATCAAGGTGTCCGTAACTATTCCGAAATCATCAAACTCTGAGTTAATAGGGGCATCAAGGCAAACAGGTGTAAGCCATGTTGAATCAGAAGAAAGTGAAAAGAAAATATCCTTTCCTCCATGTCCCGGTTGGCCATCTGAGGAAAAGAAAAGTTCACCAGATGGATTAATATAAGGATATGATTCATTTCCCTTCGTATTAATAACAGGTCCTAAATTAACAGGATCTTCCCAGCGATTGTCCTTCCACTGGCTATAATAAAGATCTGAACCTCCGAAACCTCCAGGTTTGTCGGAAGCAAAAAATAATTTTTTCCCGTCAGGAGAAAGACATGGAGTGGTTACATTATACCACTCATTATTTATTCTTAGTTCCCGCACTTTGGTCCACTGACCTGCAACCAAAACCGCTGAAAAAATACCCAGTTTATTCCTCGGACCTGAAATATCACTCAATTTGCCACTAATATTCTGATTTCTGGAAAAATAAATAGTGTCTCTTGACCTGTTAAAAGTTACTGGGCCATCATTTAAGATAGTTGCCAGGTTTTTGGAAAACAACTTTGCACTTTCCCAGTCTGCCTTTCCGGTAGTATCAATATAATAGATTTTAAAAAGTCCTTTATTCTGAGATGTTGAGTGATATGATAAGCCGAGATTCCGATTGGAAGTAAAAACGATTCCATTTTTATAAAATACTGGAGAGAATTCATCATATTTATCCGAACTGAAAGAGGCTTTTTTAATAGTATATGTTTCAGATTGCCCCCAAATTATTCGGGTAAAAAAAGCAATCAGAATGACGATGACCAATTTTCGTAACATGATTAAAGTCCTTAACTAATGAATGCCATGAGCACTTAAAGTTAAAATTATATTTATTATACTACATGTAAATATTGCAAAACTTTCGGAAATGGAAATAATTCCGGTTGGAGAGACTTCTGCATACAATTATT
>JBEKDR010000180.1:0-4859 GCA_050014255.1 Bacteroidales bacterium | reverse complement strand
CCAAGTAGAATACCTAAAAGTTTCCATTTCTTTAAAAACGGAATTATTTTAAGTCGGTCCAGGTAATTAATAAAATCCATAATCAGTTAAATTTCATATTAAATCAGTTCTGATTAAATGATGATCAAAATCAAGAATAACGATTTCGAATATATAATTAATTATCAGCAGTCCGCAGGCTTTGTGCACAGAAAAATGTAAGACCATCAAGTTCAGTCATGTCCAGTACTTTAAAACCATGTTCGCCTAAAAGAAAAGAGACACTCCGTTCGGACATGTATTTATTGGTCTTTGAATCAATCATATTGTATATCATGTTCAAGAATGGGCTACTTGACACAATACCGTTTTCTATAGCATCAGAATTCCTTTTATAATAGGAGTCCGAAGGACCGGTGCTCAAAACAAAACCGTTCTGCTTTTTATTGTTGATAAAACACCCGATAAAATTGCAGTTAGCTGGAAAAATATGGAAACTTGAATGAAGAAAACTCTTAAGTTGCTTTATCTGGTTGAGTTCCTTTAAGTTAATAACTGTTTTGACATTAATCATCTCTTCAGCGTCATAATAATAATGGTGCAGGGAAGAAAGAACCACTATATTGGAATCATTTGCGAGCCCTAAGAGTTCAATATATCTGGCAAAGTTTTCACAACCTTCAGTGGCGAGCATTTTAAGAACAGGATTACCCTTACCTGAATCTGTTGCATTGCCGCCCAAATTAACCAAAGTATTAATTCTTTGATTACTATTAATATTCAGATCGTCTATAGTAACACGATTTCTCATTAAAATTATCTTTAACTTCAGAAAATAAAATTAGACATTATGATTACTTTAGTCAATAGGTAAAACCCTGTCATCGGAAAAAGAGGGTGTTTTTGATTTTTTGTTAATCAATGAAACTTAAAGATATATCAATATAAAAGTTTCATTGATAACTGAAATTGTTCCTTTAGTCAAAAAATGGTGAAATTTATAAACGATATTTGCCTAATTTGATTTTTAAGTATGGTTGTTAAATATAAAAAGAAGAAAATCAGAATGATATATACTGTTTGTAATATCAAATTGGACTAAGATTTAAAAATCAATTTTTTGACCAATGATGGCTATATTTGGATGAAAATTCGTGTTATTCAAAGAATGGGTTATTTTTTTAACTATTTCTTCGATCATAAACGGCATAATTACGCAATTATAGCACATGATTAGTTGTAAATCACTTAATATTCCATCAACACTTATAACCTTATTTTCTTCAGTTTGGAAAAGATGTCAAATATTCTGAAATATCAAACCATTATTTAAGGAAAGTTTTATCAGATAAGCAAGACTTTGGCAAATACATTTATAAAGAGGTATTATTAATTGATGATTGGTATTCAGAATTTGATTAAAATCTGTAAATGTGTGAAAGTAAATTTTAAATTTGGTGATTATATTTGAATGATATTTTCAATCTGTTATAAAGTCATCAAAACAACAATAATGAAAGATTTTCAAAATTTAATAATTGAAGAGACACTCAAAACTCCACAAATTGAATTAAATCCATTTACAGGTGACTTTATTTTTTCCGGGAAATCAATTCCTGAAAACGCCGCCAAAGTATATGAACCTGTGCTCAATTGGGTGACAGAATATATCCTGCATGCAAGACCGACCACAAATCTAAGACTCAATCTGGAATATTTCAATACTTCCTCATCATTATGGCTTGCAAAAATATTTAAGGTACTTGCCAGGATTAATGAACCTGATTATATTTTAATGTTTCACTTGTATTTACCGATTGATGAATTTGATGAATTGGAAGAGTTTGAGGATATAAAAGATGCTTTTTTCCCAATTGCAGATGTATTGCAATCTGCCATCCCAAGCATAGGCTTAAAGCTTTATGGGACAAACGATGCTGATGAGGTAGTAAAGGATAAAGTAGTATTTATCTGACCGGTTTTTACTTATTTCTCCAGCCTTTAAACCAATCACATGAGTACATTCATTTGAAAAGATTAACATCCAGAGACCTGATATTGTTTTTAAATGCTACAACAAATGACTGGGGATAGCCTGATTGCCTGCAGATCCTTTGTAGAGTTGTTGCATGAACAAGCGTACTGAATTCACCAATTGCATAACGGTAAGCTCCTCGATATAGATATTCGTATAATTTATAACTGGTACCATTTATTACCATTTCTTTGGAGTTTATTTGAGTCGCACTTGGAAGAAGTTGAACCCTGTAAATCACAACATCTTTTTGTTCTGTAGCTATCACTTTAGGTTCTTTAATTATAATAGCTTTATTTTCAGCTGAGTCGATAGTTGGTTCAGGCTTGATGACAGTAATTTTCTCGGCCGTTTTCTTAATTTCGGTGATTGTCTCAGGAACTTTTACCTCTTCTGTTTTTACGACATCAATACCAGGCTTTATCGTTTGAGGTTCTGCCTCAGGTGATTTAACTTCCATATTGGAAGTGGCTGCGATTAAGTTGGTCTTAGGAACAGGATTACCGTAAAATACATTTGATAGAGTTAATAAATTTTGATCCGCAACTTCATGATTCAATGTAACTCTGAATAATTGCATATCACGTTTTCCTGATTTTTGCCTTCTGGTAAAGAACCCACTCTTCCCGTCCGTTTTATTAATGGTAAATGCAATATCATCCATATCGGAGTTTATTCGATCAGAAAGGTTTATCGGTTTATCCCAGTCTACTCCGTTGAATTTACAGGTAAAGATATCATAGCCTCCATATCCGGGTAGACCATCAGATGAGAAAAATAAGTTGTTTTCCGAATCGAGAAATGGGAAAAATTCATTACCTGCAGAATTTATAAATTTTCCAAGATTTTCAGGTACTGACCATTTTCCGTCGGCAAGTCTCGAGACAAATAGATCCATACCACCGAAAGAACCTTTTATGTCTGAAGCAAAAATCATCATCGTCCCATCAGATGATAAGGTGGGATGAGAGAAGGCATAATCATCTGCACAAAAATCCAGAGGGATTATCTCCGGGAATAAGTTTGTCTGGTTTTTACTATCCGAGCCAAATTTTGCCATAAAGATCTTTTCCTTCCTGTCTTTTTTGGAAAGTTTTGTAAAATAGACAGTATTATAATCGCGGCTAAACGTCATGGCTTCACATGGATATGAAAATGAAGATGATGGCGAAAATATCATATGTTTTCCCAAAACAGAATCCTCAACAGATGCATAATATGCTTCAACCACTCCAAAGGATATATGATTTGGTGACATTTTATTTTCATATTTTGATAAAGAGAGGAATACAATTCCATCTTTATAAAATTGAACCCCGGAAGAGGGAGGAAGAATTTCGAGTCTGAAAGAATCTACATCAATCATGTGTATCAAACTTGTCGTGTCATCCCTGATTGCCACTGCAGAATTCAGATTTATTCCACTGCTGATATTCTTACTGATAATACCAGAAGAGAGCAAGACTGTTGTAAAGATGATAAAAGACGTTATTTTAAGAATTCTTTTCATGACAAATTATTCGTAAGTTTTACCAGTGGCTATGATTAGAAAACCTTGATTTATCTGGTAAAATATTTATACCTAGTGTGAATTCTACAATAGGAGACCTTTTAAAGTAGGCTGTTTTTTCCGGCAATTCGTAAAATGCTCCCACATAAAATCTGGGATACCTAAATTGTGAAAAAAATGATATTTTCCCACCACTGTGGAAAGATGTCCCAAAACAAAAATCCTCCAGATAGAGTTTAAGTATGGGATTTATATTCTCCGATATTTTCCTGATAGTAGAGTCATTAGCAAAAATCAAGACAGAAGGTTCAAGTACTATATTCATAGGTTTACTTAATAGAATCTTTAATCCGGCGGTGAAAAAATACTGTCTCGAAACCGGTATCTTAAAAATTCCCAGACTATCTGACTTCCATGGATTCCCATGAATATTAGTAGAGGACAGTCCGGTAAAAAAACTGGTACCATAATAATATATTCCCAGGTCAAAATCGGGGAAAAATGTTTTTTTAAAAGAATGCGCTGGCCCAACTGAATCATTGTCAAGTGTATTGTAAACTCCTTTAACCGAAACACCAAATGACAGAAATGAAAGTTTAGACGTATTTAATGGTACTTGATATGAAAATGATGCACTTACTCCAATATTTCGTGATAACCCGTTAATATCTTTAAAAACTGAGCCGCCGATTCCTATGTTCTTAAATTCTAAAATATCAGGAGATGAGTAATAGCCGGATTTAGTCTTTGAAATTCTGGCATTTCCACTAATAAGTTGAGAGTTGGAATTACCCTGGAAAGCTGCATTAACTCCTATTGATAAGAAATCCTTACTACCGACTATTGCCGGGTTATAAATATATGGAGTAAAAACCCAGTAAGAGACAGGAAAAAGAGGTGTTTGTTGTCCTTCTAAAACAGAAAAAGCAGAAACAAATAAAATTGTAAGCAGGATCCTTTCAATAAATGTTATATTACTTTTTAACTTCATATGTTCCAAATAAGAGATTTTAAATCCTGAAATTAAATATATTATAAAATTAAGAAAATAACTCTTAAAGCTTCTAAAATGAACCTCAATTTAGCAATTTATTTTTAAAATCTGGTATAGGTAATTGTCTTCTGTGCAATAATAAAAATGTATTATAATATTCGCGGGCCATTATTAATACCCAATTTATATTTAAACACTCACTTCGGCAATTGGTTCAATTGCTTTCTATCTCTAAACTTGCACTTTTTAACCCGGAGGAAGTTGCTTTCAGGATAATTTTACCGGCATTTATGCCTGATTTTACAACTACCATACACCTTCCGTGCCAGGCTTTCCGCTGT
>JBEKDR010000179.1:0-5087 GCA_050014255.1 Bacteroidales bacterium | reverse complement strand
ATTAGGAAATAGACATACTTCCACTGAATGATCTTCAATTTCTATATGATCATTTCCCTTTATAAATTCTAATGATAATTTATTCATGTTTTTTTTAAGTAAGTTTGACATAGAAAACATTGATTTTGAGGGATGTCAAACACTAAGGAGGTTCAAGAGGGAAACCGTACGTAAATATGTATGTAAAATAAAAAAAGTCATTGTAACTTATTGTTTTACAATGACCTTTAATTATTGTCCGTGATCCAGCTGGGGCTCGAACCCAGGACCCCATCCTTAAAAGGGATGTGCTCTACCAGCTGAGCTACTGAATCCTCTTTTGTTTTTGCGAGTGCAAATGTATGATAAATTTAATTTAATGCAAAAAAAATAGAACGGTTTTCCCATTATTAATTTATAGTCGTTTGATTTAATGTCATTTTAGTTCATATTGTTATATTGTCATTGTCTGAAACAAAAGTAAAATCATGAAAAAACTTTTTAAGGACAAAGTAGTAATTATAACCGGAGCCTCTTCGGGAATAGGAGAGGCAACCGCTCGTGAATTTGCACAGAATGGGAGCAAGGTCGTTCTTGCTGCGCGTACAGAATCGAAACTTTATGAGATCACAAAAGAGATAAACAGTACCGGCGGAGAAGCTTTATTTGTCAGAACCGATGTCAGTATAGAAGCTGATTGTAAAAAGCTGATTGAAAAAACGATTGAGAAATATGGGAGAATTGATATCCTGGTAAATAATGCCGGATTATCAATGAGGGCTTCTTTTCTTGATGTTGATGTAAAGGTACTTCATCGGCTTATGAACGTAAATTTCTGGGGTACAGTTTATTGTACCAAATTCGCCTTACCTTATCTCATTGAAAGCAAAGGATCATTAATCGGAGTTTCGTCTGTTGCCGGATTCCATGGGCTTCCAGGACGAACGGGATACTCAGCTTCAAAGTTTGCAATTCATGGTTTTCTTGAAACCATCAGGATCGAAAACCTTAGAAAAGGTTTGCATGTAATGATAATTGCCCCCGGTTTTACATCAACTGAAATCAGAAAACATGCTTTGACTGCAAATGGTGAGGAACAGGGAGAATCTCCGAGAAATGAAAAAGCACTTATGTCGCCATATTATGTTGCTAAATGGGTACTGAAAGGAATCAGAAAGAAGAAGAGAAATAAACTTCTTACCTGGGAAGGAAGACTTACAGCTCTTTTCCAGAGGATTATCCCGACTGTTGTCGACTGGGCCTATTATCTTGAGATGTCAAAAGAACCAAAATCACCTTTGAAATAATAAGGTTAAGGTTAAGGTTAAGATTAAGGTTAAGGTCCAAAAACTCAGCCTCAGCCTAAACCTCAACCTCAACCTCAACCTCAGTAAAAAGACATACTATTCTTGTAATGAAATTGTCTTCCCTGCGTCATGTATTAAAAACCAATTAATAATTTAAATACATACGCAATGAAAAAACTATTAGTATTTATCGTTTTAACGATTACGGCAACACTGGTTTACGGCCAGAAATCTATAGACAATCTGTTTGAAAGATATGCCGGAAAAGATGGATTTACCACGGTAACAATTAATGGCAATCTGCTTAAACTGGCTCATTGCTTTGGGGACAATGATAATGATAATTCAATCCCTGTGGATATTATGGAGATACGCATTCTTGCGCAGGAGGATAAGAGTATGAAGGTCGAGAACTTTTATGATATGGTCATTAATGATATTGACCTGAAAAACTATGATGAATTCATGAGAGTAAAAAAATCAGATCAGGATCTCAGAATGCTGGTCCGTTCGGAAGGTAATAAGTTCAAGGAATTTTTGCTTATTGCAGGCGGAGAGGATAATGCCCTCATACAGGTAAAAGGCAATATGACTTATGATGACGCTAAAAAGTTTTCCAATGATGCGAAGAAGAAGAATGGGTCGGCCATGGTTGAAATATATAAGTAATTAATAATGTAGTTATCTTTATAAGCACATTATTAATTGCTTATCGCAGGAATGACCAGGGCTGATTTTAATGATCTTGTCCGGCAGCTTAACCGTAATCTGTATGGTTATGCCTTCCGCATCCTCCATAATCAGGAGGAGGCGGAAGATGCTGTTCAGGAGGTTTTCATTAAACTCTGGAACATTGGAAGTAAGCTTGATGAATATGAAAGTATTGCGGCTTTGGCAACTACGATGGTCAAAAATTTTTGTATTGATCAGCTCAGAAAAAGAAAACACTTTACTCAGGATGAAAACGGGCGGCAGGATTTTCAAAACTCTATCAGTGCATCACCCTATGAGATAATGGAAAGCAGGGAATCAGAAGCTATTCTGCATCATATTATTGATAAATTGCCGGACATTTATAAGAATGTGATAAGACTCAGAGAGATAGATGGGCTATCGTACGAAGAGATCGCTGATAAGACTGAACAGAATATCAATACATTAAGAGTTACTTTATCAAGAGCCAGGAAGATGATCAGAGATGAATTTAATAAATATCAGTATGAACGAAGAGGAATTAAAGAGGTTGATCGAAAAGTACTATAACGGAGAAAGTACTGAAGAAGAGGAAAGAACCTTAAGGGATTATTTCAGGAAAAACAATATCCCTGAAGGTTATGAAGCCGAAAAGCTTATTTTCAGTTATTATACTGAAACAGTAGAGGTTCCTGAGCCATCTATTGATTTTGAAGCAAGGATTTTAGCAGGGATTGACGCTTCTGAAATGAATAGAGGATCGGGAAAAATGAAAAAATACCTTCTTCCGTTATTGAGTGCAGCTGCAGGCTTACTCATACTGACGGGATCTTACTTTTTCTTTTTTAATAGAGCAGAAACCAGGGATTCATTCACAGATCCTGAAATTGCTTATGCAGAAACAATAAAAATTCTCAGGGATGTATCAGCTCAACTGAATCATGGGGCTCAGGTTCTTGAACCCGTTGGCAAAATGGATGAGATTACCAGAAAAAGCTTTGAATCTCTTAATAGATCCACCAGAATTGTTAAGAAGAACCTGAGGAACCTCGATTATCTTCAAAGAGCAATTGAAATATCTCATGTTACCATAGATAAGAATATAAACAAATAAAAATCGATGATATGAAAAAGATTTTTCTTTCCATCACCGCAATGTGCCTGGCACTGATGATGCAGGCTCAAAGTAACCCTGTTGACGAGATGTTTAATAAGTACTCTGAAAAACAGGGATTCACCGTCGTATCCATTTCAAGCAAAATGTTCAGCATGTTCGCGAATAAGGATGCGGAGAATAAAGATGCAGACGATATAATAAGCAAACTCAAATCAATAAAGATTCTCACTGTTGAAGACTCATTGCTTAATAAGAACCTGAATTTCTATTCTGAACTCAGCAAAAAACTTGATCTATCAGTTTATGAAGAGCTTATGGTAGTCAAAGAGGGACCGGACATTACAAAATTTCTGATAAAGCAAAGCGGAAACATTATTTCCGAATTATTAGTTATTAAGGGAGGTCCGGGAGGAAATTCTCTCATTTCAATCAGGGGTGAGCTTAATCTAAAGAATATTTCAGATCTATCAAAAAGTGTTGGTATACAAGAACTTAAGCCCTTGGATAAGATTGAAAAGAAAAGCCCTGAAAAGTAAAACACAACTTTTAAGCTTTCCGGAGCAACCTTATAGCCTTTTGACCGGTCATACAATTAGTTGTTTATATGACTGCCCAGTAAAATGGATATTCATTTTTTTTATATTTGTGTTTAATTCAAATTATGAACCAACCTAATCTGCTATGAGCAATCAATTCACAAAACGTTCCGGATTTTTGATGATCAGTTTGTTTTTATTTTCACTGTCATCCTTTTCACAGTTTAAAGATGTTAATTTCCTGAGAAGTGGCCCGGTTGATGGTGCAAAATACCTTCAGGCATATATTACCCCGTTTGCAAACGCATTCGGTGCAGGTCTTAATGGAGACTGGTACAATACCGCGAAACCTCATAAACTTTTTGGATTCGATATCACTACAGGCATAAGCGTAGGGATTGTTCCTTCATCTGCCGAAACATTTGATGTATCTAAGATTGGTCTCTCATCATCATTAACTGGGACAGGGCTTGCATCTACGGTGGCTGGCCCCGATAAAAGTGGCCCTTCGATGACTTATAGTGCAAACGGTGTAACTCTTCTTACATTTAAAACACCTCCGGGAACAGCGTGGAGATATGTACCGGTTCCAACTGCACAGGTTGGTATTGGTTTACCTCTTGGAACAGAATTGAAAGTCAGATTTATACCTAAAATTAACATAAAGGACGGTAATGTGTCTTTATGGGGTGTAGGGCTAGTTCATAGTATTATGCAATATATACCGGGCAATAAATTATTACCTTTTGATGTTTCACTTTTTGCCGGGTACACCAGGCTTCAGGGAAATGTCCCGCTGGACTTGCAGCCCGATCCAGGACTAAGTAATTATACATCTCCTTATGATATTGCTACTTCATTTAATGATCAGGACCTTAAAGTCAGTGTTCAGGCATTAAATGTCAGTGCAATCGCATCACTAAATCTGCCGGTAATAACTTTTTATGGAGGAATTGGTTATTGTAAAACGAAAACAGCGATTGATTTAACGGGTAATTTTCCAACACCTGTTTTAGTGACTCCTACAAATGGTGATGCCCCATTTGTTCAATATAATAATAGTGGTGTGAAAAAAGGTTCAGATTTTCCAAATATGGATATTGAAAATTTCTCTGGTCTAAGAGCTAATGTTGGTTTCAGGATAAAAATGTCTGTCATTACAATTCATGCAGATTACACCAGGGCCCAATATAACGTGCTCACTGCAGGTCTGGGAGTATCATTCAGATAATAAACTAATTTTGTTTCTCTGACATCCCCGGGTCCTGCAGAATTCCGGGGATTTTTTTTCAATCTTAGAACTTTCTTGATGTTTTCATAGTTAATAGGTTAAATATAAATACAAAGAGGTTGATGAATTCTGACACACAGAAAATAAACAGAGGCTATCGGGCATTGCTTCTGGCTGCTAAGAATACTGTGCCACCTGAAGATAATCATGTAATTAGAAGAGCA
>JBEKDR010000178.1:0-5235 GCA_050014255.1 Bacteroidales bacterium | reverse complement strand
TCTGTTGTTCTTTCACTGTTAAAGTGGCGTGTACGCCTTTGCCAGACCGGAATATCCTCCATTGTAGCATATATGTCTGCCAGTATGCCCTGTAACAAAGCCATGTAACCTATTACACCAATTCCGTTTTCTTCACATAAAGGCAAGGTATCATATTCAACTGCCCTGCAAAGAAGGTTATAAGGAAGTTCATTCACTGCAATTTCTTCAAGATGCAAATTTTTAAGCTGGTTGCGGCTAAAATTACTGACACCGAAATTTCGTATTTTCCCCTGTTGCTTTAATACAAGGAGTGTCTCGATGGCATCACTTATTTCAGGAGGATTTTCAATTATATAAATATCATTTGTAAAATGCCTGATTGAATGAGGATGTAATGGCCAATGCACCATGTATAAATCAATAAAATCGGTTTGAAGGTGTCTCAACGAAGCCTCACAATGTTCAATCAATGTTTCTTTATAACAATTTGACGGACTGACCTTGGTACCGATCAAGAACCGGTCCCTTGGAATTCCAATAATTGCTTCACCCAACGAAGATTCACTCCTTCCTTCATTGTATACCTCAGCTGTATCAAAATAATTGATGCCCAGATCGACTGATGCATGAACCACATTGTTCGCATCTTTTTGAGTTTGGTCTCCCCAGTAATCTCCTCCGCCAAAAGCCCAACAACCGGTTCCAAGAACAGATAATTCCAGTCCGGAATTTTTACATATTCTTTTTTCCATTTTTATGAAATAGGTTGTCTTTATTTAATAATGTCAAAATCAGAAAGGTTTTTCTTTTGCATTGAAGCTCTTATCATATCTTAATTTAGTTTTGCCAAAACTACTAACCTGAATTTTGCACTAATTTATCATTCTTACTCTTACCCTGCAATAAAATAACATATATTATTATTACTAATTGTACGGCACCAGAAAGGAACGATAGTTGGGTGTCTGAGGTATGGCTTAAATGAATTCGGGCGGATAATTTTTTAGTGGAATTTGCTTACTTTGCAGGATATTCTACAACCTGTAACATAAAAAATATGACAGACATTTCAAATATTTTACTTGGTCGCAGAACAATACGGAAATATTCATCAAAAACTGTTGATGATAAGCTTCTTTATGAACTGCTGATGATGGGTTGCCGGGCTTCTACGACGGGGAACATGCAGGTTTACAGCATTATCATAACCAGGGATGAAAAAAAGAAAGAGGATCTCGCTCCCTTACATTTTAATCTAAGTATGATTACTGAAGCCCCCGTAGTTCTTACTTTCTGTGCAGATTTCAACAGATTTAGCAGGTGGTGTCAAATGAGAAAAGCTGAGCCCGGATACGACAATTTTCTCTCATTCATGACAGGTGCTATTGATGCATTACTTGTAGCACAAACTGTATGCATAGCAGCAGAGTCAAAAGGCCTCGGTATCTGCTATCTTGGAACGACAACCTATAACGCTGATAAGATCATTGACTTGTTGAAACTTCCCAAAGGAGTTGTTCCTGTGACTACAGTTACTATCGGATGGCCATCTGAGAAACCAGATCAGGCAGACAGGCTTCCGCTTGAGGCTGTAATTCATAAAGAGACTTATAGCGATTATTCCCGAGAGGATCTTAAAAAATACTACAAAGCGAAAGAGGAAAGGAAAGATTCACAACAATTTGTGCTTGAGAATAATAAAGAGACTCTTGCACAGGTATTTACCGATGTCAGATATAAAAAGGAAGACAATGTTTATTTTTCAAATATTCTATTGCAGGTATTGAAGGACCAGGGGTTTATGGAATAATCATAAAGACAAAAGACAAAAGGAAAAGTCCCACTTTTGTCTTTTTACTTTTATCTTTTATCTTTTATCTTACCTTCTGACCTTTATCGGATAAGGTGGTCTAACCGGTACTTCCGGAGGATTCTTATCCAGTTCCTTGAGGGCTACTTCTATCGCTTTCTCAAGTTGCGGATCTTTACCATTGATCACATCCGCAGGCCATTGCTCAACCTCAATATCGGGAGCAATCCCTACATTCTCAACAACAAATCCATCTTTCGTCCAGATAGCAACATTAGGTGCAGTAACTGACCCTCCATCAATGAATTCCGGAAAGCCGAGAATTCCCACTAATCCACCCCATGTACGCTTACCTACCAGGGTTCCTACTTTGAACTTTCTGAACATCCATGGAAGCATATCACCACCCGATCCTGCTGTTTCGTCAATTATCATAACTTTTGGACCTTGTATTGAAGCACTTGGGGATTTAAGATCCTTGCCATATCTCATATTCCAGTAAGCCTGCAATGGACGTTGTAGGATATCTATATAATAGTCTGCAAGTGACCCGCCTCCGTTAAATCTTTCGTCAACAATTATTGCCTTCCTGTTAGCTTGCGGGAAAAAATACCTCTTGAAATAATCATGGCCCTCAGTAGCAGTATTCGGGACATAAACATATGCTACTTGTCCTTTCGTAGCATCCGTGACCTTTTTCAGGTTTCCTTCTACCCAATCGCGGTTTCTGAGAGAATACTCGTCTGAGATAGGAACAACTTTAACAACTCTTGAACCAGCATAATCAGGCTTATCATTGATAGTCAACTCTGTGATTTTTCCATCGGTATTTTCAAAAAAACTGTAAATATTCTTATCTGCCGTCAGATCTTTCCCATTTACAGCAAGTACAAAGTCTCCTTTTTTAACATTAAGACCGGGTTCTGTCAGAGGAGATCTAAGATCGGGATTCCAATTAAGACCACCGTAGATTTTATCAATCCTGTATCTGTTGGAAGAGATTACATAATCAGCACCAAGCAGTCCTCCACCTATTTTCTTCGGATTATAGAACCTTTCCCCGCTGCCCATATAGCTGTGTCCTACACTTAACTCGCTGAGCATAAACTGAATAACCCTGTACAGATCACTTCTGCAGGCCAGGTCAGGGAGAAACCTTTTATACTTCGTTTTTATTGCATCCCAATCAGCTCCGTGCATACCAGGATCATAAAAATAATCCCGGTTTACTCTCCATGCTTCATCAAATATCTGCGGCCATTCAGCAACAGGATCTATTTTGACTGAAACAGCACTTGTATTAAGGATCCCTTTCCCGGGTTCTGGCTTTTTACCTATGAGAGTTATCCCAAAAACATCTCCTTTAGAGTAAAGCATTTTTTTCCTGTCGGCTGATATTAAATAGTTGTCTAGTTCCATAATCTCCTCATCCTTACGGTCCTTAAGGCTGTATTTGTGCAATTTTGAGGATTCCGAAGGTATTGAGGGTCTGACAATATAAAAGACGTCACCTGAATCCCCCACACTAAGATCTGAATAGTTACCTGCTTTTATCGGCAGATTAACTATTCTGTCCTGTAAACCATCCGTTTCGATTTTCAGGAGCTCAGATTTTGGTTTTACCGTCGCAACGGTTTTTGTCTCTTTTTTATTCTTTTCAACAGGTTTTTCCGGTTCAGTCTTTTCAGGTTTAGCATTTTCTTCATCGCTCTCTTTTGCTAAAGGAGAAATAATATCTTTTCTCAATGTAACAAGATAAATTGAACTAGTCATCCTCATATCCTCACTGGATAAATCAAACCAGTTGACTACGGGACCGGCATCTGTTGAAGCGAAGAAATAAAGATATTTGCCGTTAGGGTCAAATTTAGGTTCGGAAACTTCACTTAATCCGTCTGTTACCGGAAATGACATCTGCTGATCAACTGAATATAGATAAACAACTTTAAAATTTGTCTCCTTCAGCTTTGTATATACGATCCATTTTGAATCGGAGGACCAATCACTGAAAATATTTCTGAAAGGATAAGGAGCGTAAATTTCATCAGAATCAATTTTTTTAATAGTATTATTTACTATATCCAGAATGTACAGATTTCTTCCATTGTCAACATAACAGATTTTTTTACTGTCAGGTGACCACTTCGGATAAGCATAGAAGCCTGTGCCAGAAAGCTTAAAGATTTTTGGATCTCCCTTTCCGTCCTGTGGTTTCAGATGAAGCATATATTCACCGGAAGCATCTGAAAAATAGGCAATGGTTTTACCGTCGGGAGACCAGGAGGGATATTTTTCATGTACATTTGTGGTAAGTGTAAGGTTCCTCGGGTCACCTTTTTCAGATGGCAACGTTATTATATCGCCTCTGAAATCAAAAACAACCCTTGATCCGGTCGGGGAGATATCGACACTGCGGATATAATTGCTACCCTGAACAAACCTTGGCCTCAATTCGAGGAGATCTGCTGCGATACCAACTGTCAGCTTCTTTTCAGAGTTTAACTTTGTATCATATACGTGCAGATACCCCTCCTGTTCAAAAACAATTTTGTCATTTCCTGAGGATGCTTTCAGAATTGGGAAATCTTTAAAATAGGTAAGTTGGCTTACTTCTTTACTGCCTCTTCCGTATGAGAACAGATTAAACTCTCCGTTTCTGTCACTGAGAAAGTAAATATTATCTCCAATCCACATTGGTTCTGCATCATTACATCCTTCTTTTGGTTGCGGAATTTTTATAACCGAGTAATCAGTCAGCGAGCATATCCATATTGTGGATATTCTTCCTCCCCTATAATTTTTCCACTGCTTATAGGCAGGAGATAAAGGAGTGTAAGCCATTGATTTCCCATCAGGAGAATAACATGCACTCCATGCGTTCGGGATCTGAAGTTTTTCGGGAAAACCTCCGTTGATCCCTATAGTAAAAAGCTGGAAATACCTGTTAGTAAAGGAAGATCTTTGCGATGCAAAAAGGACACTCTTTCCGTCGGTTGTGAATCCACGAACAAGGTCAGCTCCGGGATGCCATGTAAGCCTGGTTGGGATCCCTCCTTCTACAGGAATAGTAAAGACATCGGTGTTCCCATCATATTGAGCACTGAAGGCAATTAAAGTTCCGTCAGGTGAAAAATATGGGTCCGATTCAATACCCTCATCTACCGTAAGTCTGCGTGGCTGAGAACCATCGATATTTGCAATCCACAGATCCTCAGCATAAATGAAAGCGATATGGTTAGCGCTTATCACAGGTTGCGCCAGCATACGTGTGTCATTTGTGTTTATTCCAAACAAATTATTTGAAATGATAACCATTAGTAAAAGCACTAAAATCAGAAGAATAGATAATTTTTTCATAGGAGTAATTTATTGAGAATTTCTGAAACTATGATTCACACCGGCTTGTTGAGTCGGTGTAATAACCAGTTCATTTATACAGACAT
>JBEKDR010000177.1:0-5325 GCA_050014255.1 Bacteroidales bacterium | reverse complement strand
TATCCTGTCAAATACCTTATTCAGGGATGGGAATATTGAGTTTACAGGATGTGTATTTGGCGATGGAGATTTCATGTTCAAGAATTCAATAGTTAAAGATGGAATTAAAGATTTTCAGGATATCCAGTTTGGTAATGGAGAGGTAACTTTTGCCAATACTGAGTTTAACAGTGGTGACCTGCTGTTTATAAATACTCATTTCAACAATGGTCGTTTTAATTTTAAAGTTACCAGGATAACGGGAGGGAAAGTTGATTTTCATTATTCAGTATTCGGTGATTGTGAAATAATGTTCGAAAGAACAGAATTTGGCAACAGCAGGGTAGACTTCAGAACTGTAGACTTTGGCTCAGGAAGAATAAATTTTAACCGTTCTATTTTTGGTAATGGAGAGGTCAATTTTGAAGGCGCTTCATGCAAAGCTGGGAAGATTCAGTTTAAAAAAGCCGAGATGGGGCTCGGTTCTAAAAACTTCAATCTGATGGAGATGGGTGATACTGATATCAGTTTTGAAAGAACTGAATTTGGTGATGGCGATGTCAGTTTTTACAACTCAACATTTCGATCCATATCTCTCAAATCGTGTCATCTCGATCATTATGTTGACCTTCGTCTCGCAAAGGCAACCCTGCTTGATATTTCTGATACAATTGTCCGTGATATAATCGATATTGAACCCTACGATTTTCCTGTTGAAATTAAAACATTTGATATGTCAGGAATGAGGCTCCTTGGAAAGTTGTACATAGATTGGAGACACAATAAATGCAATTCAGCTATTCAGAGCCAGGTAGGAACCACTCTAAGACAAAAAGCCGAACAATTCAGAATTCTGAAGGAAAATTTCAGCGGGACAGGTAAATATGAGGATGAAGATGAAGCATATATTATGTTTAAACGTTTTGAAGCCAGGTCGTGGCTTACCGAGCAGCAGGAAAAAGGAGGCATTGCAAAAATTGCAAGTCATATTCCGAACGGTTTTCAATGGCTTGTATTTGATAAAATCGGACTTTATGCGACATCGCCGGGAAGAGTCCTTTTAAGTGTTGTAGTATCCTGGTTTTTATTTGGAATTCTCTATTTTCTTATTGATTTATCAGGATTGGGTAAAACATTATCAGCTGTTGGTAACCCCGACAAATTATCAACACTTCTTCAGTCGTTTTACCATAGTGGAATTACCTTTTTCACAATAGGTTACGGAGATGTTTATCCGGTAGGACTGAGTAGAGTAGTTTCTGGATTAGAAGGATTTATGGGGGTATTTATGATGTCTTACTTCACGGTTGCTTTTGTTCGCAAGGTACTCAGATAACATTATTTTTCAGTTTCGCGCTGCAAAGAAGCCATTTTTATAGCCGTTACAGCTGCTTCATCGCCTTTATTTCCAAGTTTTCCTCCAGCTCTGTCTATGGCCTGTTGCTGTGTATTGGTCGTAAGGACACCAAAAATAAAAGGTAAATTATATTCCAGGTTAAGTTGAGTTATTCCATGTGTCACTCCCTGGCAAATATATTCGAAATGAGGTGTTTCTCCCCGGATGACACACCCAAGACAGATAACTGCATCAAGATCATCATACTCTGCCAGGAATTGAGCGCCGAGAGTTAATTCAAAACTACCCGGCACATGCTTCACCACTATATTTTTATCAGTTACTCCATGTTTTAGAAGGGTTTTAACAGCACCGTCAAGCAACGACCAGGTTATCTCCATGTTCCAATCCGAAACTACGATACCAAATCTCATTTCACTGGCATCCGGAACGAGCTTGGGATCATAAGCAGACAAATTTGTAGTACCCATAATGATATTTTGTATAATTAAAAACGCCTCTGCCTCAGAAAAAAAATGAGCCGGATGCGTAATCCTATATGCAGGGAGAGACTTACAACTGTTACTTGATTAGCAGCTTTACCCGTGCAATATATTTTTCAATTGTTGAACCTTCAGTGCTCTCCGGATACTGATTCTCAATTCTTTCGTACAATTTTAAAGCTTCAGTGAATTTACCGTTTAATTCGTACAACTCACCGGCCTTCAAGAGGAATAATGGTGTATTAAACGAATTCTTGGCAAAATCTGCTGCTTCAATATATTTTGAAACACCTTTTTCAAGATTACCTAACTCAACATATGCGTCACCGGTTGCCCCGATTGCCAATGATCCTATTACTTTATCTTTCTTTTTATATTTGTCGAGAAAAGCGATAGCTTCATTATAACTTCCAAGATGCAGATAGCAGATCCCGGCACAGTATTTAGCAAGGTTACCGGAATTTGTAAATTTATAATCCCTGGCAATATCAAGAAAACCAAGATAGTTCCCATCACCGTTAAGAGCAAGTTTCAAAGAATCTATTTCAAGATACTTTTCTGCCTGGAACATCTGAGACTGGGCCTCATCGTTTCTTTTGGCAAGATAGAGTTTGCCAAGCCAGCCCAGACCAACCAATAAAACTATTACTGCTAAACTAATCAACAGGGTTTTATAATTCTCTTCAAGATATTGCTCGGTCCTGGTAAGTGTCTCCTCAACACTCGAGATGGTCTTTGGATTAACATCCTTTTTACTTTTTGCCATACTGGTCTTTAATATTTAACTTCTGAATTTACCACCGCAAAAGTAATTTTTTTCAGCAAATTTTAAAACAATTAATTTAATGAATATCGAATCAGGCACGAAATATTTGTTATAGTCTTGAATATCAGTAGTATTGTTGTTTTTTAATGAATGGGAAAGGTATTTTCTTTACAGAAATATGTTCCGATCGTCCATATCTTTTTCTAACTTTGAAAGATTAAACTCTCAAAAGTCATGTTGTCTTGTAGTGTTGAGCTTTTGTAGCCTTGTTGTCTTGCAGTTCTTACTTTTATCTTTTTACTTTTGTCTTTTATCTTTTACATTTTGTCTTTTGCCTTTTTACTTTTGTCTTTACACTTTTGTTTTTTGTCTTAATGCACATGTATCTTAAAAAACTTGCCCTTACCAATTTTAAAAACTATGAGCTTAACGAGCTTGAGTTTTCCCCAAAAATAAACTGTTTCGTAGGCAATAATGGGGTAGGCAAGACTAATATTCTTGATGCCATTCATTATCTGTCACTGACAAAAAGTTTCTTTAACAGCATTGACAGCATCAGTATAAGACATGGTGAGGACTATTTCATTATACAGGGAACATTTGTCAGGGGTGATGAAGAAGATCAAATTTACTGTGCTTTTCAGAAGCAAAAGCAGAAATTGTTAAAAAGGAATGGAAAGGAGTATCATAAGCTTTCTGACCATATTGGAAGATACCCCGTGGTGATGATATCTCCGGCAGACAGCTCTCTGATAACTGAAGGAAGCGAGGACCGCCGGAAGTTTATGAATAAAATAATAAGTCAGTATAGTGCTGAATATCTCGATTCCGTGCTCAGGTACAACAAGGCTCTTCAGCAAAGAAACAGGTTGCTGAAGGATATTAATTCATCTGATAATGCCGAAACTGATATTCTTTCTATATGGGATGCTCAGCTTGTGAAGTATGGCAGTTATATCTACAGCGAAAGAGATATTCTTGTCAATGAGCTCATTCCTGTTTTTCAGGAGTACTATTCACTGATCTCTTCCGCTAAAGAATCAGTTAAACTGAAATACCGGACGCATCTTTCAGAGGGAAATTTCACAGAGGCGCTTCAGAACTCCATAAACAAGGACAGGTATCTTGAATATACTACTGTAGGAATTCATAAGGATGATCTGCTTCTGGAGATGAATGATTTTTCGGTGAAGTCACTCGGTTCCCAGGGACAACAGAAATCATACCTGGTCGCTCTAAAGCTTGCAAAATTCGATTATATAAAAAGAAAAGCCGGTTTTTCCCCTATACTTCTGCTTGATGATATTTTTGACAAATTTGACGCCGAACGGGTAGAACAAATTATAAGACTGGTTGGTAATAAAAGGTTTGGTCAGATTTTTATTACTGACACACACCAGAATCGTCTTCAGGAGATATTATCTTCCCACAAGACTGATTATAAGCTTTTCAGAATTGCAGACGATGGAATTGATGAAGTAACACAGAATGGAAAGCTGATTTAATGAGACGAAGTAAAACCATATCACTTGCCGAAGCTGTTAATGATTACATCAAGGAGATGAATCTTGGCGGAAAGCTGAATGAGGTGGCCGTCATCAATTCCTGGGAAGAAACTGTAGGGAAAGCTATTAGCTCCCGCACAACAAAAATTTTCATTAAAGACAGTATTTTATATGTTCATTTGAATTCATCAGTTGTAAGAAACGAATTGCTGATGCTCAGGGAAACCCTTCGAGATACGTTAAATAAAAAGGTTGGAAGCGAGGTAATTAAAGATATTGTTCTGCGATAAATTGTCTTGCAGTCATGCACTCATGCAGTCATGACGGTCTTTCAACCTTTTCAACTCTTCAGCCATTTTGATAAACTACTCAATTATGTAATCATTTCCGCTAATCCGGATAGATTTCTTCAGGTTTTTATGCGACGCGAAATGAAATTCATGTCGTTCTGAACGTAAAAGAACTTCACTATTATTGATTTCAATAGAAATAGTTGAGGATTTATCTTTATGAATAAGAAAGTCAGCAAGTAAGAAAGCTTTTTCGATTCCGTCACCACGCCTGAAATTCCAGACTTCATCGGGCAATGCCAACCTGTTCCCCTCATATATAGATTCCTGAGGCAGCTCTTTAAGTAAAGAGTAAACTTCGTAATTATTTTTTTCGTTCAGGTCGCCAAAAGAAACAGGATTCCTCTCGATGGCTGCTTTAATGAATGGACGCCAGTCTATCTTATCCATATCCCTGTATACATAAAGTGCAAGTTGAGCAGTTTCTGAATTCTCCTTTTTACTTGTTATCAGGTTAATTATCTCTTCCCGGCTATTTTCAACAGTAATTTCAAGCTTATCTGTGAGTGTATAGTCCTTTTCAGGATCAGGAATTTTAGGATCAATGAATATAAAATCATTCAGCTCTTTAAACATCTCCTTAATTATTTCTTCATATTCGGTTCCGGTTTTCTTAATAAATTCATTTTCAATTTCTTTCAGACTTTTTCCGGAATGTTTATCAAGAATAGCCTCAATATCATTCAGCATAATTTTCCATTGAATAGGACTCAGGTGAAAGTCATCTCCTTCAATTTCTTTTATAAGCAAACCCCGCGTTTCAGTGGAAACATTGAACTTGCTGGTATGTTCATATTCAAACATTTTTTCAAGGGATATATATCTCACTGTACCTGAAAAATCACACCTGTACTGAAAAAGAGTTTTGTATTTTGATTTAAAACGA
>JBEKDR010000176.1:0-5651 GCA_050014255.1 Bacteroidales bacterium | reverse complement strand
TTATTGCCATCAAGAAACAAACTGACAGACTCTTTGTCCCATTCAATTGAATAATCATGATATTTTGTAACATCACAGGGAGTAGTTCCTCCGGAGGAGACATGCTTCCCATTAAACCAGTGAAGAGTGCCATGCAGAAGATTCTCATTATTAATATGTTCCATAATGTCAATCTCTCCGCATTCCGGCCATCCTACTGTGTGAATATTCTGCCCAAGCATCCAGAATGCAGGCCACATCCCCTGTCCCTTAGGCAATTTTATACGGGCATCAACTTTCCCATAGGTCCAGCTGCTCTTACCATCAGTAACCAGACTCGCAGATGTGTAATTTGCATTTTTATAAGATTCTTTTCGCCCGATGATCAACAGGTTACCGTTCACAACCTGTGAATTCTCTATTCGTTGTTTTGTATAGTACTGAAGTTCATTGTTCCTTATAAAACCCACTTCATTACTCCACTTTGAAGTATCGGGTAACCCGCTATAATTAAATTCATCAGACCAAACCAGTTTCCAGCCTGGTTCATTTTTCTGAGCAGAACAAGATAAAAGGCAAAGTAAGAATATTATTGCGTTCATATTTTTTACCATTTAAGTAAAGTTACAATTAATTTATTAATCAACATCATGTGTCCCCATCTATATATTATTCTAACCTATTGATTTGTATATTGATAATTAATATCTTTGGTCAAAGGATAAATCAGACTTAAAATTTAAACTTAAAATCATGAAAACACTTAATTGGGTTGGATGGATCTCCGGTGGAATCGGGGCAGCTATTGTACTGGTTGCGGTAATTTCGATTGTGTCCGGGAAAAACATTTTCGGTTATGGCCATGCAGTAAATTACTTCCATGCAGCTAACAGCTTCTTCCTGATGGCAATTGCTGCATTTATTGTGGTGTACAGGTGTGAGTGCAAGAAGTAAAAAGACAAAAGGAAGAAAAAGAAGCAATGACGTAAACGAATATTGCGGAACGACCATTTTCGCTTATTTTTGATAACCCTGAAATTATAATAGAGACGGGAGTATCATATAAGTGAAATGATGGATGCAGATATAACGATTATTGGTGCCGGGGTAGTTGGTCTGGCTATTGCTGAAAGGGTATCAGCGGAACATAATAATGTATTCCTGATCGAAAAACATCTTTCGTTTGGGCAGGAAACAAGCAGCCGGAACAGCGAAGTTATACATGCCGGAATTTACTATACAAAAGATAGCCTGAAAGCAAAGCTCTGTGTGGAAGGGAAATGGCTTCTTTATGATTACTGCAAAAAATTTGATATCCCTTATAATAATTGCGGGAAACTGATTGTCGCAACCTCTGAGGAGGAGATTGCTATAATTGAAGGGATAAGGCAGAATGCGATCAAAAACGGCGTCGATGACTTGTTGGTTTTTGGGAGAGAACAGATTGCCGAACTGGAACCGAACATTTTTGCTCTGAAAGCTCTCTTTTCGCCATCTACAGGAATCGTTGATTCTCATTCCCTGATGAAACAGTATGAGACCAATTCATATAATAATGGTTGTCAGATAGTTTATGGAAGTGAAATTACAGGAATAAATCAGATCAAAAACGGATACAAAATTGATCTTTTCGATGCAGATAAAAAGAATTACAGTTTCACAACAAAGATTGTCATCAATTCTGCCGGGCTTACCTCAGATAAAGTTTCTGAAATGGCAGGCATTACAGATGAAAGTCTGAAGATACTTTTTTGTAAAGGCGAGTATTTCAGGATCAATCCGCCAAAAAACCGGTTGATAAAGAGGCTTGTCTATCCTGTTCCTCATCAAAATATGGAAGGTATAGGCATTCATGTTACGATAGATATGGGTGGTGGAGTAAAACTCGGTCCTGACGTAAAATATCTGGAATCAAATATCTATGATTACAAATTAACAGAGTCAAAACAAGAAGCATTCTACAAATCAGCTAAAAAATTCCTGCCTTTTCTGGAGTTTGACGATATCACACCTGAAATGGCCGGAATACGTCCGAAACTCCAAAAGCCCGGAGAACCGCTCAGAGATTTTTATATTATGGAAGAGACCAAAAGAGGATATCCCGGGTTCATAAATCTGATCGGAATGGAATCGCCTGGATTGACTTCTTCGATTGCTATAGCAAATTATGTGAATGGCTTGATTAATAATACAATATAATTTGTGTAAATTTATTCCTTACAATTCAGTTCTGAATAATCCGGGAAAGGATGCAAAAATTGAAATTGTCAGGGTGGATTACAAGGTCTCTTTTATTGTTTCTTCTGAGTTTCACTCTCATAAGTCTTTATTCTCAGGATCAGACAAAGAACCATGGTTTTGTACCTTATGTTGGCCAGGCAGGTAAGGATGTCATCTGGGTACCAACTCCATTTGAACTGGTAGATAAGATGCTTGAAATCGCCGGAGTTACAGGTAAAGATTATGTAATTGATCTTGGCTCGGGAGACGGACGGACCGTAATTGCTGCTGCTAAACTGGGTGCACGGGCACTTGGTATCGAATACAATCCTAAGATGGTCGAAATCTCTAAAAAGAAGGCAGAAGAGGCGGGTGTAAGCACGAGGACAAAGTTCATGCAGGCAGACCTTTTCGAATACGACCTTTCGGATGCCACCGTAATTACAATGTTTCTGCTTCCGGATATCAATCTGAAATTAAGACCCCGTCTTCTTAATCTCAAACCCGGTACAAGAATAGTATCAAATACATTTACAATGGGTGACTGGGAACCTGATTATGAGGCGATGACTGAAGAGAACTGGGATAGCTGGTACACAGCACTCATGTGGATTATACCTGCAAAAGTTGAAGGCATATGGAATCTTGGGTCAGGGATACTCACTATCTCACAGGAATTTCAATTGATTTATGGAACTCTGAAGACGAATGATAAAACTTTTATTATAACTGAAGGCAGGCTTAACGGTGATTTGATCACATTCACTGTAAATGGCGCAACATATTCGGGGAAAGTAACCGGGGAAACAACTATGTCGGGAACTTTGATATCAGGTTTGACCAGAAGAGAGTGGATTGCCACCCGTTGAGATCATTGGAGCTTACTCCTGAGAAGTTTCTGGAGGTCAGCCATTTCATCCCTGAATCTTGCAGCTTCTATAAAATCCAGTTCCGCTGCCGCCTTTTCCATACTCTTTCTGGATTTTTCTATTGCTTTTTCAAGAGCTTCCCTGTTCATGTATTTAACGACAGGATCTGCAGCAACATCAGGTCTGTCAGGTTCAATATAGGCTTTGACAAAAGTTCCTTTCTTACCCAATCCACTTAGGATGGACCCTGTTTTTCTGGTTATCTGAGCCGGAGTAATGCCCATTTCATCGTTGTATTTCAACTGTTTGCTCCTTCGTCTGTTCGTTTCATCTATGGTCTGCTGCATGCTCCGGGTGACATTATCAGCATACATAATTACCTTTCCATTCAGATTTCTTGCTGCCCTCCCTGCGGTCTGAGTGAGTGATCTCGAAGATCTTAGAAAACCTTCCTTGTCTGCATCAAGGATAGCAACAAGAGAGACTTCAGGAAGGTCGAGTCCTTCTCTCAGAAGGTTGACCCCGACCAGTACATCAATGGATCCTGTCCGAAGCTCCTCCATTATATCAATACGATCGAGAGTATCGATATCAGAATGAATGTAGCTGCATTTAATATCGAATTTTATAAGGTACGACGAAAGCTCTTCAGCCATACGTTTTGTAATAGTTGTCACCAGGGTCCTCTCCCCCGATTTGGCCCTTGACCGGATCTCACCCATCAGGTCATCGATCTGGTTAAGGCTTGAACGGATCTCTATAGGTGGATCCAGCAAGCCGGTTGGTCTGATTACCTGATCAACAAAGACACCCTCACTTTTTTCGAGTTCATAATCAGCAGGAGTAGCACTGACAAAAATTGTCTGACCTGTAAGAGATTCAAATTCTTCGATCCTCATGGGCCTGTTGTCGAGGGCTGCCGGCAGTCTGAATCCGTATTCCACAAGTGTTTGTTTCCGGGAATGGTCACCTCCAAACATTGCCCTTATCTGAGGCACGCTGACATGACTTTCATCTATTACGGTTATAAAGTCCTTCGGAAAATAGTCGAGCAGGCAGAATGGCCGGGTTCCCGGTCTTCTTCCGTCAAAGTAACGTGAATAGTTTTCTATTCCGCTGCAATAGCCAAGTTCCTTGATCATCTCAAGGTCATAGAGCACACGTTGTTCCAGTCTTTTTGCTTCTTCCTTTTTCCCGATTTCATTAAAATAAGTGACCTGGCGTACCATATCATCCTGAATGTCGCTGATGGCCAGATTGATACGTTCACGCGTTGTAACAAATATGTTAGCTGGATATACGACATACTCGTTCAGAATCTCCAGCCTGTGACCGCTTACCGGATCAAAAGTATTTAACTCTTCAATCTGGTCACCAAAGAATATCACCCTTATCGCTATATCTGCATAGGCCGGAAAGATATCAATTGTATCTCCGCGGACTCTGAAAGTACCATGTTTGAATTCTAGTTCGTTCCGTGAATAGAGGCTGTCGACAAGCTTCCTGAGCAGCAGATTCCTTCCGATCATCTCTCCTTTCCTGATATGAACAGTATTGGAATGAAAATCATCGGGATTGCCGATGCCGTAGATACATGAAACAGAAGAGACAACAATTACATCATTGCGTCCCGAGAGCAATGATGATGTGGCGCTCAGGCGAAGCTTTTCGATCTCCTCATTTATAGAAAGGTCTTTTTCTATATAAGTATCTGATACGGGGAGGTATGCTTCCGGTTGATAATAATCATAATAGGATACAAAATATTCGACTCTGTTTTCAGGGAAAAACTGTTTGAATTCACTATAAAGTTGAGCTGCCAGGGTTTTATTATGACTTAATACCAGGACAGGGCGGTTGACCCTCTCAATTACGTTGGCAATTGTAAATGTTTTACCTGAACCCGTTACTCCAAGAAGTGTCTGGAACGGAACTCCCTTTTCAAGTCCTCCGACAAGCTGATCAATTGCTTCCGGCTGGTCTCCGGTTGGTTGAAAGTCGGATATAAGTTTGAAGTCCATATTCAATACTTCAGTAAAAAGATTACAAAATTACAAAAATTTAAGATAAGGGGAATTGGAGTATGAGATTCCTCGCTCCGCTCGGAATGACATGGTATTTAGGTGGTTATGGAGGTGAGCAGAAGTGGCGATTCGCATAACCAATTGTCGATTAAGTCAGAACTCAGCTGCCAATCGCCACTTCTGCCCCCCCTTGTACTCCTCATGGAGAGTGTCATCCCTCGTCCGCCAACTGGCGGACGAGGGATCTCCTTTAATAATAGTCAGAATGAGCTAAAATCACATCCACTCAAAGATTTATCAGAATTAGGAATCTCCCCATTGGATAAACAATTCTTGCTATAAAAAAGGCGCCTGTAACAGCGCCTTCATATCCGTAAAACGGTATCTCTATCCTAAATAGCCCTTTAGTAATCTGCTTCTTGAAGTATGTCTCAGCCTTCTGATAGCTTTCTCCTTGATCTGACGTACCCTTTCCCGTGTAAGACCGAATTTTTCACCAATCTCCTCAAGGGTCATCTCCTGGCAACCGATGCCAAAGAAAAATCTGATAATGTCTCTT
>JBEKDR010000175.1:0-5781 GCA_050014255.1 Bacteroidales bacterium | reverse complement strand
CAGTAACCAGCAACCAGCAACTCTTTTTACTTTTATCTTGTCAAATAGTATTCTCAGAATTAATATATACCTCAAGCAAACGAGCTTCATTTAAAGGTTTCAGTTTAACTTCCTTTATCATTGCAGGAAGAAGAACAGTCTCGCCTTTTGTCACCTTCTCGGAATTGCCATCCCAGGATATCAGGAATTCATCCTCAAGGCAAATGTACACAACAAATGAATCATTAGAGTAATATTCTTTATCTATTGCATTGTTGAAGCAGAGAATGTTTGTGTTAAAGAATTCACAGTTGACAAGGTTTATTGTTTTATTAATTATCGGTTCCAGCCTGATCTTATTTGTTCCGGACTGGTTAAAATCAATTGCATCCAATGCCAAATCTGTATGCAACTCCCTTTTTCCCTTACCTGAGCTCTTTCTGTTCCAGTCATATATCCTGTAGGTAATATCGGATGTCTGTTGTATTTCAACCAGGACAATACCTGCCCCGATTGCGTGAACTCTGCCGGCAGGTGTGAAGAAAGCATCTCCTGCATCAGTAGTCTCAACATTCATGAGTTCCTCAATTTTCCCATTCCTGAGAGCTTCTTCATAAACCTCTTTTGTAACTCCATCTCTGAAGCCCGTATAAATCTTTGAGCCAGGTTCACTTTCAAGGATGTACCACATCTCCGTTTTCCCGTAGGCATTATGTCTTTTTTTTGCAAGGTCGTTGTTGGGATGAACTTGTATTGAAAGATCTTCCCGGGCTTCAATAAACTTGATTAACAGAGGAAACTCATTTCCGAATTTTTCAAATATCGAGTCCCCGGTGATATCACCCATGTAGACTTCGATGAGTTCTTCTATATTATTGCCTGCCAGGAAACCGTTACTTATAACCGACTGGTTATCAGCAACAGCTGATAATTCCCAGCTTTCACCAATATGTTGCGAACCTGTCG
The DNA here is from genome assembly GCA_050014255.1 of Bacteroidales bacterium. Taxonomy (GTDB): domain Bacteria; phylum Bacteroidota; class Bacteroidia; order Bacteroidales; family VadinHA17; genus LD21. Next base: position 4,836 of record JBEKDR010000175.1, on the reverse strand, counting down.
CTTTTTTATTAAACCTGGTAACAAGAGTATTCCCTCCCCAGATTTTCTCCTTTAAAACAGTTTCAAACTTCAGCGGATATAGTTCAGCCATTGTCTATTTTTTAAAATGCCTAGAGTGCCTTAAATGCTTAGGGTGTCTAGAGTTATTCTGAATATACTAATTTTCATTTTTTCAACTTTAAGTACTCCAAACTTTAGTTCACTCCAAACTTTTCTTTAACTTTAAGTACTCCAAACTCAAGTTCACTCCAAACTTCTTCCTATTTTTGATTTTAATTCTGCAAAATTATATAAATATGTTGATAGTAGGAATAGCGGGTGGTACAGGTTCAGGGAAAATCAGATCGGAATCGAGGTTTTAATTTCAATTATAGAAAAGCATCTTTCAGTAAGTAAATTATAATTATATGCTTGACAATATTAAGGTAGAGGATGTTATGTTTCTCGATATCGAAACGGTACCGGAATCATCCTCTTATGAGCTTTTAAGTCCTGCAATGCAAAATCTGTGGGATAAGAAATCCAAACAGTTCAGGTCACCTGACCAAACGGCACAGGATGTGTACGAACGGGCAGGAATTTACTCAGAATTCGGAAAGATAATTTGTATCTCCGTCGGCCATATCAGAGAAAAAAATCCCTTCAGTTTAAGACTGAAATCATTCTTTGGTAAAGACGAAAAATCATTACTGTCAGAGTTCTCTGTTATGCTTAAAAAATTTTCCAGGACTAACAAAGAAGCTATTCTATGTGCTCATAACGGGAAAGAATTTGACTTCCCGTATATTGCCAGGAGGATGATTATTAACAGGCTTACTATCCCGGAAATACTCGATAATGCAGGGAAAAAACCATGGGAGATCAAACTGCTTGATACTATGGATCTGTGGAAGTTTGGTGATTATAAAAACTATACTTCGCTCGACCTTCTTACCTCAGCCCTGGGTATCCCGACTCCTAAAGATGATATTGATGGCAGCATGGTTTCAGGTATATTCTATAATGAAGACAATCTGGAGCGAATTGTACATTATTGCGAAAAGGATGTTCTTGCTATTGCCAGGGTTCTCTTCCGTTTTATGAACCTGAATGATATAAATGAAGATAAAATAGAGTCAGTTACGATTCTGTAATCAGCTGTCACCCAACAACTTTTTAAGGTTTTTCACAACTTCATCAGGTTTGTCAGCCTGGATCCAGTGGCCGGCCCCCGGCACTACTATAATTTCCGCTGCCGGAAAAACTTTTTGAATATCCCTGAAATCACCTGATGGAATATAGTCTGAGTCACCACCCTTGAGAAAGATAACCGGGAATCCGGAAATTTGTTGGCTGTAATCAGTCTTAAGTTCAATCCCTTCCATTATTTTGTCAAGGTTTTTCAGTAATGATAAAGCATTCAATTTCCATGTGAAAGTATTCTCATCTGTCCTCTGGAGATTCTTAAGAATAAGTTCTCTGACCTTTTCAGAAGGGATTTTTTCTATTAAAGCAGATTCTGCCTCATGCCGGGTCGAAATTTTTCGCAGATCAAATGAGACAATTGCATTAAGGATTGTAAAATGTTGAGAATAGACTGTATCTCTGATGGTTTCACTTGTAAATGGAGAGATGTCCGCAATTAGCAAACCATTGAGCATTTCGGGCCATTTAAGAGCAAAAGAAATTGCTGTTTTTCCACCCATACTGTGGCCGGCCAGGAAGAATCTCTTAAGTGATAAGTCACTTACCAGTTCTAAAACATCATTTCTCATTGAGTCATAATCATGTATTTGGCTATGGGGAGACTGTCCATGGTTCCGCTGATCGGGCAGATAAACTGAGAAACTGTTACTCAGACTCTTAGCAATTGTAACCCAATTGTCGGATGATCCGTATAAACCATGAAGAATTACCAGGGGAGGGCCATTTCCATATTTCCTGTAGAAGAGTTTCATCAGTCAATAGATCAGGCTAATTGTCGTTTGTACATCTGGATGGTATTTTCAAGTCCAAGGTAGAGAGCATCCGAAATAAGTGCATGTCCGATAGAAACTTCCTCGATCCAGGGTATGTTCTGATGAAAATACCTCAGATTATCAAGGTTAAGATCATGTCCGGCATTTATTCCCAAGCCTGCCTTACGGGCAATCTCGGCGGCTTTTATGAATGGTTCAATAGCTTCGATGGCATTCTCATTAAAACCTGATGCATATGGTTCAGTGTACAGTTCGACCCTGTCCGTTAAGGTTAATGCAGCATTTTCAATATTGACAGGATTCGTATCAACAAACAGGGATGTACGGATGCCGGCTTTTATGAATTCTGAAACAATTTCGGTAAGAAAGATCCTGTTTTTCAATGTATCCCACCCGGCATTCGAGGTGATTGCATCATGAGCGTCTGGCACAAGGGTAACCTGATCGGGTTTGACTGACAGAACCAGAGAAATGAATTCTTTTGATGGATATCCTTCAATATTAAATTCTGTAGTTATTATCGGTTTGATATCCAGGACATCACTATATCTTATATGTCTTTCATCGGGCCGGGGGTGAACGGTAATACCATCGGCTCCGAAAAGCTGACAATTAATCGCAGCTGTTATCACATTTGGAACATTTCCACCACGGGCATTTCTCAGAGTTGCAATCTTATTGATATTAACGCTTAACTTTGTCATTATAATAAATGTAAAAAATATCCATGTCTGAATCCCCGCGAGCGCATTCTCCGTTGCTTGCTGCGGAGTCAGCGAGCATTAAGAATTTACATTAGGGGATCGAAGATTCTTCGTAGCTTGCTGCGAAGATCTTCAATTGTGGTGCAAAATTACAATAACTGGCTTTTTTTTTACTATTTTAGTTGAAAATAAAACTGGTATGGTTGCTAAAGATTTAATATCCGAAGTTATTCCTTCTCTCAAGACATCCGATCTGGGACAGACGGCTTTGAACTGGATGGAGATATTCAGGGTATCACATCTGCCTATAGTAAATAACCAGGATTTTCTTGGTCTTATTTCGGATGCTGATATATATGATATGAATCAACCTGAAGAACCGATTGGAAATCATGCTCTTACATTATTTAAGCCATATGTTGAGGAAGAGCAGCATATTTTTGAAGTTATTGGTCTGGCCTCCCGTTTGAAACTATCCGTTGTACCTGTACTCGATAGTAATAACCATTTTAAGGGGGTGATTACAACCAGCGACCTCATACGACACCTGGCAGGTATCTCATCAATGGATCAGCCTGGTGGTATAATAGTTCTTGAACTTATTGAAAGGGATTACTCTCTCTCCCAGATCGCTCAGATTGTTGAAAGTAATAATGTTAAAGTGCTCAGTATGTATATCACTTCTCCACCTGAATCAACTAAACTGGAAGTAACACTGAAAGTGAATACGAGCGATTTGATTTCGGTAATACGGACATTTGAACGTTATAACTATGAAGTTAAAACCTGGGTTTCAGATAGTGATTCAATGGACCGCTTCTATTCTGAAAGATTTGATCTTCTGATGAAATACCTTAATATCTGAAAAATGCTGGAGAGAGTAGCAATTTATTTCAAGGATAATAATTCAAAAACCAGGGATGGAGTTGACAAGCTGGTTGATGAGTTTTCAAGGAGAGGAATTAAAACCCGGATCTATCAGAAATTTCTAAATCCGGTTAAAGGAGAAGGCTGGGAACCAGTTAAAAAGGCAGATGGACTTTCATTTAATTCAGAAGTACCGGATCTGGTGCTGAGCGTTGGCGGTGATGGCACCTTTTTGGAAACAGTACTTAAAGTAAAGGACCTGGGAATACCGATAGCAGGTGTTAATACAGGAAGAATGGGTTTTCTGGCAAACATTTCAGCGGATGAAATAGGCCATTCAGTGGATATGCTACGCAGGGGTGAATATGAGATTGTAGAAAGATGTCTTCTTGAAATTTCAAAACCCTCAGGTCTGTTCGAAGGAAATTCCACATTTGCCCTGAACGAGATAACCATACAAAAAGCTGATCTCAGTATGATAACTATAAGTGTATTCGTCGATGATACTCATCTCAACACCTACTGGGCAGACGGATTGATTGTTTCTACTGCCACAGGATCAACTGCCTATAATCTGAGTGTGGGTGGACCGATTCTATCCCCTGAAGATGAGAGTATAATAATTTCACCTATTGCACCGCATAATCTGACTATCAGGCCAATTATCCTTTCAGGAGAAGGCAGGATCAGAATGGTAATAGAAGGAAGGAGTAATGAATATCTTGCTACATGCGACTTTAGGTCGAAGAGAGTGCCATTCAGCGAAGAGATTCATATTGTAAGAGCTCCAGTGAAGATTAAAACAGTAATGTTAAGAGGGAGAGATTTTTATAGCACACTCAGGAATAAACTTATGTGGGGCGCTGACCGGCGGAATTGAGATAAATTGCTATATTTGTTTTTGTAATAAAACTGAAAACCCTATGAAACGGTCCTTTCTAACCATATTACTACTTACTTTCATTGTTTCATTAACTGATGCTCAGATTTGGCAATTAAGAAAATATGAGGTAGTTATAGGTTTAGGACCTTCCTTCTTCTTTGGCGATATCGGTGGCTATTCACAAACTAAAGACATTCTGGGTATAAGGGACATAACCTTAAAGCAGACAAGATTTGACTTCAATGCCAATTTCAAATACAGGATTACTCAGACTGTAAACATCAGACTCAGCCTGGCAACAGGATTCCTTCATGCAACAGACGTAAGAGGGTCAAATGAGAACAGGGGATTCGAAGCCTCCACGCTGATATTCGAACCTTCACTTATCGGTGAATACTATTTTATTAAAAATAAAGCTGAAAAC
>JBEKDR010000174.1:0-5807 GCA_050014255.1 Bacteroidales bacterium | reverse complement strand
TGCTTCAGGAACCTTATATGCTTCAGCTTTCAGAAGTTGCTGGAAGACAGGCTGAGATTAAATTAAAGATCAGCGAATTAATCGGACAGAAAAATTGTGAGGAATTCTACACAAGGTATATGAATAATATGATAACTGAAAAAGATATTGATGCCCTCAAAAAATGGGGATTTAATTCTGTACGGTTGCCGATGCACTTCAACCTGTTTACTTTGCCAATTGATAAAGAGCCTGTTAAGGGACAAAACACCTGGCTGGAAACAGGATTCAAATTAACCGATAACCTGCTTACTTGGTGTAAGAAAAACAAAATATACCTGATTCTTGACCTCCATGCTACTCCGGGCGGACAGGGAAATGACCGGCCTATTGCAGACATAGACACTCTTAAACCCAGACTCTGGGATAGCGAAGCAAATCAGAAAAAGACTATCGCTTTATGGAAAAAACTTGCTGAACGATATAAGGATGAAGAGTGGATCGGAGGATATGACCTTATTAATGAAACCAATTATAAACTTGATGGAAATGAAGCTTTGAAAAAACTCTTGTCTGCTATTGCACAGGAGATTCGTTCTGTCGACAAAAAGCATATTATATTCATTGAGGGCAACCAGTTTGCAAATGATTATACCGGATTGACGCCACCCTGGGATAATAATATGGTCTACAGTTTTCATAAATACTGGAATCCAACAACTGTTGAAACAATTCAGAAGTATCTCGATATGAGAGAGAAATATAATGTGCCTTTCTGGATGGGCGAATCGGGTGAAAACACAAATGAATGGTTCAGGGCTGCCGTTAACTTGTTTGAAACAAATAATATAGGATGGTCGTGGTGGACAATTAAAAAAATAGGTTCTGAGAGCAGTCTAATGACTATTTCAAAGCCTGCCGGGTACCAGAAGATTGTTGATTACTGGGCTGGCAAAGGGCCAAAACCAACTGCTGAAGAGGCAACGGCAACATTCATGGATTTAGCTGAAAATGTGAAGTTTGAAAAATGTAAAATAAATAATGGAGTGATAGAGGCGTTGCTTGGGAAGAAATAGGCGTGAGGCGTGAGGCCTGAGATATGAGGTGTAACGTCTGTCGCCGGACGCTCTTTAATTAAGAAGAGAATTATTTTAATTAAGATATCATGAAAACAGAACTAAGATATGCAGCACATCCTGCAGATTTTAAAAACTATGACACGGAAAGACTTCGGAAAGAATTTCTAATTGATAATATCTTTATTCCGGATGAGATATCCATTGTCTATTCCATGTACGATCGTTTAATCGTAGGAGGTGCAATGCCAGTCAGTAAACAACTGAAGCTTGAACCACCTGATGAACTGAAATCAGAGCAGTTTCTCGACAGGAGAGAGATGGGAATAATAAATATTGGCGGAGACGCGGTGATTCATGCAAGTGATAAGATGTACAAAATCGGATTCAAGGAGGCTTTATATATTGCAAAAGGGTCTCATGATGTCACATTTAAATCGGTTGACCCGGATAAACCGGCAAAGCTATATATCAATTCAGCGCCTGCTCATCATGCATATCCTTCCATGAAGGTTACACTCGCTGATGCTGAAATAGTTGTTCTGGGAACACTGGAGTCTTCTAATCATAGGACAGTCAATAAGTTGCTCGTAAACAGTGTCGTAGAGACTTGTCAGCTTCAGATGGGAATGACTGAACTTAAAACAGGTAGTGTCTGGAACACTATGCCGGTACATACACATAACCGAAGGATGGAAGCATATTTCTACTTTGAGTTGGCTGAAAAACAGTCTATCTGTCATTTTATGGGTGATCCGGATGAGACAAGGCATATCTGGATGAAGAATGAGCAGGCTGTTCTTTCACCATCATGGAGCATTCACAGCGCTGCAGGAACATCTAATTATACTTTTATCTGGGGTATGGCAGGGGAGAATCTTGATTATGGTGATCAGGATATCCGTCAACCTGATACTTTGAAATAAAACGTTTAGCGAAAAATGAAATCCAAAACCGCAAAGGGCGCTAAGAGTTGCAAAGGTCGCAAAGGTAAAAACCGAAAATGATTTCTTTGTGTTCTTTGCCTCCGCCAGCTGGCGGATGTGTTCTTTGCGGTTAAAAAAAATATAAAAAATCAATATGAAAGATTTATTTGACTTGACAGGCAAAGTTGCACTTGTCACAGGTGGGACACAAGGGATCGGACTGGCGATAGGATTATTATTGGGAAAAGCCGGAGCCAGAGTATGCGTAAATGGCCGAAATGATGAAAAGCTTCAGAGCTGCAAGGAGGTATACAAGAGCGCTGGACTGGATGTCTTTACCCTGAAATTTGATGTTACAAATGAGCAGGATGTGGATAAAGGCATTTCCCTGATCGAAAAAATTGTCGGCCCGGTTGACATCCTGGTGAATAATGCAGGGATAATAAAAAGAGTTCCAATCGTGGATATGCCGATAGCAGACTTTAAGAATATAATTGATGTTGATCTGGTTGCACCGTTGATTGTTTCAAAGAGGATTGTGCCAAAGATGATAGAAAAGAGAAGTGGAAAAATTATCAACATGTGTTCCATGATGAGTGTATATGGCCGAAATACCGTCTCTGCCTATGCTTCGGCAAAAGGCGGACTGAAGCTGCTAACACAAAATATGACCTGTGAATGGGCAAAATACAATATCCAAATCAATGGAATTGGTCCTGGTTATATTGCGACTTCTCTGACAGCGCCGTTGCGAGAAAATGGTCATCCTTTCAACGACCTTGTCATGGCCCGAACTCCTGCAGGCAGATGGGGCGAACCGGAGGATGTGGCTAATGCAGCTCTCTTCCTTGCTTCAAAAGCCAGCAATTTTGTTAACGGGCATATCTTGTACGTTGATGGTGGGATACTAGCTAACTTCGGCTATGTTAAGGGTGAGAACGAAGTCTGAAAGTCTGGAAGTCAAGTACACTGAATACCTTAATTGTTAAGAATACACCGGGACACCAGGATAATCAGACTTGCTTTTCCGGATTATCCGGATGATCATCTGAATATGGCTTGGCATAAAGGTCTTCAACTCTGACTCTGTTATCTTCAGGATCTACAGTTGTGATGGGCTGAATTTGCTCTTCTCGTGCCTTCCCGTTGAAATAGAGAATGCACGCAAATATTGGCATCAATGGAAGAGTGAGGGCACTTACTACTGCAGAAAGGATAATGAATAATGGATTATTAGTAATATCAACCAGTTTTGAAGCATCTTCGGGATTTACAATTGTCTTTATAAAATTTCCGGTAAATGGGATAAGTATAATTCCCGAGAAAATTAATGATATAACTACCATAATAATTATAAAAACTGCTACCCAGCCTATATTCGACCAGAAATTTTTATGAACCAGTTTTATGGTTCTGCTGATTGTATTCCCAATATTTGCCCCTTCAGCCATCATCACCGGTAAGATGAAAAGGTAAACTGTAACTACATATAACATAGCAAAAAATGCCCCAACGATAAGTACAAAAATTCCAAGAACAATAGCTATGGATCCTGCGAAGGCAAGAAGCACAATAATAATAAGATATGGTACAAAATACTTCAGAGATTTTACTATTGAATTAAAAACAGTATTCTCCTTGTCTATCGGGTTATATATTACATAATACTGGATTATAGTAGAAAACAGGAGATTTATCATAGAAATTGCCAGGATTGGAAGGAGAAGGCCCTTGACCTTTTCAAGCAAAACCATCGGATCAGTAATTGAAGACAATTCCTTTATATTTACCAGAGTTGAGACATACTGAATCACCAGGGACATAACAAGTGACATAATAAATAATGGCAGGAATTTCTTTTTATAGAATTCCCATAAAGAGCTCATTGCACTGTCAATGTTATGTCTGCGGTACAGAGGGTGGTTGCTGAATTGATCCATTAAGTAATGATTTTAGATGTTTGCAAATTTAGACATTATTGGCTTACATCCTTTTTTTGTTCCAAAAGAATTTCCTGTAGTATACTGTCAAATTTTTCAGGTTCTTCAAAAATAGGGGAATGAGCAGAATTCTCAAAAGGGTAAAACTTCTTCACGGGTGCCTGCAAACTATCAAAATACTCTTTCGCAATTGCATAGCTTGTCTCGTAATCAGATGTGCCCTGAAGTATATAAACAGGAATCCGTTGCGAAGGGATAGCTTTAAAAAGATTTGTTTTCATTATTGCATCCCATAAATAGTTTCTTGTAAACTTCATCCCTTTTAAATAATTTATCTTTTCAATTAAATTATATTCCTTACAAAAAAGTATTGGCTCAACTGCTGCCGGATAAAAGTTACCTTTTTTAACAGCTCCTCCATACCTTATGACATACTTTCTCTCAGTCAACATTTTATCGATGGCCTCTTTGGGATCAGAGTATGGAGGCGGACCTGTTTTCTCAAGGGTACGGATGGCTTTTTTGTCCTTTAATTCCCTGGCTCTGGACAAAACAAAATTGTATGAAATTTTTTCGGAACGTACCTGATCACCCACCTGCCCGACCGATATGAAAGCATAATAATACTCCGGGAATTTATTCGCAGTAAATGCTCCCAGCATAGATCCCCAGGAATGTCCAAGCAGATATATTTTCCTGCGTTTAAATTTATGGATCAAATATTCTGAAACCTTCCCTGCATCATCAACAAACTGCGATAGAGTCATCGTCTCGGGAGGTATGTTTTTTGAATATGAGAGACCTGCACCACGCTGATCCCAGTAACAGACAACAAACAGATCTTCAATACGGGGATTAAATTTAAGTACAAACGGGAACTCCGGATCTCCAGGTCCGCCATGAAGATACAACAATACTGGTTTTGTGGAATCTCTGCCACGGATTATCATTTTCTGATTAAGACCATTAATATTCACTGTTTCAATTAATGCAATACTTCCGGGAACCTTTTTTCCATCCTGTGTCAAAAATGGCTTTGAGTTACCAGTACTTTCAATCAGGACAAAAATGAGGAGGATAAAGAATATGAGAACTAAAGATTTAACAATAAACAGACTGGTAATCAGGAACTTCTTCATAGTCTTATTTTTTTTGTAAAAGGAAGGTTTCACACTAAATGTACCAGCCAGCCAGTTAATGAATTTTATCATGTAATGATAAGCATAAATAATTGTATTTCAATACTTTATTTTCCTTTTCTGCATTAACGACGGCTGAATAATCTTGATCCGGCCTCAACCTCAGCCTCAACCTCAACCTCAACCTCAACCTCAACCTCACGCCTGTTTTAAACATTTCAGCTTTTAATATGTTAATGTGTAGCTTCGGTATAAGTTCAAATTTAAATAATCGATACTTTTGATAATTAATTTAAACCAAAACAGTTAAGAATATGAAATTAAGCAAACTGATTATTCCGTTTATCCTGGCTTTAGCGCTTGGAGTTGGTATTGTATCCTGTACCGGTAAGACAACCAATAAGAATTTACATACTGGTGTGGAGTACTATAGGAACCTACAATTTAGTGAAACACCTTATGATATTGAAAAGGGAACTCATCCGTTGACTGCCGAACAGGCAAAAACTATAAACAATTACAAATTTACCTATGATAAATCAGGGCATCTTTTATCAGTGGAATTTGTCAGAAATAATGTTCTCCTTGGTTATTCATCAATGCAGGGAGCCGCAAAAATTACATATGATTATAGCAATAATATGCAGGTAAAACATTTTTTCAACAAGGACAACGAACCAATTGAATCCGGAGGTGTATTTGCAGTACAATACACACTTGATGCAAATGGAAACCGTGTTGGGTCAA
>JBEKDR010000173.1:0-5839 GCA_050014255.1 Bacteroidales bacterium | reverse complement strand
TCTGATCATAGTTGGTTACAAATATCTGGAAAGAATGTGTTGCTGTACCAATTTCCCAACCCAGGGAGAGATTTGGTTTTGGTTGTACGGCAATATTTTGCTTCGTAAGTAGTTTATCATATTCAATTATCAGCGAATGGTTACCGAATAAATTAGCACGGGCTCCTGCTGAAATTCCAATATTAAGATTTTTATACCCTGCAGTAGAATCTACGTTTTGAGGTACTGAATTGAAATATGAAAGAGAGGGAGCTACCTGAACCGAAAACATGTTATTTATTTTGCGTGCCAAAATCAGCTGAGTGAAATACGATAACCTGTGAATAGCTCTGAAACTTGCAGCCGGTCCAAAATCCCCTGCAGTTTGTAAATTAAGTACGATGTTACCATAATATGAAAGTGAAACAGGCATGCTGTTATCTTCGGTTTGCCTGAGGATAAGATACTTCCATTGAATATCCTGAAGCTGATAATTCTTTGTCGTCCCTACACCAATCATTAACCTGTCGGTGATGCCATAATTAAGTCCTATCCGCGTATTTGCCGAACCATAAATGCCAAATAGATCATGATAATTTTCAATCAGGCTGAATCTGTGCCTGATTTCAAGCTCCAGTCCACCTTTATATACTGTTTCAACTGTATTATTTTCAATTAAAGTAGTCGTTCCAAAAGTAAACCGAACAGGTTTTGATGTTACCGGGTTCAGAGTATCTTCCTGCGCGAACAAAGGAGATATGAACAACGATAAAGTCAAAAAGATAAAAAGGTTTTTCATGTTATTTGGTTTTAACAGGTTAAGATTTTTCTAATTATTAAGGGCTCCCTGGTTGATCCAGTAGAGAATTTCAAGTTTTTGTGCATCGGTCGTCCTTGGAATATGGGCAGAATTAGTGGTAATTTGATGATACAGGATGCTTGTCTCTCCTGGAGGAGTAATATAGCCTCCGCTGCTAAGGGACGCATAAGATTTGCCACTTCTGAGGTCAGGGAATTGAGTCTGTCCATTATGACAGGTAACGCAATTGGCAGTGAAAATTGGCTGAATATCCGTCTGAAAATGCCAGGTCTGATTCGGATTAACAGCAGGTGGAGCGAATGAATACTTCTCACATGAAGAAAATCCTTCAACTGCTGCAATCAGAATTAGTGCAATGAATATCTGTCTGATCCTTTTCAATTTCTGATTCATATTTTCAATATTGTTAAATGATTCACAAAGATATCAGATTATCCTGATTAATAGTTTTTTATATACCATAAATTTTATGGTTGGGAATGCTCTTTATCATGTAAAGAATTGATCTTTATCACCTGCTCTGCTGATATTTATTTTTTTACATTAATTTACAAGGAGGATTTTGAAATGAGCGCTGAATAAAAAAAGGCTTCATAAAAAGCCTTCTCAGAATTTCATCTATGAAGATTTCAGAATTTGTACGCATTATCTTCAATCAACTTCTCTGCGATTCGTCGTCTTGCGTCTTTTACATTTATACATTCCACTCTTGAAAGGCTTTCAATCGCCTTTATAAGTGCAGGGCAGGATTCCTGTGTTGAGAATGAGCCGATTGCTTCAAGAGCTGATTTTCTGACGATGCTGGCAGTGTCGAATACATTTACGGCAAGCATATCCTTGTAAAGTGACACATTCCCATTAAGTGTGGACATTTTTTCGACTCTGAGTGCAAGAGATTCGGATACATACGTTTCCATCATCATTTCAGCAATATTATTAAGAACTTCCTGTTCGTTAATCAGCTCCTTACCAAAGTGTTTTGAGGCGCCATGAATACAAATAAGAATTGCTTTCTTGAAGTTTTTAATGTACCTGAATTTCTCCCCGAAAAAGCTTTCTCCATCAGTTTTAGTATAAGTTATGTTATTCAACCCTGAGTAAAGCTTTTCGGCTTCTCCGAACAGGTCGAATTCTCCTTTCATTGCACGTTTCATTGCAGTATCAACAACAAGAAGCCGGTTTATTTCATTTGTACCTTCAAAAATCCTGTTGATCCTCGAATCCCTGTAACCTCTTTCCACTGCCATCTCGGCTGAATATCCCATACCACCGTGTATCTGAACTGCCTCATCAGCAACAAAATCAAGCATCTCGGATCCAACAACTTTCAGAATTGCTGCTTCAACAGCATAGTGGCTGATTGCTTCAATCGATGCCCTGCCATAATCGCCACAGTCAACTGTCAGTTTCTTCATCAGGGTATCGATATCATAACTTACTCTGTATACAGCTGATTCTGAGGCAAAAAGACGAATGACCTGTTCTGCCATCTTATGTTTAAGCGCTCCGAATGATGAAATTAGTACTCCGAACTGTTTTCTTTCGTTGGCATATTTAACTGAATCATTAATTGCTTTCTTAGCAGCTCCGATTACATTGGCTCCAAGCTTAATGCGCCCCATATGAAGAATACTGAGAGCAATTCGGAAACCTTCTCCTCTTTTGCCAAGCAGGTTCTCTACAGGTACTTTTACATCATTAAAATAGATCTGTGCGGTTGAAGACCCTTTAATTCCCATCTTGTGCTCATCAGGTCCCACAACTACGCCGGGATATTTACTTTCGACAATAAATGCACTGAGTACCCTGTCGGTATCAATCTTTGCAAATACAACAAGTGTGTCTGCAAAACCGGCGTTTGTGATCCACATCTTCTGCCCGTTAAGGATATAATATTTCCCGTCTTCGCTTAATTTAGCGTTCGTCTTGCCCGAATTTGCATCACTTCCGGCTCCGGGTTCGGTAAGACAATACGCTCCGATAAATTCACCGGACGCCAGTTTTGTTACATAGCGTTCTCTCTGATCCTTATTTCCATAGTACATGATAGGCAACGTGCCAATACCACAATGTGCCATATACGCTACTGAAAAGGAATAGCCTGCACCGGTGGTCTCAGCTACAAGCATCTGTGTTACGAATGATTGTCCGAATCCGCCAAACTCCTCAGGGATTGATATCCCCATTAATCCAAGTTCCCCTGACTTTTTAAGAATGGCTTTCATCAGTTCCCTGTCGCTTTTCTCAACTTTTTCGAGATTGGGATATACTTCAGCTTCAATAAAATCGCTGCATGTCTTAGCAATCATTCTTTGTTCCTCATTGAATTCCTCAGGAATAAAAACATCTTTCGAATCGACTTCATTTACTAGAAATTCGCCACTTTTCAAGAGTTTGTTGTTTTCCATTTTTTCAGATAATTATTTGGACAATGTTATAAATCAATTGATTGTGCAATAAGTTCGGCAATATCAAGGTTTCTGATCTCCTGTTCTCTGTTTTTGTACTTAAGGCCATCTGTGAGCATTGTCATGCAAAACGGGCAGGCAGTGGCAATTACCTTGGCATCAGTTTTAAGAGCATCTTCCGTTCTCTCGATAAAAACCTCTTTGTTGCCTTTTTCAGCTTCTTTGAACATCTGAGCCCCACCTGCTCCGCAACATAATGCGAAACTTTTATTACGGTGCATCTCTACTAAATTGCCGGTCAGGTTCTTAAGTATATTTCTTGGTTCGTCATATATGTCATTTGCCCTGCCAAGATAGCATGGATCGTGATAAGTTATTGATATATTTTTTAATGAAGTGCTGTTAATTTTTAATTTACCCTCTTCAATATTCCTGTTCAGAAACTGAAGGTAATTGATAACTTCATAGTTTCCACCGAGATCGGGATATTCATTTCTGAAGACGTTGAAACAATGCGGGCAGATGGTAATTATTTTTTTTACATCATACTTCCTGAATGTCTCAATAACCTGAAGCGCCTGCATCTGGTATAGCATTTCGTTGCCCGCCCGCCTTGCAGGATCCCCGTTGCATGTCTCTTCTTTCCCGAGAACAGCATAACTGACATTCAGATGTGTGAGGATTTTTGCAAATGCTCTTACAACTTTTTTGTACCTGTCATCGAAAGCTCCGGCACAGCCTACCCAGAAGAGGTATTCCGGCTTCTCTCCTCCGGCAAATAGATCTGCCATAACAGGAACTTCAATTTTCCGGGTTTCCATATTTTTTCTTTTATTCTTAAGATAAATTTAGAACTTATAATTTTAAATTTCTCCTCTTATCACCCCCTTTCATTTTCCCCCAAGGGGGAAATGACTGACAAACTGGTTGCTCCTTCCCCCTTGGGGGAAGGTTAGGAAGGGGGTTATCTTACATTCAATTCTAAATCTTTACTCCAATTCAACCTGTCTTCAGCCGAGTATTGCCATGGGGCACCATTATTTTCTATATTATTAAAAAGAGCTTTGATCTCCCCGGGAGCAGATGCTTCTTCCAACACAAGATACCTGCGCATATCGACTATGAATGTCGGATGGTTGATATTGATAGGGCATTCTCTTGCACACGCATTGCATGTAGTGCAGGCCCATAGTTCTTCTTCCGAAATATAATCCCTTAAAAGAGACTTGTTATCATTGAAATCTCTTCCGTTTTTAACCATTAACGGGCCTTTCTCCTTCATTCTTGCCCTGAGATCCATCATCACTTTCCTTGGTGATAGTTTCTTTCCCGTGATATTTGCCGGACAGACCGCTGTGCATCTGCCGCATTGTGTACATGCCAGCGAATCAAAATAGTTTTTCCAGGAAGCATCTTCAGCATCTTTTACACCAAACCGTTCAGGAGGAGATTCGGTTGACGATGCAGCGAAGGCTGTATTTGGATCAAGCATCAGCTTAACTTCTCTGGTAATATTGTCCATGTTCGGGAGTTTTCCCAGAGGATCAAGTCGCGAGAGGAATACATTCGGTACAGACATGAACACATGGAAATGCTTGGAATAGGGTAAAATGTTTGCAAACAGAAATATCAGAAGTATATGTGTCCACCATGATGCTTCATACATTAACCTGTAATTTTCTGCCTGTCCATTCCTGATAAAACCTGCAATAACACTGCTGACCGGGAAAAGGCCGACTGACGCTTCACCCGTAAGTGTTTTATATTCAATATATCCTGTATTCATTGTCAGAAGTGAAACCATCAACAGAAGGATTATTGAAAGGGTGATATTTGCATCGATATGAGCAATCTTTTTCATCTCGATACCCTCGAATCTTTTTATATGAAAGAAGAGCCGGCGACTCAGAAAAATAATAATTGAAATTGCCACCAGGAGAGCAAAGATATCGCCTGAAGCCATTATAATATTATAAACAGGGCCAAGGGATTTCAATACTCTCTCTGTACCGCTAAGTCCGTCAATGACCATCTCAATACTCCCGAAAATAATTACACAAAATCCCCAGAAGACAAAAGCATGGAATAAACCAATGACGGGTCGACGGAATATTTTTGTCTGGCCAAAGGCAACTGTAAGCATGACATTTATTCTCTTTCCAAAGTCCTTCACAGGGAATGCAGGCCTGGTAAATCTGAAAAACCTGATAATTCTCAAAATGGTAAATGAGAATATCCCTAAAGTTATCAGAAGAATTAATGCGAATATAATCTGTTTTGTCATTTTCTGAACATTCAACCAGTAATCGAAATTACAGATATTTAATTCTTTAACCGCAAAGGTCGCTAAGCTTAAGCAAAGTTCGCAAAGTTTTCATTTCTTCTTTGCGTGCTTTACGTTTTTATCCACCGAAGGTGGACTTCGCGGACTCTGCAGTTAATTTGTATTATTTCCTTAATTCTTTTACTGCCTCAACAAGTTTTGGAAGAACTTTCATTGCATCGCCAACTATTCCATACTGTGCTGCTTCAAAAATCGGAGCATCTTTATCGCTGTTTATGGCAACAATGTATTTTGATGAACTGATACCTGCCAGGTGCTGTGTTGCACCTGAGATGCCCACAGCAATAT
>JBEKDR010000172.1:0-6016 GCA_050014255.1 Bacteroidales bacterium | reverse complement strand
GCAAAAAAAAGATGTACTTGTTCTAACACGATTTAAATGTTTACAAATAAAAGAGAACTTTAATAGCGATTAAAAAATTAGTTTTTATTTCATCAAATTAGCTAACTGCAACAATCAAATAGATTTCCAGTCTTTAATCAAAGCTTATTAATCTTAAAAAACCATTACAAAGCCAAGTGACAAATGGTTAAAACTAAAATACAAAGTTCTTAAAAACAAATTTGATAAATAAATCCGCTATTATGATACAGACTGAAGATTTTCAAGGAGATTCTATCAAATCTCAACAAAAAGAAACACTCTTGTTTTTAGCAATAACGTTCGTTTTGCTACTCTTTAGAATTCTTGTATTAGCCTTTAATAAATTTGATATTCAATCAATTCAAGTTTCCAGAAGTTTTGTCGGGAATGGGTTTCTATCAAAGCCACTTTTCTCTGAATTATTGATTTCAATATTAATCATTCTCCTGCTTTTTAGGAAAAAGAAAATCATTAAACCACAGCTTTCTGACCTTAAGAGCGGTTTAATGAATACTTTATGGTTTCTGGCATTTCCGGTTATAACTGGGCTATGCTTATTTACCTTTAAGAGTGCTTATTATTTTAAACTCCAGTTCAATGAAATGCTGTTAAATCGTTGGCTGTACTTTATCCTTACCTTTGTTGCTGTCAACAAAATTTTTGAAATTAATCCATTTCACAAATTTTTACGCGGGTTTTTAATAATTCTTATATTGTTATTAACAAGTGTTTTGCAGGATTTTACTTCAAATTCTAATGGCCTTTCAATTATATATGCGACTCTTTCTGGAGTTGGATTAACCCAGGCTTTTTCAATTATTGCATTTAGAAATACTTTTAAAAAATCTTTTTGGGCAGGTCTGTTTTCTGCTATGTTTACAGGTTCCATAGTATGCTTTTTTATTTTTGGTGCAGTATCTGGCAGCGATTTTACATTGCTTCTCCCATTTATAGCTTTGCTTCTTGCTGCTGTTTCAATAAATAGTAAAAGTTTGAGACCCAGAATTATTTGCTTACTTGCTGTTTCCCTGTTTAGTATATTATTGAGCTTGGTTTTACCATCCTTATTTCCTCCGGAATCTGGGAATTTACTTAGGGAAAATCAAAAAGTTGAGACTAAATATCATGAACGTGCATATGACATTCAGATTAATTATAATGACACTACAGTGCGTAAAGCATTAATACAGGTTGCAAAAGTACTACATGCTGCAAATCAGGTAAGTCAGGAAAATTTTGGTTTTTCTCCGGATATAAAATGGATTACAATTTATGGTATCGAACAAGGTGGTTTTAATGCCGTTTATCCACAAGGTATAGAAGGTAATTTTGTATCTCAGGAATATATAAAAGATATACTTGACAGCACATTTTTGAATAATCCCAATCTGTCTTGTCAATTTCCAGATCCGATAAATTCTATCTTACATGAATATTCTCATTTGTACGGAATATTCCCTTATCAAAATTGGATTAGGACAGAATCAGAAGGTTGGGCTACTTATTCAGCTACCCGGTTATCAAAATTAATTTATCAAAAATATGGGTCTTCTTTATGGAAACCAGCTTATAATTATGCGAAGTTTGCTGATTCGATAAATGTTTCACTTTTGTCAGAGCACCCGTTAATATGGTCACATCCTGAAGAAGTTGGTCCATTTAAAATGTGGAATAGCTATGAACTAAAAGTTGGCCTTCAAAATGTGTATAAAAGTCGCAGGCAATATACTACATGGGACAAAAGCTCCATTTATATTCAGAAAAATATTCCTTCCGTTATCAATGATTTTATTAATACTAAAATTGGTAAAGAATCTTTTAATCGGGTTTCAATTATTCCTTCCAAAAAATTTGAGGAATTGTACAAACCTGATGAATGGAAGATTCTGGGTCAGCTCACTAATAAATCAGATGATGAAATGAATAAATTTTTTGGACAAATGAAAATGAAAGAAATAAATATTAATGTTCCGGGACCAAGGAATAACTCGTCTAGTATTGAAAATATTTCTATAATTAGCTTGCTTTTACTTTTTATATTAGGAAAACTCATATTGAAAAATATTCCTTGACCATATAATGACAATAATATTTTACTCACGGGTCGTTAGTTGTAGCCAGATGCGCTTCCAGAGCATTAGCATCTGGATTAACAGTTTGATAAACTTTTAATTTGTCAGGTTATGAAAAAGACTGCTCTACTTTTATTTATTTTCGCGACTACATCATTGTTAACTATTTCCGGACAAGAAAATGCAGACACATTGAAAACTGAACGAAATTATTCTCCACTTTCAATTGAATTGTCATATTCTCCTCATTATGCATTTTCTTTTAATCCGACTACTATATCCCGTCCGTTTAGAGACTTTTGGTTAGGTGTAAGTGGAAGACTTGTATATAAAGTGGATTCCGAAAGAACTTCCATCTCAATAGGAGTAACTTATAGAAGAAAAAAGATTGTTCAATCAAGTCCTGGTAATTATGACATTGCGACACTGCTCGAAGTCCCAATTCAGGTGGATTATCATCTAAAAAAGATTGTTGACAAATTTGACCCCTATCTGAAGTCATCACTAAGAGTATGCCAATTCAAAGTAAATTATATTGGTTATACGGAGGGGGCAATTCCTTCCAATTACTTGGATTATCTACTCCTTGTTGATATCGGATATGGTTCAACTATAAAAATTAATAAGAACTTACATGTCTTTTTTGAATCCAGTCTTGGGTATGGCTTGACTGATGTATTGCCAAACAGAGCTTACCTCGACCTTTTAATAGGGATTAATTTAAATTTGTAATAATAAAAGCTACAGCTAAACTATAAATCTAAAAGAATCAAATATCTATAAATTGATAATTTTCTTAACTTTTTCTAAATCTTAAAATCATGAGAAGAATAATCCTACTATTGTCATTAGCATTTTCATTAGATGCTTTCTCACAAATTGAAAAACCTATAACTAAAGGGAATATGATTCTTGTTGGAGGAGGAACAATTCTATTTAATAAAGT
This sequence comes from Bacteroidales bacterium, assembly GCA_050014255.1. GTDB lineage: Bacteria > Bacteroidota > Bacteroidia > Bacteroidales > VadinHA17 > LD21. The sequence continues at coordinate 2,977 of JBEKDR010000172.1, read as the reverse complement.
TCAATCCACCTATGGTACAAATACTTCAAATACTTCCATCTTCACTATTTCCTTAAGTCCAGGTTTCGGTTATTTTATAGTTAATAATTTAGCAATTGGTTTAAATACAAGTATATCATATTATAAACAAAGTTCTACTAAATATTATGGTTTAGGAGCGGGACCGACCATTAGATACTATTTCAACAATGGACTTTTTATTAAAGCGGAAACAAGTTTTTCCTTTATACACGGATTAGATTCAAATTCATCAAGACAAAAAAGTTATTCGTTAGTTCCAGGAGTGGGATATGCGTTCTTTATAAACCAGAAAGTTGCTTTTGAACCTTGCCTGAGTTATATTTATTTTCATAATAATTACAGCAGTGATTTTACTGACAGGGTAAATAATATAGAATTAGAGCTGAACTTCAGTATTTTCTTATAATTCAATTAAAGTCTTGTTCATTTAGGGTGGGATTAGATTCTGTATTAATCCTTGATATAGAAATGAATATAGATTTAAAAATGCAACTAACTAAACCGCCCGTCCGTTACGCAGAATATCAGATCTATCGTAAATTTGCCTGCCCAAATTTCGAATCAATTTTAAGTGGCCACCGAGATAATTTTCTGGCATACGTGTTTGATATAATGGACAAGAGAAAAATAAAAATTTATGTAATATATCTGAGGATATTTTATGAATAAAAACAAGGTTGTTATTTTCTATCTTTTAATGATTGTTAATCATGTAGCTCATGTATTTGAAGAAGTCTCAGATAGTTGTTTTTCAAGCTCAATTTATCTTTTGGCTTTTAACGGGAAAGAATATAATTTTAACAAAACAAAATTCCGGGAAGGAGAAAAGAAATAATCAATAAACAAAAAATGTAGAAAATGGATACTAATAAAGATCCCGCTGTACCAACTCAAATAAAGCCGCTTCGGTTATGGCCGGGTGTTGTCATAGTAATACTACAGTGGCTGGTTAGATTTGTTATCCCTGTTTTTGTACCCGATGCTATTGCAATCGCTTTGTTTGGCGGACTCTTTTGCGGGTTAGCTGTTGTTGTCTGGTGGATCTTCTTTAGCAGGGCGTCCCGGTTCGAACGCTGGGCCGCTCCTGTTTTGATGATAGTAGCGCTTGTGGCAACCTCGAGAATCATTGACAAGTCAATTTCAACATCGATGATGGGATTGATGTTTATCATATATTCAATTCCCGTGTTAAGCCTCGCTTTTGTTGCATGGGTTGTGGCCAGCCGTCATCTCTCCAATGGGCTCAGACGGGCAACTATGGTTGCTACCATCTTGCTCACATCCGGATTCTGGGTATTCCTGCGTTCAGATGGAATGGATGGAGAATCCCATCATTATTTTGCATGGAGGTGGGCGAAAACATCCGAGGATCGACTTCTTGCCCGAGCCGACGATAAGCTGACAACAACTCCGCTGAATTCAGCAACAAAGGAAACAGAAGCCGAATGGTTAGGTTTTCGGGGAACTAATCGGGATGGAATCGTATATGGAGTCCATATCGGGACTAATTGGAATCAATCACCGCCAATTGAGATATGGCGCCGACCTGTTGGACCTGGCTGTTCGTCCTTTGCAGTCCATGGCAAGTTACTTTATACACAGGAACAGCGTGGTAAGTTTGAATCGGTTTCCTGTTATAATCTGATTACCGGCGAACCTGTATGGATACATGGCGATACAACACGTTTCTGGGACTCACATGCAGGTGCGGGTCCTCGTTCAACACCCACCATCAGTAATGGTCGTGTGTATACATTAGGTGCGACAGGTATCCTGAACGTGCTTGATGAACGTGATGGCACTGTTATTTGGTCTAGAAATGCTGCGAAAGATACTGAAGTAAAGATTCCTGGTTGGGGATACACGAGTTCACCTTTGGTTGTAGATAGCCTCGTTTTCGTTGCTATTGCAGGTGAACTTCTTGCTTATGACCTTGTTACAGGCCATCTGCGCTGGTCCGGCCCTGATGGCGGAGATAGCTACAGCTCTCCGCATTTATTGACAATTGATGGCATGAAACAGGTTTTATTTATGAACAAATTAAATGCGGCAAGCTATTCACCAACCGACGGTAAGATACTGTGGAAGCGCCCCATGACCGGAGTCCCGATTGTTCAACCAGCAATGATTACTGAAAACGATATCCTGATCAGCGAAGTTAGCGCAACTGGTGGAATTGGGATGCAGAGAATCGCGATAAAAAATGGATCAGGCGGATGGACCACCGAAGAAAGCTGGTCATCAGACAAGTTAAGACCCTACTTTAATGACTTTGTCGTTCACAAAGGTTATGTTTACGGCTTTGAAGGCCCCAGTATAGCGTGCATAGATATAGAGAAAGGCAATCGCAAATGGAGAGGCGGTCGATACGGAGGACAGCTTATCCTTCTGGCCGATCAGGATGTATTGCTGGTGCTGTCGGAAAAAGGTGATCTGGCATTGGTTATGGCGACCCCTGAACAATTCAAAGAGATCGCGCGGTATCCCGCAATTAAAGGCAAAACCTGGAACCACCCGGTACTGGTTGGCAATATTCTGGTAGTTCGAAACAGTCAGGAAATGGCCGCATTCAGATTGCCCCGGCAGAATTAGCTGACCGGTGAAGGCAGCGAAATTAACCGTCAAAACTTTAGTATCGCCGAAATTGAAAACTATAAAATTTGAGTCTGAATAATCCAATTCGTCCTTTTATGTTAAAAAACGCACTGAAATACATATTTTTGGTTTCTTTTTTAGCTTTGATCACCTCCTGTATAAGAGATAAAGCCAGCACCATCCGTTTTTCGAGCTGGCAGTCAAATCCTTCAGAAAAAAGGCTTACAGATTCTTTGCTTCATTGTTTTGCAAAAAAATATCCTGAGTATAAAGTGAAGTTCGAATTGATTCCTGGAAATTATTCTGAAAAGATCCAGCTGATGCTTGGAACGCATTCTGCTCCCCAGGTTTTTTATGTCAA
>JBEKDR010000171.1:0-6071 GCA_050014255.1 Bacteroidales bacterium | reverse complement strand
AGTGGGTGGATCAGTTATTCCCTTATTAATGGGCTATTTCACTGACAGTATAAGTGTTCGTGCTGCTCTGCTTGTGCCTCTTGTATCTTATATCTACATTGTCTTCTTTGCATTAAAGGGGAGCAAAATCAGATAGTGTGAATTGAACGTTATAACGCGTTACTAATATTATAAAAACTAATAAAATGAAAAGGGTATCAATTGGAATTGATATAGGTGGAACAAATACCGCAATCGGAGTAGTTGACAGTGAAGGCAATGTGCTGTATGAAAGGAAACCACAGATGCCAACTCCGCAGAAAATGGAAAACCCCGGTATGACACAGGCTGTGTCTGATGCAATTGTGGGCAAATACATTAGCGATCTTACAGCAGAAATTAAAAATGCCATTGAAAAGGTAAAACAGATCAATCCCCAGATAGAAGTTATGGGCATTGGTATTGGTGCACCAAATGCTAATTATTACACCGGAACTATCGAATACGCCCCGAATCTGCCTTTTTTGGGTGTTATTAATTTTGCTTCACTTATACATAAAAATTTTCCTGAATTTAAATTTGTGAAATTGACTAATGATGCCAATGCAGCTGCCCTTGGTGAGATGATCTACGGTGGTGCAAAGGGGATGAAAAATTTTGCAATGATGACTCTTGGTACCGGACTTGGAAGCGGACTGATTGTAAATGGCGATCTGGTTTATGGTTCGGATGGTTTTGCAGGTGAATGCGGCCATGTAACCGTAGTTCCTGAAGGGCGTCTCTGCGGTTGTGGAGGTAATGGCCATCTAGAGGCCTATTGTTCTGCAACAGGTATCAAACGTACTGTTTATGAACTACTGGCAAAATATAATCCTCCGGATAGCCCGCTTTCAAATATACCAATGAACGAAATGTCATCAAAAATTGTTTTTGATGCAGCTGAAAAAGGAGATCGTATTGCTAAAGAGGTCTTCCAGATTACAGGTGAAGTTCTTGGCCGTGCCCTGGCCGATACTGTTCACTATCTGAGCCCGGAAGCAATATTTCTTTTCGGAGGTGCAGCAGCAGCAGGTGATTATATTTTTAAACCTACAAAAGATAGTATGGAACGCCACCTGATGCCTGTCTTCCGTAATAAAGTCAAGATCCTTCCTTCTGAGTTGAAAGAGAGTTCTGCAGCCATTCTCGGAGCAAGTGCTCTCGTATGGAAGGAGATCGAGAAAAGCAAACTGTAGGTCGTTTCTGAAGATAGAGAAGATCAAATTTAAAAGAACATCTCTGGTCAAATGTTGACCAGGGATTTTTTTTACACTCACAAATCCAATCTTTAATAATCTATCTCCTCATTGCTGTTTTTTAATCCTTTAAGCAGTTCAATGCCTTTTGAAGTTCCTACGCGTGAAGCTCCTGCTTCAATCATTGCAAGAAATATTTCAGTGGAATGGATACCACCACTGGCTTTTACTTTTAAACCTTTGGGGGAGACTGTATCAAACATAAGTTTGACTTTCTCAACAGTTGCAGGTTTACTGCCTCTTAATAAGCCAACGGATGTCTTGACAAAATCAGCACCAACTTGAGCCACTATGTTGCATGCTCTGACAATTTCCTCCTCTGATAGAAGTTCAATTTCGATTATTACTTTCAGAAGAGCATTTTTATGTCTGACCTCTTTCAGGACAGCGTCTATGTCATGCCTGACTTCGTCAATCTTACCACTTTTGAAAGCTGATAGATTCATTACCATATCTATTTCATCCGCTCCCATTTCCAGATAAGTCCTTGCCTGCTGAGATTTTATTGAAATCAATTCATTCCCGAAGGGGAAACCGACTACGGTATCAAGTTTTACACCGGAATCCTTAATTATCTTTTTTGCAAGGTCAATATAATAAGGAAAGACAACCATGGAATGAAAGGAGTATTCAATGGCTTCATTGCAAAACCTGATTATTTCGGATTTTGAAGCATCCATTTTTAACGGGCTGTGGTCAATGAATTTTGAATATTTATTAATATCCATTTAAGTATTTTTTAAGATTTCTGATTTTTAGAATGTATTTATCTAACTAAGTGATTACAAAAATAATAAGATATTTTGTCATTATTTAACGGATGATTTATGAAATTAGCAGGAGATTGCCTTCGGCGAGCTCGCAAAGCTCGGTTCTTCGCTTCACTTCGTTTCGCTCAGAATGACAGATACTTGTGTTTTTAAGGATGGAGCGAAGCGAGGGATCTCCAATTGTATACATAATTCCAAAAAATAAAGGAAATCTGGTTTCCTTTATTTGAAATTTATAAAAACTTAAATAATTCAGCTCAGTTTTATTAATTTCGTTGCGATCTTTTTTAACTAATTTACCTTTAAATGCCATGCGATATTCCAGAATTCTGCTCAAACTTAGCGGGGAATCACTTTCAGGGACAGGAAACCATGGAATCAGTGATAATGTTTTATTTGAATATGCAAAACAGGTAATTGATGTAATAAACAAAGGCTGTGAGGTAGCTATTGTTGTCGGAGGTGGAAATATTTTTCGTGGTCTGAGCGGAACAGAATCAGGACTTGACCGGTTAAAAGGTGATCAGATGGGTATGCTGGCAACAATAATTAACAGTCTTGCTCTTGAGAGTGCGATCAGCAGACTTGGAGCCAAAGCCAGGGTATTCACTTCAATAAGGATGGAACCTGTGGGAGAACTGTACAACAGGGACAAGGTACTGGAATCAATGAAAAATATGACAGTATGTATGCTTTCCGGAGGCACCGGGAACCCATTCTTCACTACCGATACAGCGGCAGCACTCAGAGCAGTCGAAATCGGGGCCGATGTCATCCTGAAGGGTACAAGAGTGGATGGAGTTTATACTTCCGATCCTGAAAAAGATCCGACTGCTGAAAAATATGACACCATATCTTTTGAAGAAGTTATAAGCAAAAGGCTTAAAGTAATGGATTCCACTGCATTTACTATGTGCAGGGATAACAACATGCCAATAATAGTTTTCGACATTAATAAACCCGGCAATCTCAGTAAATTGATTGATGGAGACGTTATCGGTACTCTGGTAATGTAGGGATCAGACTGTAGGGATCAGTCGCGACTGATCCCTACGATCGCGACTGATCCCTACAACATTGATTAATATTCCGTCTATTTTGCTATTTTTGTTGTACAACTCTCTAACCTGAACCTTATGAACGAAGAAACTGAACTTATAACTGAAGAGACCAGGGAAAGAATGGAAAAGGCCCTTGAGCATCTTGAACATGAACTTGCCCGCCTGCGTGCCGGAAGATCTAATCCTGCTCTTCTCGATGGTATTACAGTAGACTATTATGGAGTTAATTCTCCGTTGACCCAGGTTTCCAATATTAATACTCCTGATCCCAAAACAATTCTTATACAACCCTGGGAAAAAAATATGCTTGGGACTATAGAAAAAGCAATAATGGCTGCAAACATAGGACTGACACCCGTCAATAACGGTGAAGTCATTCGTATAAATATTCCTCCTCTTACTGAAGAAAGAAGACACCAGCTTGTTAAACAGGTGAGGAATGAAGGGGAAACGGCCAAGATCAGTATTCGTACTGCAAGGAAATGGGCAAATGATGAATTGAAGCAGTTACTCAAAGACGGGTTGCCGGAAGATCTCGAGAAAGAAGCTGTCGATCTTGTTCAGGAGATGACGCACTCCTTTAACACAAAGATTGATAAAGTGATGGCAATGAAAGAAAAGGATGTTATGACGGTATGATATTTTGCCTCTGTTACGCTTTTTAATATCTAACTCCTCTCAACCCTGAAGTGCAGTTTCTGCACATTTCTATCATATAGCGACCTGATAAAATACTTTTTCTGAAGATCCTGTATCTGGGTCCGGTCCAGATTTCATGGAATGAATCCTGGTTAAGATCACCCATTATATATTCAGCATTTTTATCAAAACAGCATGGTAAAACTTTCCCATCCCATGTAATTACCGGATTAAACCAAAGTCTTGCGCAGCTGTCAGGCAAGGAGTTTTTTATAACATATTCCCCCTCTTTAATTTTGTATCTTCTGAATCTCCTGTCTGAGGGCATCCATGACTCAATATCTTCTTTATTTATGATCTGCATCGACTTTAAACCAAGTGATGCATGTACACTTCTGGCAAATTGTCTTACCTCTGGTATCTGATGCTCATTAAATCTGCTCACCAGAAATTGTATCTCAATTTTCAAAGATGAATTGTGCTTTTTTTTAGCGCGAGCCACATTCTTCAGCCCGTCAATTACTCGATTCACACTTCCCCCAACCCTGTAAGTTGAATAAGTTTCCTGATCCATACCATCAAGTGATACTATCAGTTTATTTAATCCGGAACCAACTATCTGTTCCGAATGTTCCTCTGACAGAAAATGACCATTGGTCGAAACAACACTATATGGTTTCTGACAATTGACAACAAAAGAAAAAAATTGAGGATGCAACATCGGTTCACCCTGAAAATAAAGATTTACATAATACAGGTAAGGATTGAGCTCCTTAATGACCTTCTTGAAAAGCTCGATATCCATAAAGCCACGCTTTCTTCCCATCAGGCCTGATCCTGACGAACAGTGAGGACACGAAAGATTGCAGTTGTTAGTCAGTTCTGCACTAATGGATACAGGCATACAATTTATATCTCTTTTACCTGCAGCAGAACTATTAAGATATGAATATGTCGTTTTGAAAAGATTTACAGGTTTAATAAGGCTCTCAATCATTGATTATTAAAATTGGGAAGTAAGATATGAAAATAATTATCACAATAATAATAGGGTAAAAGATCGACTCAGAGGTCATAGTGCTGATATGGAAAGAATACAGTATTCGAAAACAAAATGAACTTAAATTTTTAACTTAATAAACAACGCAATGAAAACTTTTAAACACACTTCGCTAATTGCACTGGCCCTTTTGCTTGCCTTTATGGCTCAGAATGCAATTGCCGGAAACCTTTCAGGAAAGAAGAAAAGTGACCAGCAGAATCTTATGGTAATCAAAGGTAAGGTTATTGATTCAGAAAGCAGGGCCCCGCTGGTGTTTGCAACTGTTGCCGTAAAGGAATCAAATGTGGCAATTGTGACAAACATCGATGGTGAATTTACTCTTAAAATCGGTGAACTTTCAACCTCAAAAACTCTTGAGGTGACTTTTTTGGGATATAAAACAAAGACTATCGCGCTAAGCGAGCTTAAAGAGAATGGTTCCAAAAACGTTATTGCTCTTGAGGCAGCTCCTATTCCTATCAAAGAGATTGTGGTAAAGCCTCTTGATCCGGTAAGTATAGTCGAGAAAGCCATCAGCAACATTGGTAAAAACTACGAATCGGTTCCCAACCTGATGACGGCATTCTACAGGGAGACTATCAGAAAGAACCGTACATATGTATCAATAGGAGAAGCTGTGGTTGAGATCTTCAAAGCACCCTATAACAGTGATATACGTTTTGATGGAGCCAGGATCTATAAAGGAAGGAAAAGTTCTGACGTTGAAAAGATGGACACAGTTCTGTTTAAACTTCAGGGTGGGCCTGTAAGCGTTTTGGAACTTGATCTCGCTAAAAACACCGAATCTGTACTTACCAAAGAGGCAATGCAGAATTACAATTACAAAATTACCGGTGTTGTTGAAATAGGCAATAAACCGCATTATGTAATTGACTTCATTCAAAAGCCATCAGTTGAAATGCCATTGTTCATGGGTAGCCTGTACATTGAAATGGACTCTTACGCTATAACTGAAGCGGAATTTGGTTTCAATCTTGCAAACAAAGAGGCTGCTCAATCAATTTTTATCAGGAAAAAACCTCTTGGGATGAAAGTAACTCCGGAAATTGCAACATACAGAACCAAATATCGTGAACAGAATGGCAAATGGCACTTTGAATATTCACGGGCTGAAGTCAAATTTAAAGTTAACTGGAACAAAAAACTCTTCAATACTTATTATACTACCATGTCAGAAATAGCCGTAACAGATCGTACTGACCAGGAAGTTATTAAATTTGCAGGGAAAGATAAGATAAAGTACACTGATGTGTTTTCTGAAAAA
>JBEKDR010000170.1:0-6326 GCA_050014255.1 Bacteroidales bacterium | reverse complement strand
TATTTTTTTCCTCATGCCCGTTTATGACTTCCTGTGTTCCGGCTTCTTCTTCCATTTCTAAGTCAGTTAGTGTTAGGGTTTTGTTTTGTATTGTCAAATGTAACAATTATTTTATCAAATCAAAACCTGACAGATTTTTTGTTCTAAATTTTGCTTAGTTGCATTGAGGGTAAGGGAAAAAGAGTATTTTTGCTGCGGAAATTTGAGGTTCTTTATAAATGATAAGCAGAAGATTATTACGTATAAAAGCCCTGATGGCTCTTTATGCTTTTAACCGCAGGGAGGATGAGAATTTTGCCACGGCCGAGACCGAATTGATGTTCAGCATTGGTAAGAGTTACGATCTTTATCACTATCTGCTGCTACTGGTTCTTGAAGTTGCTGATATTGCAGCAGAGAAGATCGATCAGGCTCTTCAGAAAAGAATGCCATCTCACGAAGATCTTAATCCAAGAAGAAGGTTCATTGATAACCAGGTTATTGCCCAGCTTAGAAAAAATATTGATTTAAGAACCTATATTTCCTCTAAAAAACTTTCCTGGGTTAATAATTCTCATATTCCGCGTCTGCTTTATAATAAAATGATTGTCTGGGAAGTATATGAAGAGTATATGAAAGCAGAAAATAATAATTATCTGTCTGACAGAAAATTCATTAACAGGCTTATTACAGAGCTATTTTCAAATTCTGAAGATCTCTGTTCAAACCTTGAAGAACAGAGCATATATTGGAATGATGACATGGAGTACATTTCATCAATGGTCGAGAAAACTCTGAAAAAATTTAAGGCAGATTCAGGAGAAAAAACTCCGCTGATGCCTTTATTTAAAAATGATGAGGATGAAGAATTTGTAAAAATATTGTTCAAAAAAGCTATTCTTCATTCAAAAAAATGCTCTGAACTTATTGATAAAAATACAACTAACTGGGAGGTTGACAGAATTGCTCTGATGGACATTCTTGTAATGCAGCTGGCAATAACTGAGATACTTGAATTCCCGGAAATACCCGTGAAGGTTACCCTGAATGAATACATTGAGATCGCCAAATACTATTGTACTTCAAAAAGCAGTACATTTGTCAACGGAATTCTTGATAATATAGTAAAAGAGATCCGCGATGAAGGACTTTTCAGCAAGTTTGGAAGAGGTCTTGTCGGCGAATCATTGGCAGACGAAAGTTAATGAATTAACATTTGTTCAGTGATATGAAGAAGATAGTAGTTATATCTTTTGCAATGGTAGCTATAATAGCTTTAAGTTGTCGTAGTGATACAGGAAAAAATTCAGTCAATTCCGCTTCAAATAAAAACAGCGACGGAACAAGCGAGATAATCTTCAGGGAATATCAGCACGATTTCGGAAAAGTGGCAGAGGGAGAGAAGGTAAGCTATACATTTACATTTGACAATAAAGGAACAACAAATCTTATTCTTTCTTCAGCAACAACAACCTGCGGATGTACAGTTCCTAAATATGATACTAAACCGATCCCTCCCGGGGCCAATGGAAATCTGGAGGTTGTTTTTGACACTTCCGGCAGAAACGGAATGCAGACAAAAACCATTACGGTAAAGTCAAACGCCAGAACACCGGTTGTATTATTAAAAATAACTGCAGAAATAGTAACCACTAATAAATAATAATTAATAATTGAAACAATGACCAATTTTGCTTATTTGTATTTAATGGGCCAACCTGGCGGTGCAGCCGGACAGACTAACCCTCTAGTGACTTTCCTTCCTCTCATTCTTGTATTTGTTGTTTTTTACTTCTTCATGATCAGACCACAGATGAAAAAGCAGAAGGATATGACTAATTACAGGAGCTCCCTGAAAAAAGGTGATAAAGTTATTACCACAGGAGGATTATACGGGAAAATATATGAAGTAAAGGATAACTATTGCACTGTTGATGTTGGAGGAGATGTCAAACTAAGAATTGATAAAAACGCTATTCTGAAAGATCCGTCGGCTGATGAATCTTAACTAATTCTGTACATTAAGCCATTTGTGAACGGGAATAATGGAATACGGACAGATAAGATTATGAAAAAGGGAGCAAAAGTGATCAACAGAGATATCGCTGTCTTTGCTTTCTTCCTTTTTCTCTCTTTTATTTTCTGGTACTTCAACTCCCTCGGAAAAGAAAATGAAGCCGGGATAAAATATCAGGTAAAGTATACCAATATTCCTAAAGAAAAATTAATCACTTCGGAACAACCAACTGATCTGAACATCTTCCTTAAAGGTCCGGGTTATTCAATTTTGAAGCTAAAAATTTCAGGGAAAAGAGAGCCGTTAATTATTGACCTTTCAAAAGTCAGTTACAAAAGAACTCCTGGCGATAAAGCATTAGACTATTATATTGTCACCTCAGGACTAACAAAGAATCTGAATGCACAAATAAGATCAGGATGTGAGATTACCTCAATTAAACCCGATACCCTGTTTTTCTCGCTTGATAAGGTAATTGCAAATTCATCTGTTATACCAGATAACAAGTATGAAAACAAAAAGAAGCGATGACATTTTATCCTTGGACACTTAAATGATAACAGAAAGAAGATCAGGATTTAAACTGGGCGTTACTGGAGGTATCGGAAGCGGCAAAACGTCTGTGTGCAGGGTTTTCGAAGTTCTAAGAGTACCTGTTTTTTCAGCAGACCGTGAAGCACAGGAAATAATGGAGACCGATGATAGAGTAATCAGAAGCCTTAATTCTATTATGGGGAAAGACCTTTACATAAATGGGAGTCTTGACCGGAAGGAACTGGCTGCAATTATCTTTAATGACAGAACCCTGCTTGAAAAGGTGAATTTGCTGGTTCACCCTGCTGTTTTTGATCGCTTCAGGAAGTGGGCATCGGAACAGACAGCACCATACGTGATCATGGAGGCAGCAATACTTTTTGAAAGCGGAGCTTCAAAATTTGTAGACAGGGTTGCCACAGTTGTGGCTCCGGTTGAACAGAGAGTAAAAAGGGTTATTCAGAGAAATAAACTATCCAGGGAACAGGTTATGGAGAGGATGAAAAACCAGATGGATGACGAAACCAGGATAAAACTCTCCGATTATATAATCAATAATTCCGAAAACGATATGATCGTACCCGCCATCCTTAAGATACACAATGACATTTTGAAATTTATTAAAACACAATCCTGAATATGGGAATTTTTGGAAAATGGATTGGTGGAGGACTTGGATTTGCAATGGGTGGACCGATTGGTGGCCTGTTGGGTTTCCTGGTAGGCTCTATGATAGACGGTACTACTGTTCATACATCAACCTACACTACCGGAACTGCCAGGACAAGTCAGGGCGATTTTGGAATGAGTCTGCTTGTTCTTGTTGCGGCAGTCATGAAAGCTGACGGAAAGGTTGTCAAATCTGAGCTCGACTATGTTAAACAGTTCTTTGTCAGGCAATTCGGACAGGAATCAGCAAAACAGGCTCTGTTGATGCTGAAAGATATACTTAAGCAGGAAATCCCGGTAAGGGATGTTTGCCTTCAGATAAAAGTGAATATGGATTATTCTTCACGGCTGCAACTGTTACATCTGTTATTTAATGTATCCCTTGCAGATAGCGTGATCCATCCTTCTGAAATTCAGATTATTGAAAAAATTTCATCATATCTCGGCGTCGCTTCCAACGATTTTTTGTCAATAAAGAATATGTTTATTCCGGAAACAGATTCTTCTTATAAAATTCTTGAAATAGATCCGACTTCTTCAAATGAAGAGGTCAAAAAAGCTTACAGAAAGATGGCTATGAAATATCATCCTGATAAAGTAAGCCATCTTGGTGAAGATATCAGAAAATCTGCAGATGAAAAGTTTACCATGGTCAATGAGGCATATGAAAAGATTAAAAAGGAACGGTATTTGAACTAATCTGTAAAATTGAAAAAAACATCAGTTTTGGAACGGACTTTAAAATTCTAGGATTAAATTTGTACTTAAATAAATAAGAAATGATTTTAAAAGATATTCTGGCAATTTCCGGCCAACCCGGGCTTTTTAAGTTTATTGCCCAGGGAAAAAATGCAATAATAGTTGAACACCTTGAAACAAAAAAAAGAAGCAGTGCTTATGGTTCCGCGAAAGTAAGCTCGCTGGAAGACATTGCAATTTTTACTGAAAAAGAAGACCTGCCTCTCGGGAAGGTTTTTGACCTGATTCATGAAAAGGAGAACGGTGGACTTGCCCCGGATTCAAAATCAGAGACCAGTAAACTTATAACATGGTTTGAAGGGATTCTTCCGGAATATTCAAAAGATAAAGTGTATACCAGCGACATAAAGAAAGTTGCACAGTGGTATAATATTCTTCATAACCTCAAACTTCTGATTAAGGAGGAACCTGAAAAAGCAACGGAAGAAAAGGCAACTGAGGAAAAAACAGCTCAACCGGCAGAAAAGAAAAAGAAGAAGGCAGCACCTAAACCAAAACTCGAATAAAACACGTTAATCTGTTTCTCATAATAGTATAAGAATTTATATTAATGTTTTAACCCCCTACTAAAGGGACTGTCGAAAAAGGACTTTTTCAACAGCCCCAGTCGAATTTAATCATTTCCCCCATGGGGGAAACAGGAAAGGGGGTAAAAGATAACGCAGGAATGATAAATATCAACTTATGAACTTTGGTGGTAATGAGGTAATCTATAATTATCCGGAATCAGGTATAATCATTGTTCCAGTACCTTACGATGAAACCAGTACATGGATGAAAGGAGCCGATAAGGGGCCGGATGCTATTCTCGAAGCCTCAGTCAATCTTGAATTCTATGATGTAGAAACCTCATCCGAAGCTCATCTTAAAGGTATTAATACAATTCCTCCTGTTTCAGAGAAAGAAACACCTCAAAAACTTGTCAATGCTGTATATGACAAGATATTATCACTTCTGTCAGAAAAGAAATTTCCTGTAATTATTGGTGGAAACCATACTGTCTCCATAGGAGCTATAAAAGCTTTTTCAGAGTATTTTGAAAATCTTACAGTACTTCAACTCGATGCTCATACTGATCTGCGACAGGTATATGAGGGATCAGAGTTTAATCATGCGTGTGCTATGGCAAGAGCCCGTGAATTCGCACCAATAGTTCAGGTTGGTATCAGAAGCATGTCGGCAGAAGAGTTGCCATTCGTTGAAACTGACAAAATATTTTTCTCACATGAACTTTACTATGACAAGAGTCTGTATAAAAAAGCCCTTGACAATCTTACAGAGAATGTATATATCACAATCGACCTTGATGTTTTTGATCCATCTTTAATGCCCTCAACAGGAACTCCGGAACCAGGGGGACCTGCATATTTCGAACTGCTTCATTTTATGAGGGATGTTATAAAAGCCAGGAATGTTGTCGGATTCGATGTTGTCGAATTATGCCCTTCAACAACAAATAAATCTCCCGATTTCATTGCAGCAAAAATAATTTATCAGCTGCTGTCATACAGATTTGCTATGTAGGGAATGGTCGTAAATTTTGAATGTAGGGAACAGTCGCGACTGTTCCCTACATGGCACATATCCCTCAATCTTCCTTTTTCGCCTCTTCCCAAATGACATTCATCTCATCAAGACTCATATCGTGTAGTGAGATACCTTTCGTCAGCGTCTCTTTTTCGAGATAATTAAACCTCTTAATAAATTTCCTGTTAGTTTTTTCAAGAGCTGCTTCCGGATCAATATTATAAAGTCTCGATGCGTTTATAATTGAAAAAAGCACATCGCCAAGTTCCGATTCTATTGATTCGGTATTATGATTTTCTATCTCTTCTTTCAGCTCTGAGATTTCCTCAAGAACTTTGTCCCATATCTGCTCTCGTTTCTCCCAGTCAAACCCTACACCCCTAACCTTTTCCTGGATCCTGTTAGCTTTAACTATTGCAGGCAACGATGATGGAACGCCTGAGAGAACCGGTTTGTAGCCATCGTCCTCATTAATTTTGAGTTGTTCCCAGTTCTCCTCTACCTCTGATGCACCGGAAACCCTGACATCTCCAAATACATGCGGATGCCTGTAAATGAGCTTATTGTTGATTCCTTCAAGAACATCTGCCATTGTAAAAGCTCCTTTTTCAGCGCCAATTTTTGCGTAAAAGACGATATGAAGCATGAGATCACCAAGCTCTTTTTTTATACCTTCATCACTGCCTGAAAAAATAGAATCAGCTAATTCAAAGGTCTCTTCAATCGTAAGTTTCCGCAGGCTCTCATTAGTCTGTTTCATGTCCCAGGGACACTTAACCCTGAGTTAATCAATAATGCCAAGAAGCCTGTCAAACTCTTCAAGGCTTTTGTTTTTATCCTT
>JBEKDR010000169.1:0-6406 GCA_050014255.1 Bacteroidales bacterium | reverse complement strand
AAAAAAAGGAATGTTCCCGTATGCTAACCATTCCTGGCTTATTATTAATGATAAAGGCAAACTGACTGCTAATTCTTCTTCTCGTTTAGACCTTGGTATGGTCACCGACGCAGTATGGACTGATTATGATAAAGATGGTTGGGAAGATTTACTTGTTGCAAGAGAATATAATTCTCTGGTGCTTCTTAAGAATATGAATGGGAAAGAGATGGTTCCTCAAAACATACCCGAGCTGGAAAGTCATCATGGGATATGGTCATCGCTTGCCGTGGGGGATTTTAATAAAGATGGCTACGACGATTATATTGTCGGCAATCTGGGCGATAATAACCGGTTTGATATAAGCGATAAATATCCTCTTCAGATTTATGCCATCGATCTGGACGGGGATGGAATCATTGATCCGCTGATGACTGCCTATTGGCCCGACAAGTATGGCAAATTGACGGAGTACCCGGTCAATTATCTCGATGAACTCCAGGCCCAGTCAAAATTCTTTCAAATAAAATTTAAGGATTATGCCAGTTTCAGCTATGCCAGCTTTGGAGATATGCTGGATGAAAATATATTAAAAAGGGTGAAGTTTAAACTTTATGTAAATACTACCTCAAGTTACATTTTATGGAATGATAAAGGTAAATTCAGGTGGGAAAAGCTGCCAAAGGCATTGCAGGTTTCTCCGATCAAGAAAATGATAGTTCAGGATTTTAATGGTGACAGTTATCCTGATGTTCTGGTAGGCGGCAATGATTATACCTATGATGTGGCTACCGGATACTATGACGCAAATAAGGGGATCGTTTTATTGAATAAGGGTGAGAAGCAGGAAAAGGGAAAACCGTCTTTTGATGTACTAAGCTCCTCTCAAAGTGGAATCTTGCTGCAGGGTATGGTAGAGTCATTACTCTATTATAAAGGAGATACCTCTCTGGTTGTTGCCGGTTTTAACAGGGCAAAAACCGATGTGTTTGAGGTAAGCAAAAAAGGGGATCTGAATAAGAATCTCAATCATTAGTTTAATTTTCATAGGAGATTTAAGGTCAATCACCTTATAATTTTAAATTTAATGAGTATCGGGAATCATGCATATAATATGTATTTCTTTTTGTGCCAAGTTATAGTTTTTGTTAATTGGAGATTACCTTCGGTGAGCTCGTCCCGCAGGGCGGGACTCGGTTCCTCACTTCTCCGCCTGATGGCGGATTCGTTCGGAATGACAACATCAATTGGTGTAGTGTGATGGGGAAGCAGTGGCGATTCGCTGAGCGAATCGCCACTGCTTCCCTTATACCACATAAAACCCTGTCATTCCGAGTCCGCCAACTGGCGGACGAGGAATCTCATAATCAATTGTTTTGAGATTATTATTGATAACCGATACTCATATTAAATTTTAATTTTTGTTTAATCATCTTGTTAAAATGTGTATTTTTTACAAGATGATTTTTTTTTGTAACTTGGTCAATGCAAGTGATCTTCAATCGAATTAATTGTTTGTGATTTTGTGAATTCATTATGAAAAAGTACACTCTTTTCTTAATCGTTATATTTATGTTATCAGGATTTACTGATTCATGCAGGAAAGATTTCCTGAATGTCAGGCCAAAGGGAAGTCTTGATCAATTCGTACTGGCGAACGAAAAAGGGATAGAAGCCCTTCTGGTAGGCACTTATTCAATGCTTGATGGAGTAGCGGCTGTCGGTTGGAATAATTGGACCTGGGAGACAACTTCAAGCAATTGGGTATTTGGTTCTATACGGGGTCTGGAAGCTAACTTTGGATCTGATTCAGGTGACCAGGGCGACAAAAATGAGATTCAAAACTTTTCAGAGACATCGACACAAACATATCTGGATTCAAAGTGGAGAGAGGTCTATGAGGCTATTTCCAGGTGCAACACTACTATCATGGTAATCAATCAGGCTCTGGCAGATGGAAATATCGGTCAGTCCAAAGCTGATCTGTTCCTTAAACAGGCCAGGATACTCAGGGGATGGTACCATTTTGAGGCATGGAGGATGTGGAAAATGATTCCATATATTGATGAAAAGAGTGATCCGGTTGCAGTAACAAATAAAGAAGATGTAAGGGTAAAAATTATTTCTGATCTGACAGAAGGAACATCTTTGCCTGACAATATGGGAGCAATAGGCAAGTTCAACGGAACCGTATCAAAAGTTCTTCTCGCAAAAGCAATGATGCAAATGAACCACGACTATGCCGGGGCATTGCCTCTTCTTCAGGATGTCAAAGTAAACGGAACCAAACCGGATGGTTCCGCTATAGGGCTTGCTCCAACATACGGCGAGATCTTTGATATTGTTAACCGTAATGGCATCGAAGCAGTTTACACTGTTCAATATTCGGTTAATGATGGTTCAGGAGGATGGAATGGAGGAATGGGAGAAGTATTGAATTTTCCGTACAAAACCGGTTCTTCCCCCGGAGGTTGCTGCGGATTCTTCCAGCCAACACAGGAATTTGTCAATTCTTTTGCAGTGGATGCAAATGGTCTTCCGATGCTGGATTATAGTTATGATCTGCCGGCCAACCAGATTTTGCGCGATGAAGGTATCCCGGGTGGAAGCGTTTGGGATTCTTTAAAAACTTACGATATTAACCAGGCTTGCACTGCATACAATCCTGCTCAACCTTTCACTGACCTGGGTTATGTATCGCTGAAGATAAATAATAAAGGGAATGACCCCGTCACAACACCTTCATGCTGGGAGCTGGTTTGGACAGAAGACAATTCAAAACCTGTCGATCCGCGGCTCGACTGGAGCGTCGGCAGAAGAGGCATACCGTACTGGGACTGGGGCGTGCACACAGGCTCAGACTGGATCCGCGACCAAACGTATGTCGGGCCATATAGCCCTAAGAAACAGGTATATAAAAAATCCGATGAAGGTATATATACAGAAGTCGGCAACTGGACTTCCGGTTGGACTGCCAACGGATACCGCATGATCCGTTATGCAGATCTTCTGTTACTTATTGCAGAATGCCAGATTGAAACTGGTAATCTGCCCGGAGCTCTGGCCAATATTAATCTTGTACGGAACAGGGCGGCAAACCCAGCCGGTTTTGTTAAGGAATCTGATGGCATAACACCTGCTGCAACATATTATATAAAACCTTATGCTTCTTTTCCCGATCAGACATATGCACGCAATGCGCTTCGTATGGAAAGGAAACTGGAACTTGGACAGGAAGGCCACAGGTGGTTTGACCTTAACAGGTGGGGAAATACACAGACCGAACTTTCAAGGGCTCTGGCTTATGAAAAAACAATGCCCTGGGGTAACAACCTGTACGGCAGCGCAGCTGTTGGTCCGCTTGTTTCGTCATTCCCAATACCACAGCGTCAGATTGACCTGAGTAACGGGAAACTGGTTCAAAACCGCTAATGTATACTGACCTATTCTGTTTTAATCAGATCCCCGGACTTAAACCGATATTTTACAACCTCTTTGCAGAGTGAACAACCAGCAAGGGGGCCATTTCGTGACCGGGTATAGATTTCTGCAGTTATTACCCTGTCTTTTATTCCCAGGATCTTCATGTCGGATTCAATCACCCTGTTTAACATGAGTTTACCATCGGTACTAATCAGAATCAGATGCTCGGTAAGGATAAGGTACTGACCGTGATAATAATCGATTGAAATAATTGCATCGTTAGTATTATCATTGTCAATAAGGCCAATAGATATCTTTGAAGGGTTAATAATATAACTTGTCTGGTTTTCTCCAATAGTAATAATTCCGTCAGATGCAATAGTTTTTTTTGGCTCTTTAAATTTACCGTTTACATAATTGACTGCGAAGTCGATGACTTCTATCTTTAACCGCTGTGCTGCTGCGTTTTCCGATCCTGCTTTGTTCCCGTTATGATTGCACGAAAAGATTAGTGGTATAAACAATATAATAATAGATTTTATTTTCATATAATGAATTTATGATTTTAACTTTTGTCTTTTGTCTTTTGTCTTTTGTCTTTTGTCTTTTATCTTTTATCTTACTTCGTGTACTTCAACCTGAGATCAAGGACCTTATCATATACAAAATAGCAGGGATTGTCGCACTTTGCTTTATCGTATTTTACCCTGGGTGTTGCAGAATCAACTGCAATATACTCGTTGTTCCGAGTGTAATAAGTAGCTGTGGCAGTGTATTTTTTGTTAACTGACACGTTATAATTAAAAGGCGGGTCAAATATCCGCTCACTGAAAATCAGAATGCTGTCATCCAGATTGCCTTCATATATATTGATAAAAATCCCTCCGTAAGAAAAATCAAGTTTAAATTCCAGGTCTGTCCTTACCGGTTCATCTACAGTGCAATCCGGACATTTGACAAACAGTCCCTGATCTTCGCATGAGAAGAAAATAATCAGGGTAAGCAGGAGAAATATTTTAAATGCAATTTTCATAATATTCATTAATACCACTTTAAAGTCTTTGCTTTTGCCCTTACCCTATCGAAGTAGAGATTATATGCAACGCCAAATCTTAACCATACAGGACCAATATGATAAAAATCGGAATTCATGTAATCGGCACCAAGCGATAATGAGAGATCCTTCTGTGTCCATTTGAATGAGAAGGCCGGAATAACGAGGAATTTATTTGGAGGTGCACTTAACGTACCTTTAAGCTCATTTCCAAAAGAATAACCTGCTGACAATGATGTCGAAAACACAAAATTGCCTCTGAAGGCATTATTGGTCAGGTCAAAATCTTTAAACAATCCTGCATAAACAACCGAACCTTTATCAAAGTACTGATAGAATATACCCTCGGATTGTTTAAGCAAAACCCTTGTGTACCACAATTTTGTGTCAAGTCCAAATATAATTCCTCCGTTAAGATATGGTTCCTTGAAAGAAAGGCTTGCTCCTGAATAAATATCATGCAGAAAAAACCTGGAGGAAACCATTACATCAACCTGATCTAATTCAAGACCGATCTTGCCGGGAATTTTAGCTTCCTCAAGGATTTTAATAATATCTTTTCTCCTGTATTTTGATGCAACAACATAAGGATTTAAAGAAGGATTGGAGAGAAATGCCCATTTATTTCCAATATCAAGAAGATAGGTTACAGCGGCAGGTTTATCGGCTATTATTGCAAGCGTAAGTGCATTGTGATGAGAAGTATTGCTTTCATAAATGTTGGCACCTTTTTCAAATAGAAGTTGCATTAATAATGTATCGCCGTAGTGTGCAGCCATCAGAAAAGGCGTATATCCCTCATTATCTTTTGCCTCTATATTGGCGCCGTTCTGAATCAGCAGATCTGCAATATCAGCATTACCGGCCCAGATTGAAGCAAGGAGCGGAGTAGATCCTTCAATTGATTTTTTATCTATCGCAGCTTCATAATAAAGGAGCATGTCAACAACCTCAAGGTATCCATACACTGATGCATAATGAAGAGATGTAACACCGTATTTGTCGGTAGCATCAATATCAGCCCCTGCCCTTATAAGGGCTTCCGCAATTTCTATATTCTGATTTTTTACGGCTAATAAAAGAGGAGTTATACCACGTGACGTCATTTTATTTACATCTGACCCGTAATTAATAAGTATTTCTGCAACTTTTGTCTGATTGCTGGAAACAGCAAAAATGAGAGGCGTGGCACCTTGATCAGTTTCTGAAAATATATCGGCACCATTCATAATAAGCCGGTATATTTCCTGTTCGTAACCTTTAGAGGCGGCAATCATCAGGTTGTAGTCGAGTGAACCTTTAAAGTATACAGGAATATAATCAGTTGTATCATAATATGCCGTATCAGGATCTGTAACTTGAGAATACATATCTCCTGATACGAAGAGCAGTGTAAGCACAAAAAGAATCCGTATATTCTGTAGTCTCATTGACGGCATAGATTACAAAGTTAATTTTTTGATTCTTTTTTTGGAAAAATCTTTACAGATTAAAATTATTTTTTACTCAGTGAAGTACTAAATTATCGGTTCAAATCGTAAGCCAAAAGACAAAACCTGAATAAGATTCTATTTAATTTTATATCCTAAGCCAAAAGATAACAGATCTGAATAGATTCTCTGATGATCAAGTACCCAGCCAAAATCGGAAACAGGCATCCTGTACTCAAACTCATTCTTCAGATAAATGTATGTGTTTTTGTTAAGATTGTATTTTAAACCCACTCCTAATAAAGCGCCAGCCTGATACTTTCGGAAATTTGTATCAATAGAGGTGTTAAACCCATTATCAACTCTGTTGACACTATAATCTGTTTTTGTCAATATGATATTGTTAAAACTAAATGATATAAACGGCTGCAATTTGTTGTCCGACAGAGAATAATCGACTGTTACCGGAACTCTGATGATTGAATATTTCGAATAAATACGATAAGTTACCATACCGTAA
>JBEKDR010000168.1:0-6504 GCA_050014255.1 Bacteroidales bacterium | reverse complement strand
ACAGCGATCCGGCAGACGATGGATATTTCCAGGGAGATGTATATCCAAAAGGTGCTTTCAGAAATGAATATGGTGTACAAAGAGGTTCTGTAATAGATATGTCAGTTTATCCAGGTGATCCATTGACCCCCGGAATTGGTGCAACAAAAGATGCAAAAAGATTAGACAGGTTACAGGCTCCAAGTCTTTTAAAGATTCCGGTATTGCCCATAAGTTACCACGATGCAGCCCCATTGCTTGAAGCCCTCGACGGGCCTGTGGCACCTGTCGCCTGGCATGGCGGTTTGCCGTTTGCATATCATACAGGTCCGGGTAAAACAAAAGTGCATTTAAAGGTTGTTTTTAATTGGGATATTGTTCCATGTTATGATGTGATTGCGAAAATTCAGGGATCTAAATATCCTGACGAATGGGTAATACGCGGTAATCACCAGGATGCATGGGTGAACGGTGCAGGAGATCCGATCAGCGGACAGGCTGCAATGCTGGAAGAGGCCAAATCAATTGGCGTCATGTTGAAAACAGGTTGGAAACCAGCCCGGACTATTGTATATTGTGCCTGGGACGGGGAAGAACCGGGTTTGCTTGGCTCCACTGAATGGGTTGAGGAACACGAAAATGAATTAAAAGAAAAGGCAGTAATTTATATAAATTCCGATGCTAACGGCCGTGGTTTCCTTTATGTTGAAGGGTCGCATGCGCTGGAACCATTTATGGATGAAATTGCAAAACAGGTAATTGACCCGCAGACTAACGTAAGTATTTTTGAAAGGGAAAGAGCTCATGAGGCCATATCAACTCAAGGTACGGATGAAAAGAAAAGGATCTGGGATGAAAAAGAATTAAAATTGTATGCTATGGGTTCCGGTTCTGATTATTCTTCTTTTATTCAACATGCCGGAATCCCTTCAATGAACCTTGGATTTGGTGGAGAAGACGAGGGAGGAGAATATCATTCTATCTATGATTCTTATAGTTTATATGAAAAGTTTAAGGACCCCGGATTTCAATATGGAGTAACCTTAGCTGAGACTGCAGGGCATGCTGTCTTGCGAATGGCAAATGCTGATGGATTACCTTTTGATTTCAAACATTTGTTTCAAACCATTGATTTATATTCTGAAGACCTGGCCGCACTTTTGAAGACAAGCCGTAAAGAGACGGAATTAGAAAATCAGATCATTAATTCCGGCGGTTATGCTATGGGTGAAGATCCGAAAAAAAGATATATCCTTCCAGTTGTAAAACCTGACGTACCCTATCTTGATTTTTCACCACTGCAAAATGCATTACAACAATTATCAAAAAGTACTGATAGCCTAAGTGTTGTTTTTCAGAACAAAATCAAAACAAACAACATGAGCGTAGCTTTTAATCAATCACTTTACAGGGCTGAACAACAGTTATTGAATGAAACAGGACTACCTCGCAGGGAATGGTATAAGCATACTTTATATGCGCCAGGATATTATACCGGTTATGCCGTAAAAACGTTGCCCGGCATTCGGGAGGCCATTGAACAAAGAAAATGGGAAGAAGCACAGCAGCAAATTGAAGTGGATGCGAAAGCAATTAAAAGGCTTGCAGAATATTTAAAAGTTTTGTCTTCCTCAAGTTATTGATTTATTGGTAAAGATATTTTTTGGAGTATATAAACACTGCTTTAGAACTGTTTTAAAACTTGGAGGACCTCAGAACAATTAATAATTCGGTAAATCGTTTATACTTTTACGAAATATACTATTCAAAAGAAATTGAACCTAATTTAATTCAATATGAAAAATAAGTTTAAAATGTCAGAAATAATTATACTGATCCTTTCAATTATTTTTATTTACTCTTGTAAGAAAGATAAGCCTACTCCACCAGTCCTTACAACTGTTGGTATTTCTGCAATAACGCAGACTACTGCAACCTCCGGAGGAAATATAACAAGTGATGGAGGAGATAGTGTTATTGTTCGTGGCGTTTGCTGGAACACCAGTCCAGCTCCTATTTTTAATGACAACCGTACAACAGACGGTTCATCTATAGGTGGTTTTGTCAGTAACATTACCGGGTTAACAGCTACCACGACATATTATGTTCGTGCTTATGCAACTAATAATGCAGGAACATCTTATGGAAATGAACTATCATTTACTACATCTGCAACACCTCTATCAGTCACCGACATAGACCTTAATCTTTACAACACCGTAGCCATAGGTACTCAAATATGGATGGCAGATAATCTTAGAACCACAAAATACAACGACAATACACCAATACCTTTGGTCACTGATATCAGTACCTGGGCAGCATTAACCACGCCTGGCTATTGTTGGTATCATAATGATGAATCCAGCTATAAAGCTGATTATGGAGCTTTGTATAATTGGTACACTGTAGATTCTCAAAGTAATGGAGGTAAAAATGTATGCCCCACAGGCTGGCATTTGCCTACTGATGCAGAGTGGACTGCACTTATAACATTTCTAGGTGGTGAAAATGTTGCCGGCGGGAAATTAAAGGAAGCCGGAACAACCCATTGGGGTACCCCTAATGAGGGAGCAGACAATGAAACAGGTTTTACGGCTCTTCCCGGAGGCAGCCGTGACCTGGCTGGTACGTTTGTCGGCCTTAACAGTTACGGCATCTGGTGGTCGGCTACGCAGGAGGATAGTACTCTCGCCTGGCGCTATTACATGGACGCCAGTGTCAGCAATGCTGAGAGGGGCGACGGCTATAAAAAAGGCGGCTTTTCTATTCGTTGTTTGCAGGATTAAAACGATTAAATACTAAAGAAAAATATGAGAATAGTCTCATAATTCGTTTATCTAATCCTCAATTCCCCTTCAATCGTCAAATAAAATTGACTTTGGCTTAAACACGGTGTAAATTTGCTATAATCTTATTATTTGATAGCCAACTGATAGAAAAATCAGTTGAAGATCAAATTATGCTACGTATTAAGGATTTTTACTAATTATTATTGGGAATAATTCTTATAAATGACGGGTGTTTTTATTTGACTTGTGTTATTGTCTTTCACAACTTTGACAAAACTTAACAACCGTGAAAATCCAATTGTTTTTAATAAGCATTTTTTGTGCATTGAATGCTAATGCACAGGACTACCTTATCACCTTTACAGGAACCGGTGCATCCACAACTGTATCAACTGTCAAAGTTGAGAACTTAACTTCAGGCACATCACTTATTGTAAACGGGAATGATATTTTGCACTTAAAAGCAATAATAACAGGGGTTAATTCTATTAAAGACGATCAATTATCTAAAATAAAGATTTACCCCAATCCCATGTCTGATAATTCAACTTTACAGATTTACCCTCCTGTTGCCGGCGAAGCGTTTATTTCAGTACTTGATATCACAGGCAAACCGGTCGCCCGGATTCAGAGTTATTTAGAGAATTCCAGGCAAGACTTTAACCTGGCAGGTTTAAAAACAGGTTTTTATATTATTAATGTAAAGGGCAATAATTATCAATTATCAGAAAAATTGTTAAGCAATGGGCCATCCGGGGGAACTATAGGTATTGAGAAGGTTAATGCTGTAATTCAGAAGAGAGAAGAAAAAGCTCCGGAAAAGGGTAGTAAAGGACTTCCGGCAACGGTTGATATGGCATATGCCTCAGGGGACAGGTTGAAATTTACAGGTATATCAGGCAATTACAGCATAGTAAAAATCGATATCCCAACCTCTGATAAAACAATCACATTTAATTTTATTTCCTGTACGGATGGTGATAATAATAACTATCCTGTTGTAGAGATAGGCAACCAGGTCTGGATGGCAGAAAATCTGAAAACCACAAAATTCAATGATGGTACAGCAATTTCCCTGGATACTGATAATCTTGAATGGTCAGCCCTGGAAGGTACACCTAAATATTGCTGGTATAATAATGATCCGGATACATTCAAAGATGAGTATGGAGCATTATATAACTGGTATGTATTGTATTCAGGATCTGATGGCATCAAAAATGCCTGTCCGGTCGGCTGGCATGTGCCAAATTATACAGAATGGACTACTTTGATACAAAGTGCAACCGGGGGTATGCTAAAAGAAACGGGTTTTACTCATTGGCTTATTCCAAATACAGACGCTTCCAACGAGACAGGGTTTACTGCTCTTCCCGGAGGTGAGCGTGGTCCCAATGGTACATATACAGGGGATGGAATCTCTGGGCATTGGTGGAGTTCTTCGCGTGATTTATTAGACGATTATCGCAAACAAACATTTTTAATATTATCCAGTGGAGGCTCTGTAACCAAAATTGGTACTAAAGATCCGTTCGGCTTTTCTATC
Source organism: Bacteroidales bacterium (assembly GCA_050014255.1). GTDB lineage: Bacteria > Bacteroidota > Bacteroidia > Bacteroidales > VadinHA17 > LD21. The sequence goes on along the minus strand of JBEKDR010000168.1, from coordinate 2,187 downwards.
CGCTGTGTCCACGGTGAAATGACTTTACCGACAATCTCCACCTCAGCAGTTTCGTCTGTTACAAATACCTCGGCAACTTCCGGTGGGAACATAATAAACAATGGATATTATGATATAAATGATAAAGGAGTTATCTGGAGCACATCACCAAATCCTATTCCAATACACAATGATTATGAAATGGATGGAAGGTATAATATAACATATATAAAAAATATTTCAGGTTTGGTTGCAAATACTACATATTATGTAAGAGCTTATTTCTATACTGATCATTATTACGGTCCGGTATATGGCAATGAACTGGTTTTTAAAACATATACGGGAACTGTAAATGATATTGATGGAAATACTTATAATACTGTCACCATCGGTTCGCAATTATGGATGGCAGAAAACCTGAAAACCACGAAATACAACGATGGCACATCAATACCGCAGGTTACTGACAATACTGAATGGGCAGGATTATCAACCCCGGGCTATTGCTGGTACAACAATGACGCTGATGCAAATAAATCAGCTTATGGAGCATTATATAACTGGTATGTATTGGATAATGCCAGTAACGGTGGTAAAAACGTCTGTCCTGCACTTTGGCAGGTTCCCTCTGATGAAGACCTGACAGCATTAACTGATTATCTTATAGCCAACGGTTACGGTTATCAGGGTGCAGAAAGTGATATTGCCAAAGCTTTAGCTGCTGTTTCGGGTTGGACTCTGAGTCCTACTTCCGGAACTCCCGGCAATGATACTTCATATAACAACTTCAGCGGATTTACAGCTCTTCCCGGGGGCTTCCGTAACATAGATGGAACGTTTGACAAGATTATGAACGACGGTTACTGGTGGAGTTCTGTCGATAGCTGGTACAGGAGCATGGGCTCGGATTACAGCAAGGTTTACCGTGGACAATGGGGTAAAAATCATGGTTTTTCTGTTCGATGCGTCCACGGTCCGTAATATTTCCCAACCAGTAAAACCACGGCAGTATCCTATACAATCCAAAACACTGCAACCGTCAACTCAGTTGTGATAAGCGAAGGAGGTTTGCCTGTAACGGCCCGGGGAATCTGCTGGGGTACTTCACCTAATCCTACTATTGCCGACAACAAAACCATCGACGGAACAGGAGCAAGCATTTTTTCGAGTTCACTGACAGGACTCGTTGCCAATACATATTATTATGTGAGATCTTACGCCACAAACAGTTTAGGAACCGAATATGGAAATGAACTGAGCTTTTATACCGGAACAGTAACTGATATTGACTTGAACGTTTATGGTACTGTTACAATTGGAACGCAGACATGGCTAGCTGAAAACCTGAAGGCAACAAAGTTCAGCGATGGGCTGGCAATTCCTTTGGTAGCTGATAATGCTGCATGGGCTGGATTATCAGGCAGTGGTTATTGCTGGTATAACAATGATATTAATAATAAGGATGACTACGGCGCATTATACAACTTTTGAGCAGCATCAAGATCTGATCAATGGAAAAATGTTTGTCCTGACGGCTGGCATGTACCAGTGGGCAGCGACTGGTCAGATCTTTCTGATTATCTTGGAGGGACATCCGAAGCAGGAGGAAAAATGAAAGAAACCAGCTTTACTCATTGGGAAAGTCCGGATACCGGGGCAACAAACAAATCGGGCTTCACTGAAGTAGCTGCAGGTTTGCGTGCAGCGGATGGTACATTTCTTTCCGCAGGCCAAAAGGCAACCTGGTGGTCGACAGGCACTGAAAGCGACTGGAGTGTGTTCTATAACAACAGTATGTTTATTCCTGTTCCGAGCGATGTAGAAAATAAGAATAATGGATACTCGATCCGGTATATAAAGTTTTAGACAAAAACAGAAAACAATAACTTATTGCCATTTCCTGTAAATTATATGATAGGGCTATCTATATAAGAAGCCTTGTAAATTAGGTGTTCGGGTTGCTCTCTTTATGTTATATTCCATCCATCTGAGTTAGTCTTTGGTGGATGGATTTATTAATATTAACTTATGACAGGTTCTGGGGAATTATACCTAAAAGATATGAGAATAGTCCCTTAATTCGTTTATCTAATCCTCAATCTCCCCTTAATGGTCAAATAAAATTGACTTTGGTTTAAACGAGGTGTAACTTTGATGTAGTCTTATTATTTGATAGCCAACTGATAAACAAATTAGTCTAAGATG
>JBEKDR010000167.1:0-6823 GCA_050014255.1 Bacteroidales bacterium | reverse complement strand
CAGAGAAGTTTTTTGCTGTCGGGCGACCAGTATGGCTGATATTTGTAGTTAGAGCTTCCGGATGTAATCTCAATATCCGGCTGGCTTCCATCCTGAGCCTGGATGAAGATCTCATCTTCACCTGTTTTATCTGAGATGTAGGAGATCCACTTTCCATCAGCTGACCATTTCGAATCTCTTTCGTGTATACCTGATGACTGAGTCAGATTTCTTGTTTCACCATATTTCTCAGGCACGGTAAATACATCGCCATGGGCACCAAACAGAGCCCGCTTACCATCGGGAGAGATTTCAAAATTGGTGATGCTTTTGCTTACATCTTTCAAAACTGGCCTTCCCGATACAAAATCTTCAGCAATAGTAATTTTCACTTTCTCAGATTTTTCAGTGGCCAGATCCATTTTATAAATATACCCGCCGTTTTCGTATACAATTGCTTTATTGCCAAGTGATGGAAATTTTATGTCAAAATCTTTGAAATCAGTAAGTTTCTTTGTTTCCTTCGATGTCAGATCATAAACAAACATATTCATCCTTCTGTTTTCATCCCTGTCAGACAAGAAATAGATTTTATTCCCGGACCACATTGGAATGATATCCTGTGCCGGATTATTGGTTATATTCTCAGTTTTATGGGTCTTGAAATCAAAGATCCAGATATCATCGGCCATACCACCACGGTACCTTTTCCATGTCCTGAACTCTCTGAATATCCTGTTATAGGCCATTTTCTGATCATCAGGTGAAAAGGAGCAGAAACCTCCACGGGGAACGGGCAGCTCCTCAGGTAATGATCCATCAATATTTACTGAGTAAAGCGAACCATTGAAATCGTTAAATGATTTTTTCCTTGAACGAAAGATTATACTCGTATTATCGTGTTTCCAACCAAAGACAATGTTGTTAGGTCCCATCCTGTCTGCAACATCATCGCGTCCCAATGTTGCTGTGAAGGTCAACCTTTTTGGGACACCACCTTGCGAATTCATTATATAAACCTCAGTATTACCATCGTACTGTCCGGTAAAAGCAATGGTCTTCCCATCGGGTGAAAACCTTGCAAACATCTCATATCCATTGTGATTTGTCAGTTTCCTGGCAATCCCGCCATCTGCCGGTACTGTGTATAAATCGCCTGCATATGTAAACACAAGCTGATTGTCGTAGATTGCAGGAAATCTAAGCAATCGTGCTTCATCCTGAGCAGGAAGGCTTATTTGTAAAAAGAACATAAAAATGAGAATTACTATAGCTGTCTTTTTCATAGAAAATGAATTTATAATTCTAAACCACAAAGGAACACAAAGGTTATCACAAAGTAACCACAAAGGTAAAACGCGATAATTATGGTTTTACAAGTATTGGTTTCCCGAATCCAATCTTTTCAAGAGGTTTCATCTGGGTTGCCGCGTCACCAACAATTACATAATACATTTTATCAGGAACGATATACTTATCTGTAATTGCCTTATGATCTTCAATCGTCATATTCTTTATTACAATCTCTTCCTCTTTGATATAATCATCAGGCAAACCGTATTTAGCCATAGTTGACAGCATTCCGACAAGCGCTCCGTTTGTTTCGAAACGAAGTGCATTGGACAGGATCATACAGTTTTTAATAAACTGTAAATCATTTTCAGTTATGCCATTGCGGTATTTCTGCATCTCATCTTCAATAATTTTAACCGATTCGAAGGTTGCATCAGACCTCACGCTTGTAGCAACTACAAATGGTGCTTTAACTTTCATTTCCTGGAAATAGCTGGAAGCTCCATAGGTATACCCTTTCTCTTCACGAAGTATCTGGTTAAGGATACTTGTGAAAGCTCCGCCGAGCCTGTAATTAACGAAATCTGCCTTCACATAGTCAGGATCGTTCCGTGACAGGGCCAGATAACCAGCGTATATAACAGATTGCCGTGAGCCTGGAATATCGACAAAATAGATCTGAGATTTCTCGGGATTTTTTGGAACCTGGTAAGTATTCCATTTTACCTCTTTGGCTTTCCATTCAGTTTCAAAAGGTTTGAGAGCTGCAAGAACCTGCTCCCTGGATACATTTCCTGCTATCACTATTTTTGAGACGGTTGGCGAAAAATTCTTGTTATAATAGCTTTTCAAATCATTCATTGTTATTTTGCCGATTGATTCCTTTGTACCTCTGGTATTATAACCAAAGATATGATCGGTACCATACAGCAATTTATTGAACAACAGGCTGCCTACACTTCTAGGCTGTGCCTCCGCCTGTAAGATGCTGTTTTTTGTGCTGTTTTGAGCAATAGCAAACTCTGCTGTGTCCCAGCGTGGTTCCAGAATGATCTCTTTCAATAATGACACTGTTTTATCAAAGTTCCTGGATAGAGCACTTGCACTGACAGTCATCTCTTCCCGGCCTGCATACATATTGATACTTGATCCCAGGAGCTCTGTTTCTTCCTCTAATGCCTCAGGTGTCCTGTTTTTCGTTCCCTGGGGAAGCACACTTGCTACCATGCCTGCAACCCCGGGGAGGTCGGTTTTATCCTGAAGAACTCCGCCGTTAATTACAAGATTTAATTCCACAAGAGGCAATTCTTTGTTTTGAATTCCATAAACCTGGATCCCATCTGCAAGAGTGGTTTTCCAGATAACCGGAACATTTACTTCAGGCGCTTTCCCTTCCGCCGGTTCAACAGTCCTGTTGATGGAAGAAGGACTCTTTGCGAATTTATCTTCGCCGGCATTCGCAATCTCAACCTGGCTGGCTTCGTTGATATTCTCTTCTTTCACACCCGCAGGAACAGAGTTTTCTGCTACCATTTCAGGTTTTCCTTTCGGCACAAAACTGGCGACAATATGAGGCTTGCCTTTAATGTATTTTTCATAAGCCATCTTAACATCATTAAGGGTTACAGCTTTGATATTCTCAATATCTTTTTCGATGAATCCCGGATCATTGAGAAAAGTATTATAGAAGGCAAGCTGGAGAGATTTACCGAAGACGCTGGTAATCCCCTCGTAAAAATTCTTTTCACTTGAAGCCTTTACTCTTTCAATATCCTTTTCAGTTATCCCCTCTTTCTCGAAACGGTCAAAAGCTTCAAATACAGCATCTTCGATCTCTTTGAGTGACTTTCCTTCGTTAGCCCTGATATTTACAGTGAACTCGCCGGCCAGTTCGCTGGTATTATTATAAGCTGTTGTCTTTGATGTAAGTTTTTTTTCCTTGACCAGTACTTTATATAGAGCAGCCTTCTTGCCATCAGCAAGTATTTTTGCCAGAAAATCAAGAGCATATGCATCTTTCTGATAGGATTGAGGAGCCGGCCATACCAGGGTTATCTCAGGCACATTTGCAAAATTATCCTCATGATAAAGTTTTACCGTCTTTTTAATGGTCGGTACCATAGCTGAACGTTTAACTACTGCACCATGCGATTTTATTTCCCCGAAATATTTATTAATCAGCACCTTCACTGAATCAATATTAAAATCTCCGGCAAGAACGAGAGTGGCATTGTTTGGTCCGTAGAAATGTTGATAGTAAGCCCTTACATCATCAAGTGAGGCATTTTTTATATCGTTCATTTCTCCTATCACCTCCCAGTTATAGGGATGATCGGCAGGGTAAAGGTTTTTATCGATTACATATTCTGTAAAGCCATAAGGAGTGTTATCTTCCCTTTGTCTCTTTTCATTTGAAACTACATTCTGCTGAACAGCAAGTGTGTGTTTGGTAACGGAATTTATAAAGAATCCCATACGATCGGATTCAAGCCATAATATTTTTTCGAGGGCATTCTTTGGAAACATCTCAAAATAGGTTGTTATATCACGTTCTGTAAAACCATTGTTTGTGCCTCCTACACCCTCAATAATCTTATCAAATGTTCCGCTCGGGACATTCTCTGATCCTCCGAAAAGAAGGTGTTCAAAGAGGTGAGCAAATCCTGTCTTCCCGGGTATTTCCCTGCTTGAGCCGACATGGTACATGATTGCATAGGAGATTATCGGATCGGAATGATCGGTATGAAGTATCACCTGGAGACCATTAGGCATTACATACTTCTCATAACTAATTTTCAGTTTGTCTGCCTGAGGAGCCATGGTGCAGGCTGAACCGACAAAAAGCAAAGTCAGAAAAATAAAAATCCTGGATAATTGGCGAATCTGGTTCATTTTTTATGATTTAAGGTTATTTTTTTGTGAAATGGGAGTTGCCAGTCTGTCGTTACAAAAAAACTGCTTGTATTAATCCAAAATTAAACAATTTTTGTTTCAATAAATTTTCGGGGGAACAATTTTGAGACAATTTTCCGTATATTTCCTAAGTATTCTGAATCTTCTAAACTGAATTCTTATGAGAAAAACTTTACTAAGCTTTCTGATCTTTGCAACTGTAATGAAAATTTCGGCACAGGAAAATGATGTTACCAGTTATCGGAAGCTGGCCAGAGATATATTCAAAGAGCTGATTGAGATAAACAGCACTTCAAGTTTTGGTAGTACCAAAGCTGCAGAAGCAATGGCTGCCAGGCTCAGATCTGCAGGATTTGCTGAAAGTGATATTCAGGTAATCGGCCCTGACCAGCTTCATAAGAACCTCGTTTTTCGATTCCGGGGCAGCGGAAAATTAAAACCTGTCTTATTCATTTGTCATCTGGATGTAGTTGAAGCTCTCCGTAAGGATTGGTCTGTTGACCCATTCACGTTTCTGGAAAGGGATGGTTACTTCTATGGACGGGGCACGACTGATGTAAAGAATGATGATGCCAGTCTGATCACAAATGCTATCCGGCTCAGGAAAGAGGGATATGTACCAAATCGCGACATTATAATAGCCCTAACAGCAGATGAAGAAATGGGCAATGCAAACGGAGTCGACTGGCTTGTGACAAACCACAGAGACCTGATTGATGCAGATTTTTGCATAAATCCCGACGGGGGTGAAGGGGATCTGAAAAATGGTAAACCTGTAAACATGGCGATTCAAACCAGCGAAAAGATATATGTGTCCTATAAACTCGAAGTGAGGAATAAAGGCGGCCATAGCTCTTTGCCGGTTAAAGACAACGCTATTTACCGCCTTGCTTCAGGACTGACCCGTCTGGCAAACTATGATTTTCCTGTCAGACTGAACGAAACAACACGAAATTGTTTTGAAAAGATCGAAACCAGTGAGTCAGGTCAGGTAAAATCAGATATCCTGGCTATTCTTACGACTCCTCAAGACACTGCAGCTGCAAGACGACTCTCAGCTTATTCGGCTTATTATAATGCTATGATGCGGACAACGTGTGTTGCAACAATGCTGAGTGCAGGGCATGCTGAAAATGCTCTTCCACAAACTGCGCAGGCCATTATAAATTGCCGTATGCTCCCTGATGATACTCCGGAAAATGTCATCACGGTTCTTAAATCTGTTCTCGCAGATAGCCAGATATCTGTTACAATAATTGATTCATCTTTAGCTGCACCTTTATCGCCTATGAGAGAAGATGTTATCGGGCCGGTTAATCAAATTTCTTCATCAATGTGGCCGGGTGTTAATGTGACCCCCATTATGTCTACAGGTGCCACAGATGGCAGGTATTTACGTAGTCAGGGAATACAGGTATATGGTGTCTCAGGTATGTTTGGAGATATGGATGATGTCAGAGCCCATGGAAAGGATGAGAGAATTGGGGTTAAAGAATTCTATGATGGAGTCGAATTCATGTACAAGTTCATTAAAGCTTTGTCATCAGAAAAAAATCAATGATTTCTTGTCGAAGGGGATGTCCTGTAATGTTCGAGAGTAAGGTAAGATCTCTCGATAGTCTTATTGATCCGAAAAGAAAAACCTCAGCATATGGATCTTTTCGACGAATTGCCCTGGAAATATTATCAAGAATTGTGTTCGGCTTCATTCAAGCTACTTGTTTAATCAAAGAAATAATTTTTGTTCGATTCCATTTTTAAAAATTCCTATCAAGAGATGTTTTTTATAATCTTATGTTTATTTGACCTGATACTCTGTCTTACCTGTCACCGGAATCCCGGCTGTTGTAATACCTTCGACAATAATCTTCACTTTTGATGGATTATCTGTGTTATAATAGTTCAGAAAGAGATCTTTGTTGTTTTCCATTTTGATGTTTGGTTCCCAGAACAGGGTTGTTCGTAGATCAGGTTTGTAATCGGATTGCAAAGGCACGTGATGTTTTGGCGAATAAAAAATACGTGGTTCATTGTACCCTGAAAATTTGACGTTGACTGAATGAAAAACAGGCGTATAATTGACGTCAAAATCGTCCTTTAAAATAATGGAAATTACCCCGTCAAGAGCATCGGTATTTGTGGAGTCACGCGGATCATCCCCAAAAACATTGGAACCAAACACTCCAAAGGAAGCTATATTATCCAGTACATCTATTCTTTCGACTTCACTGACAGGAATATGCTTTACTTCATCCGCATACACTTTCATGCCATCTACCATGTATTGTGGATGCCGGATCCCAGGCAAACGAATTTTAAGAACATTTGGTAATTTCCCGTGTCTGATAAACTTAAAGTCAACCAACTGATAAACGTTTTGGTAAACTTGTAATTCAGGAGTAATTATCAGCTCTTCGTCAGGAGTTCCCATAAGATAACGTCTGCTTCTTGCACGGGCCGACTCTGGAATGTCCTCCTGTTTTGCAGTTATTGTCACCTCTCCCGGGTTAATAGTATCTGATAACCTGTACTTTTTCCGGATCGATTTTTTAAATTCAGCATACTGAATGAATGTATGCAGCTTTTCTTTAGTGACTTGTTCTTCACTAATGCTAAGGTCATTGCTTAAAAGTTGATT
>JBEKDR010000166.1:0-6890 GCA_050014255.1 Bacteroidales bacterium | reverse complement strand
AGGAACCAGTTAAAATCTGCTTTAAAGCTGGTACTGTTCACTTTATGAGAAAGAACAAATGCCTCTGCCGGGATATTCTGACTGGAAATATCGTAATTATAAGAACTGTTATTAATTGAAAGGGCTAAAAAAAACCTGCTGCTGAAAAAATGACGCCACTTTAAGGCAAAAATATTGTTGTCATAACTGTAAACTGTATCGGAGTTGAACCGGAAAGAGTCGTGACTATGGTAGGCAGAAAAATCAATTTTATTATTCTTATTTAAGTCATAAGTCAGTTTACCGTTCAAATCATAGAATGATGCCCTGCTATTGCGAAGAGCAGGGTCTCTGATCAGATCAAAAATCCAGTTTGAGTAAGTGGTACGTGCGGTAAAGATATAGGTAAGAGTGTCTTTTATTATTGGACCTTCCACCATTATGTGAGTGGTAATTGGACTTATGCCGGCACTCCCTGAAAATTCACTCCTGTTTCCTTCATTTGATCCAATATCAAGCACCGAAGAGATCCTTCCCCCATACCGGCTGGGGATTCCTCCTTTATATAAGGTAACATCTTTTATTATATCGGAATTGACTGCTGAAAAGAATCCAAAAAAATGAGAAGAATTATATATAGGGGCATCATAGAGAAGGATCAGGTTCTGGTCAGCGGAACCGCCTCTTACGTTAAATCCCGATGAACCCTCTCCAACAGACTGAACACCTGGTATTAACAGAACACTCTTTATTATATCCGACTCTCCCATCGATGTTGGCAACAATTTAAAAGCGGTTATGTTGATCTTTTCTACCCCAACTTCAAATCGTTGAAGTGTCACACTTTTCTGAGCTGAAACAACGGTCTCTTTCAAGGGGATCAGAACACTATTCATCGTTACATTCAATTCACCTGACCCGTTAAGATCCAAATTGATCATCTTTTCTCTCATGCCAATGAATGAAAACTGAAGCAGGTGAATTCCTCGTGGTATTGTAAGAGTATAATATCCGTATTCGTTGGAGATGGTCCCTGTCGAAAGCTTCTGAATAAACACAGTAACTCCGGGTACAGGCTCTTTTGTGTCTTTGTTGGTAATATATCCTGAAACAACAACATTCCCCGGATTATTTTTTTCAGCAGGATTTCCTATCTCCACAGTTGTATTTCCTGCTATCTGCTGGTTTTCCCCGGAAGTAGAATAATCAGTAGGTGGAAGGAATTTAGCATTTTTTTCCAAAGGAATATCTGATACTTTAATTGCATAATTATTTGTAATAACTATATTCCCTGATTCTTCAATAATATAGTAAAGCGAAGTTCCTCTAAATAGGTTATCCAATACACATGATAATGTGGAACAGTTTGAATAGTCGCCTATTTTCAGATCATGTACCCATTCGTCTTTATAAAAGAATTTTACATGAAAAAGTTTTTCAGTCCTGGCCGTAAATTCTTTAAATGTCAGATCTTTAAAATCCACGGGCAATGTATATTTTTCCTGTGCCCGAAGACCTTCAGACAGAAGAAATAATATAATCAGAACAGGGATCTTTGATCTCATAAGTACAGTTCTATCGGCTTATACTATCGTAATACCTGATTAACGGAACAAAACTTTCTGGCTCTTTTTTTGAAACCCTTAATTTATTCTTTTTCATAAAATCCCTGATTTGGGCTTTATCTTTTTTTAAAACCTCGAATAAGTCACTTTTATCGGTTAACGTATATACTATGTTGTCTTTCAAAAAATATATCCGGCTAGTCTGATAAAAGCTGTCAGATTTTCCTTCAATTGTGGATCGGTCAATTTTTTTATTGTACTTTACATACAGAGCAGTTTTCCCTTTATAAATGACATTAACATAACTTTCAAACCTTTTCAGACTATCTTCATGTATCTTGGTAAACCGATACATTTTATTCTGGAAGACAACAGAAAAGCTGTCAACCAGTTCTTTATTCAGCTGAAGTATTCTTCCGGAATCGATCGGAGTCAGGATTTCATCACTGAATATATCATACTTAATATCGATATTTGTAAATGTTTTACCGTTAATTGTCAATGATCCTGGCATAAACTTATTGGTAAAAAGGAATTGGTCTTCATTCAACATGTAATAGAGATTCCTCCAGATTCTGCCATTAAAAAGAATTTGATTCTCCGGAAAAGTATCCTGTTGTACTATATAAAATCTTAGATGTTCTGAATAATCAGGACAAGTTCCGGATAAGCCAGTTATGATAAAAAAGTTCAGAAAGAAAATAAGCAGGAAATAAGATCTGTTCATGGAATAACTTTCATATTTCAGACTTAAAAAATTCAAAACATCCGGAATTTAAAAAGAAAATGGATTAGGCTTCAAGAGGATGAATTCTACTTTATCTTTATGATTTTCTTAAATGAAAATATCTTGCCTTCAGGTGTAATACCCTGAATATTAACTTCAAAATCAGAAATAAAATCAGATGTCCAGAATTCAATCCTTGACTTACCTTCTTTATCCGGCTTCACTGTTGGATTCCAGTAAAGTGTATTTCGGAAATCCGGAATCCGGCTTCTCTTCAAGGCTGCTGATGAATAATCCGGTGAAACAAACGAATAGACAGGATCTATTACTCTGTAAGGCAGCCTTATAGCATCGTCAGGCAGGGTTGCATTATTAAAATCTCCTGCTTTTGTTATAATATTTACTATCCCGTAGAACAGATAATCACCAACAAAGTACCTGTCTCTTTCGATATCTATTTTTTCAACAATCTCAGGATCAAGGCCAGCTATAATTGCAGGATCCTTGACTTTTACACCATCAATAAATAAGCCAGGCGGGGTATCATAGGTTTTATTATTTTCAGGATCAGCCACTGTAATCTCATAACCAGACTTTTTACTTTTCAGGAATACACCCGCTAAAAGTTCAAAAAAGACTTCCTGCATTACCGGCAGTGTAATGTAATTCTTCATATTCAATTCCTGATCAGGTTTTCCATAGAATCTTTTAAGCTTGGGGGATGAAATGACAGGACTCAAAGGATCACCAACCGAAGAAGTTCCATATATTTTCCTGACCTGATGATTTACACTCCAGGTTGAAATATAGTCAGGAATCGGTTTACTGGCTGAATCAGCCAGTATCTCTGATTTAAAATACTGATCGGAAAATGGTGATTCAATATTAAGAGATTGATTTTTAATTGTTACATCCGGCTGGATAATTAATACATTAATCTTTTGATCAAAATGAATTCTAAAACTGAAGTTCCCTGCTTTATCTGTTTTGGCATACTGAAAAGCAGCTATTTTGCCCGGAGATGACAATATAACAAATTTATCAGCATATGCTTGCTTATCACTTGTCAAAAGTTTTCCTGAAAGATAATGATCGTCTTTTTCCATCCGGTACTTAAAAACAGGCAATTCATCTGCCAGGATAGCATTCCAGTCTATCCAGTTACTTTTAACATTCTGAATAAGGCTATCAATGACTTCAGGAGCAATCTTTTTGACTCTTATATCTTTAAGTGTGCTCCCCTGCAACAATCCAAATTCAGTACCGAAAACCATATAATCATTTATATCCATGACAGAATGTTCATTTGTCACAGGTGAAACTGATATGCTTAAATTGGTTGAATTCAATGTAGTACTTAATCCATGTTCAAACTCTAAATCGAGAGATATTTTATTCCTCAGCCTGGTGCTGTCAACTGAATGAATAGTTACAGAAGGATTCTCCTTCTCAGGAGTGTAAATGAATCTCTCACAAACAGGTTTCCCTTTTGAATTAAAAACAGTTATTTGATTGATCCCCGCTGATAATTGTTTTTTAGGAATAGTGATTTTTGTATTTTCATTTGTTATCGTCTCAGCACTCACGTGGTTAATATTTCCACGGGTCTGAATAAATAAATAAAACTGATTACTATTATTTATACGGTATTTTTCATCAGTTACAACATTGATTTCCAGAACATCTGGTTTTAGATTATCTACTTCTAAAGTCAGTCCGGTATTTAAAACTGAGACGTTATTCTTAGCGCTTTCATTTCCCGTTGGTATTTTACCTGAATAGATCTTTTCTTTAAATGTCCTGGAACTAAATGCATTATATATATGAACATCCTTCATGAAGCAATTTAAGGGGAGAAAATTTTTCATCCAGCTGGTATATGCCCTTATTGTATATATCCCTGTGCTCAAGGTGTCTGGCAGAACAACCTGACCCGGGCCAAAACCTCCATCAAGCCAGATCTTCTTTTGTACTATCGGCCGGTTTTCAGAATTAAGAAGTTCGAAGTACGCAATTTTGCTCTCAGAGGAAGGTTTTAGACTTTTTCTGTCGATCAAATAAATATTAAACCAAAGATCTTCTCCTGAAATATACTCATCCCTGTCGGAGTGAACATATATTTCTTCTCTCGGAACTGAAGTTGTATAATTTAAGAACTTTTTACTTAGGAAATCTGTCATATTCATCGGCACCTGACCGCATAGCCCTTGCAGAAAAAGAACTTGAATCAGAACAAGTATTGCCGGTTTTATTTTCTTTATCATTTATAATACTTTCGTCGATAATTTGCTATTTATCATCTATCCAGAAATCAGGTTCTACAGTAGTACCTCTTACCGTACAATCGGCACAACCCTTTGTATATGTGATTACTCTGTAGGGCGGTGGAGGCATAGACACAGTCACAATTACCCAAACAGTATTATTAAGATTTTGAATAGGAGCATTTCCGTAAATAGTATCTGCTGCACAGTTTGCATATTGGTTAACCAAACCTGCAAATTGATCTTTTATAAAAATCCTTTTGGATGAATTGGCTGAAACGCTGAAATAACCCAGAACTGTTTCACTTGGATCATCAGTACAATAGATATTGCTGGGCACAGATGATGGTATCAGATCATAAAGACCTCCGACCTGTTCCGAAAAATTTTGCAGTTTTTCCCAATAATTATATTCATCCTCGCTCAGGGAATACTGATTCACTAAAATGCTGTATTTTACACTCATCCTGTCGGTCAGGTTCGAGATAAAGTTTATGGGATACCGGTCGATTTTATATTCCTCAAGAACAGAAGTGTTTTTAATATTAATCAAGTCAGAATAATCTGTCACCCAGCATGTATTGTTTGTAACATAATATGGAAGGACTATTTTCCACGTTTCAATGTACTCCCATCTGTAGTATTTACACTGGTTTGTCGGATCGTAGGTATTTAAATAAATCTGGCAACCCTGCTGAGAAGCAACCCCGTTATTTTCACTAATTGTAACTTTTTCATAATAAACGCTGTCAATGGGAGGAACAGGTTTTATCTCCGCCGGATACGATTCGTAGGTATGATTAGTAATTGAATTGTTAGTATTGATGTGCAAAGTATATTGTCTTCCTATTGCCCCCTGAAATATTGCCGGGTTTGTAACATAGGTCCCGGGAACAGTTTCCGTTAAGCTGAATGTATTTCCAAGATCGTCGGAGATTGAAACGGTAGATCCTTTTACAGGTGCTCCAACTGTTCTTGTTCCAAGTGGATTTGATCTTGAGAGCTTTATGGTATTTACACCCGGCTGATCAGTTATCAGGCCTTCAACAACAAGTAGTTGTTTATCCTCAGTCGTTTGAGGAATGAATTGCGTTATACAGCTATTGAAAAAAAGCAATATTGATAATATTAATATTTGTCTGGTAAGCTTCATAATTAATTTTAAAAGTCAAAACTAAAAGTTACAGATGGAATAGCTCTGCCAAACACTGACAATTTGTACCCATTAACAATTTCTCCCTCATTTTTAAAATAAATAGAATAAACATTTTCTCTTCCAAGAAGATTATAAATTGAGAATGTCCAGTTTGGGTGTGCAATTCTGTGTGATTTCAGGTTCCCGCTTACTTTTAAAGAGACATCGAGCCGTGAATAATCAGGAATTCTGTATTCATTCCGATCCGAATAAGTTACGAGCAACTTATCGCTGATATCATATGTAGCGATAGGGTACGTAATTGGTCGTCCTGTACTATATGTATAGCTTGATGAAAAACTGATCCGGCGGGAGAAGAGATAATTAAACGTAACAACAAGGTCATTTGGTTTATCAAAATTCGCAGGGAACCACTTTCCTGAATTAATAATTTCATCACTGAAGGTCCCAAGGCTTTTAACAAAGGTTCTGGAATACGTATAACCAATACTATAGCGAATTTTTCCTTCAGTTCTTTTAAGTACCAGTTCCAAACCATAAGCTTTGCCCTTCATATTTATTATATCTTTTTCAATGTTATCATCCATTACCAGGTTTGTTCCGCCCTTGAAATCAACCATATTACTGATTGTTTTATAGTATAATTCGGCTGAAGCTTCAAAATTATTTTTAAATAACAATTCATAAAACCCGACTGCTATCTGGTCCCCGATCTCCGGTTTCAGATAATAATCACACAGCTTCCAGGTATCTGTCGGCGCTATTGAGGTTGAATTTGAAAGCAGATGCAGGTATTGTCGGGTTCTGTTATAATTTATCTTAAATGACTTCTTATCCGAAATTCGGAAATTCAAGGATACTCTCGGCTCCAGTCCTCCATATTTCTTGATGACGTCACCAGCTTTGAAGTTAAGGGTGTCGGTAATTGTCGATGTGCTCTTTGAATACTCAGGATTATAAATCATGACTGATTGTGGACCCATATCGTAATAAGACGACATTCGCATTCCGACATTAACCGACAGAAAATCAGTCAGAAGGAATTTGTCATCAATGTACAATCCTCCTTCCCAAGCCCGCTCTTTTTCGATTGTCTGAGGTACAATAAGTGATGAATCGCCTTTTGGAAGATAGCTACCGGGTAGTATCTCATATTTCGTAAGGTCAATTCCAAAATTAATCTCATTTCTTCCGAGGAA
>JBEKDR010000165.1:0-8150 GCA_050014255.1 Bacteroidales bacterium | reverse complement strand
AGTAGCACATCTTAAATCACAGGCAAAAGTAATCGGCGACGACCTTGGTAAAATTGAACAGGTCGCAAGAATTGCCGCTAACGATGATCAGGAAATAGGGAAACTTATTGCTGAAGCTATGGGTAAGGTTCATAAAGAAGGCGTTATTACAGTTGAAGAATCAAAAGGAACCACCACACATGTTGAAGTTGTTGAAGGTATGCAATTCGACCGTGGATATATCTCTGCATATTTTGTGACTAATGCTGAGAAGATGGAAGCTGAACTTGAAAATCCATATATCCTTATCTACGACAAGAAAGTTTCTACTATGAAGGATATGCTTCCTGTTCTTGAGGCAACAGCTCAGACCGGACGTCCTTTGTTAATTGTATCAGAAGATGTTGAAGGTGAAGCTCTTGCAACTCTTGTTGTAAACCGTTTGCGCGGTTCTCTCAAAGTATGTGCAGTAAAAGCTCCCGGATTTGGCGACAGAAGGAAAGAGATGCTTGAAGATATTGCCATCCTGACAGGTGGTACAGTTATTTCAGAAGAAAAAGGACTGAAACTCGAAAACACAACTCTCGACATGCTTGGTACAGCAGAAAAAGTTACAATAAATAAAGAAAATACAACAATTGTAAATGGTGCCGGTGCCAAAGAGATGATCAAAGCACGCATAGCACAGATCAGACAGCAGATGACTACTACAACTTCTGATTATGATAAAGAAAAATTACAGGAGCGGCTGGCTAAACTGGCAGGTGGTGTTGCCGTTCTCTATATCGGAGCTGCTTCTGAAGTTGAAATGAAAGCGAAGAAAGACCGCGTTGATGATTCTCTTCATGCGACACGTGCTGCAATTGAAGAAGGTATTGTTCCCGGTGGTGGTGTCGCTTATATCCGTGCAATAAGCACACTTGAGGGACTCAAAGGCGATAATGAGGATCAGACAACAGGTATCGAAATTATAAAACGTGCAATTGAAGAACCATTACGTCAGATTGCTATCAATTCAGGTAAAGAAGGTGCGGTTGTTGCCCAGAATGTAAAAGCAGGAAAAGCAGATTATGGGTACAACGCACAAACCAATAATTATGAAAAGCTTTATGGATCTGGCGTCATAGATCCTGTTAAAGTTGTCCGTGTTGCACTTGAAAATGCTGCTTCAGTTGCAGGTATGTTCCTTACTACAGTGCACCTGATTTAAAGCAAGCTTTTTTGATGAACAATATCCGGAATTTCTGTATTATAGCTCATATTGATCATGGTAAGAGCACACTGGCAGACCGGTTGCTTGAGAAGACAAATACAATAACCGAAAGGGAATACCAGGCGCAGGTACTCGACGACATGGACCTTGAAAGAGAGAGAGGGATTACAATCAAGAGCCATGCAATTCAGATGGAGTATTTCCATGACAGTAAAAAATATATCCTTAATCTTATTGATACTCCGGGTCACGTTGATTTCTCTTATGAAGTATCGCGTTCAATTGCTGCATGCGAAGGGGCTTTGCTTGTTATTGACGCTACACAGGGAATACAGGCACAAACAATTTCAAACCTGTATATGGCTATTGACCATAATCTTGAGATAATTCCTGTTCTCAATAAAATGGATGTAGCAAGTGCAATGCCTGAAGAGGTTAAGGATCAGATTGTTGACCTTGTTGGTTGCAAACGGGAAGATATTATCGAAGCAAGCGCCAAAACTGGGATGGGAGTTGAGGAAATCCTTCGTGAAATAGTAACCCGGATACCACCTCCGGAAGGCATTGCTGAGGCTCCTTTACAAGCCCTCATCTTTGATTCGATCTTCAACTCATTCAGAGGCATTATTGCTTATATCAAAATTGTGAACGGGACAATCCGTAAGGGTGACAAGGTCAAATTTGTAAATACCGATCATGAATATAATGCCGAAGAAATAGGGGTATTAAAACTAAAACTGGATCCACGGGATATTATGCAAGTGGGAGATGTCGGATATATTATTACAGGTGTTAAAATTTCAGCTGAAGTCAAAGTAGGGGATACAATTACTCACGCAAAAAATCCCTGCGAAAAGGCAATATCCGGATTTGAGGATGTCAAACCTATGGTGTTTGCCGGAATTTACCCGGTTGATGCAGATGACTATGAGGATCTGAGAATTTCCATCGAGAAATTGCAACTGAATGATGCTTCCTTATCATTTATCCCTGAATCGTCAGCTGCATTGGGATTTGGGTTCAGATGCGGTTTTCTCGGATTGCTCCACATGGAAATTATACAGGAGCGTCTCGACAGAGAGTTTGATATGGATGTCATAACAACGGTTCCTAACGTTTCCTTTAAGGCCTATACAACAAAGGGAGAAGAAATTGATGTTCACAACCCTTCGGGATTACCACCGGTCAATCATCTTGAGCGTATAGAGGAACCGTACATAATCGCACAGGTAATCACATTGTCGGAATATGTCGGTTCCATTATGAAACTCTGCATTGATAAAAGGGGAGTTTTAAGGAACCAGGTTTACCTTACCCGCGACAGGGTCGAACTGACATTTGAAATGCCTCTTGCAGAAATTGTTTTCGATTTCTATGATAAGCTTAAGAGCATCTCCAAAGGATATGCCTCTTTTGACTATTATTACACAAGCTATCAAAAAGCAGATCTGGTAAGGCTTGATATTCTTTTAAACGGCGAAATGGTGGATGCACTTTCCACTCTTATTTACAGAGGACATGCATATGAATTTGGCCGCAAGATGTGTGTAAAACTCAAAGAACTGATTCCCCGTCAACAGTTCGATATCGCAATACAGGCAGCCATCGGAGCTAAAATTATTTCACGCGAAACAGTTAAGGCAGTCAGGAAAGATGTGACTGCAAAATGCTACGGAGGTGACATTACAAGAAAAAGGAAACTTCTGGAAAAACAGAAAAAAGGGAAAAAACGGATGAGGCAGGTGGGTAATGTCGAAGTGCCACAACAAGCTTTCCTTGCAGTCCTGAAACTTGATTAAATTCTTTAATATTTCTCTGTGTAAGTTCTTATTTTATTGTTGCACAGAGAGCCACAAAGCGTCCACAGAGGACCACAGAGAAGAGGATTAGCTGATAAGTTTATATCCTCTCCCGTGAACATTTAGAATTTTAACAGAAGGATCTTTCTTAAGGTACTTTCTTAAACGTGTAATGTAAACATCCATGCTCCTGGCATTAAAATAGTTATCATCGATCCAGATGGTTTTTAATGCAAAATTTCTCTCCAGTACCTCATTCCCATGCCTGCATAACAGCTCAAGAAGCTCAGATTCCTTAGTTGTAAGTTTTATTGCCTGATCGCGGAAGACAAGCATTTGGTTAAGGGGATCAAAAGAATAGCCACCTATAATATAGTTTTCATCTTTTCTTTTTACAGCAGGAGAAGATGTCCTTCTCAATATCGCTTCAATGCGGTAAAGAAGCTCCTCCATTGAAAATGGTTTTGTGATGTAATCATCAGCTCCTGATTTGAAGCCGTCAATTATGTCCTCTTTCTGGTTTTTGGCGGTCAGGAAGATAATTGGTATATCAGGATTTGAAAGACGAATTTCTCTCGCCAGTGTGAGCCCGTCCATTTCAGGCATCATAATATCCAGTATGCACAGGCCAAACGACCCGGACGTAAATGCCTCCAGAGCCATGATACCATTAATAAACAGTACTGTCTCATAGTTTTTAGCTGTAAGATAGGTCTGTAATAAGATACCCAGATTGTTGTCATCTTCTGCAAGAAGAATTCTGATATTGTTCATTTTAATCTGTTTTGTGGAAGGAATAATGTGAATTTTGTTCCTTTGTTTATCTGACTTTCAGCTTTAACTGATCCATTATGTTCTTCAATAATTTTCTTAACATAGCTTAACCCAAGACCGAACCCCTTAACATTATGAACATTTCCTGAATGGGCACGATAAAACTTGTCGAAAATCCTTTTAAGGTTTTCTTTACTAATGCCAATGCCTTTATCTTCAATTGTTATCAGAATGCCTTTCTTGTTGTTCCGTGTCGAAATAGTTATATCAGGATTATTTTTTGAATATTTAATTGCATTATCGATAAGGTTCGATATTGAATTCAGAAAATGAATTTCATCGATAAAAACAAGAGACGTTGTTGCCTGGAGGTCAGTATTAATTATCCCATTACGGTCACTGATCTGAAGTGCAAAATTTTCAACAGCCTTATCAATAATGCCATGAACATCCATTTCAGCCAGGTTTAGCTTCATTTTCATCTTTTCAAAGATGGCCATCTGAAGTACTTTTTCAACCTGAAATTTAAGTCTCATGCTTTCATCAGAAATGACCTTAGCCAGTCTGTCAATATTTTTATCCTTTTCGGCTATCGTCTTATCAGCCATCATCTGGGAGGCAAGAGAAATAGTTGAAATAGGTGTTTTAAGCTCATGAGTCATGTTGTTGATGAAATCGCTCCTTATTTCTGAAATCTTTTTCTGACGGAAGATTACGATAAACGTTCCCGTTGAAAGAATAATTAATATCAGAGTAAAAAGCAATGTTATTAATGCCAGGTTTCCTATCTTTTCGAATTTATAGTGTTGCTCCTGCAGGCAATATAAAACAATCTGATTCTGACTTGGAACAGGATCGTTCGGGAAAAGCTGAATTATGAATTTATTTGTGCCGGGTTTGTCATTGTACCCTGGCGTTTTCCAGATGCTGCCGTAACGTCCCGAGCGGATTGAGAATTCAAAATCAAGATATATTCCGACATTATTAAGTGCTGTCCGGAGTTCCTCTTTAAGTTTTTCAGGATTTATTCTTTCTCTTATATCGGGTGTGTTGCGAAGAATTTTCTCCATAATTTTCTCAAGGGAAACGATCTTATTGGTTACCCTTCCCTTTATTTCTGAGTTTGTGATTTGTGACGAAGGTTCAGTTGTTTCATCTGCAGAGAAAGCAGGGATATTTTCAGATGATATAAAAATCTTATGACCTGAGCTTGTTATAGCAATCGGTTCTCCCGGATTATTCAGCCCATACATTTCGAGAAGTGCTGAGTTGGGTTTATATCCGTGCAGTTTCTTTGCAAGCGGAGAATTAGCAGGAACTATTGCCGTAACTGAATCTGTTGATGTGGGATCTATATCGCTGGCGATATTATTGATTAATTCCTTTTCCTCAAGATTAAGTACAACAGATTCAAGAGCTTTATTGGCGAGGTAACGGAATTGTTGATCAGTAATTGCAATTGCTCCCCTGATCCAATATAATTGTATAAGGATCAGACCCGAAATAGCCAGGAAAAAAAAGACGGCCAGTAATACGATGGTTATCCGCTTCATACAATTACAAAAGTACTTGTATAAATCTTATATTATCACGCTTTAACTTTCTTTAACAGTAAGAAGTGTGGAGTGAAAAAAAGTTTGGAGTGACTAAAGTTGTAGCCCCCTGTCCCGCTTAGGCGGGACATCCCCCTGAAGGGGGAATAATTCAAACACGTATAGAGATTTAACCCCCCTTTAGGGGGGCAGGGGGGCAATACTATGGGCACTCAAAACACTTTAAATACCAAAAAGCAATTTAACATATCATTAAATTATTGTTAATTTTCAGCTATTTAGCGAAAATCATTTTTTTATCCCGGGAATGCATAATATATTTGTACAGGATTTGGCACGATATTTGAAATAAAAGAAATAGAGGTTTTTTTCATAGGTTAGGTTAGTTTTAGGGTTATCAAAACTGTGGGTCGCTATCATGGCGGCCCACTTCTTTTTTTACCCTTTATTTGAGAGGGTTACAACCTTTATGACATTAAGATCTTTCTCTCTTGCCGCATAGAAAACCTGCCTCCTGATTTGGCTCGATTTTTTTCTCTGTATCCATGTAAGATTGATAACAAATGATGAGCCATCTTTAAAAATCAGCTTAACTTTTTTTTGTTTCCTTGGCATTATAATCTCCTTGATATCAATCCATTGGAATGAATGTGTCAAAGGCTTTAAAATTCCAAATTTGTACTCAATTTTATCTTTATCAATTGAAAAGAAAAGATCCGTTCCTTTAAAAGTAGCGAAAGCGGCTATAAGGGAAACCACCAGACTTATTCCAAAAGGAACTACTGAAAGTACAGGAGATATACTTTTTTGCCCCAGAATGAGACTTACAAATAAAACGTATGTTCCGGCCAGGAAAAAAAATGCAGCAAAACCCCATAAAAGGATCTTTCTTCCTTTTGAAAACTCCTCTTCTGACAGATTATAATACAAATTTTCCATACTCTATTGGATTAGGTAATGTAAATTCTTATCCTTTATTTTATTAAGATCAATATTAAAAACTGCTGTAACAGTGTCAATTTCCCTCAGACCTGAGGTAATCTTGTTAAGGTTGACTGCTTTTTCGGAAACCTGTATTTGTAGAAGATAATCTATGTTTTTAAGCTTATTCAGAAGAAAGAATTTACCGGTGCGATTTGAGATCAGGCTAAACATAAGATCCTCCTGATCATCATTATTTGAAAATCTACTGAATGCCAGCTCAGATCTGTCATCCCCCGGAAGTTTGAGAGGGCTGATGTTTTTAAGAGAAATCCTGAATTTTTTATTTAAGGTAAGTGAGAGTTTGTAATCAGGCTCGGCAGAGACGAGTCCCAGCAGGATGTAGTCATTATTCTGTTCAATATTAAGTTTTACCCTCGTGACTTTTTGAGTGCTCTTCATCTCTTACTACTGAAACTGATAAAGTTAGAAAAAAAAAGAGATACAAATCCTAAGTGATGTAATTATCTTTTAGTCTTTTCCATGCCTGACTGGCTGCTTCCTGTTCTGCCTCCTTTTTTGATGAACCATGACCCTCCCCGAACTCCTGCTTATCAATAGAAAGAATAGTTGAGAATACTGATTTTTTCAAATTGAAATCGTATTCTTCATTATATGTGAAGATCAGATTTGATTTATGCTTCTGTACCCATTCAAAAACCAGGCTCTTATAATCTGAATCTGTTTTAACTATCACATTCAGGTCGAGGTACTTATTGAGCACATTCTTTATAAAAAGTTTTTTTGTCTTTTTAAAGCCTTTGTCCAGAAAAACGGCTCCGATAAGTGCCTCGAAAGCATCTCCATAGAGGTTCTTTGTAAGATGGGATGAGCTTATCTTGCTTATGAGAATATTATTAATCCCCATTGATACAGCCAGTTGATTAAGGACATCCCGATTAACGATCCGTGAGCGTATTTTTGTCAGGAATCCTTCGTTAGCTTCAGGGAATTTTTCAAACAGGTAATCTGAAAGAATTGCATCCAGTACTGAATCTCCAAGATACTCAAGTCTTTCGTTATTCACTTTTTTCCCATCAGGAAGGGTAAAGGATGCTGAACGGTGTATGAAAGCTATTTCATATAACTCCAGATTTCCGGGATTGAATCCCAAAATCTTTTTCAAACGGGAAGAGAATTCCCGTTTATCCAGCAAATAAGTACCATTTATTCTTTTACGGAATAGCGACACTAAACTTCAGCTTTTTTTATAACGACGGAAGCATTATGACCACCAAATCCAAATGTATTACTGATGGCAATATTAACCTTCCTGTGCTGTGCTTTGTTGAGTGTTAAATTCAGGTTCTGATCTATATCCGGATCCGGAACCTTGAAATTTATTGTAGGAGGAATGATATCGTGAACAACAGCCATAATAGCGGCAATAGCTTCAATAGCACCTGCAGCGCCAAGAAGATGACCGGTCATGGATTTTGTTGAACTGATATTAAGTTTGTAAGCATGTTCCCCAAAAACACTTACAATAGCTTTAGTTTCAGAGACATCTCCAAGCGGAGTGGAGGTTCCATGTACATTAATATAATCAATGTCTTCAAGCTTCAGATTGGCATCAGCGACGGCAAGTTTCATTACATTCCTTGCACCAAGACCCTCCGGATGAGGAGCAGTGAGATGATAGGCATCAGCTGTCAAACCGGTACCAATTAACTCTGCATATATTTTTGCACCTCTTGCTTTAGCGTGTTCATATTCTTCAACAACTAAAGCACCGGCACCTTCTCCCAGCACAAATCCATCGCGGGTTTTATCAAATGGTCTTGATGCAGATTGAAATTCAGCATTATTTGTTGATAGAGCTTGTAAAGCATTAAAACCACCTATTCCCGG
>JBEKDR010000164.1:0-7095 GCA_050014255.1 Bacteroidales bacterium | reverse complement strand
CCTTGTATAAATTTCATGTAGTTAAGGTACAAAAACCGGCGTTTTTTGAAGAATTCCCGGCCTCATACTTATCAACAAATACAGTAGGTTTTTAGACAGTCTGACGGCCCGGCGGTTTAATTGAGTTGCCGTCAGCGTCAGGGTTGGCATGCCTACCTGCCGGTCGGCAGGCGTTTTTGCAAAGTCCTAATAGATGGACGAGTGTTTGGTGTCACGATGAAACTGTCTAGATGGCGTGGTCCCGATAAGTGGCAGGATTTGTCATGTCACGATAAAGTTGTCAAGGGGGCGTGCAAAAACCATGATCCGCCAGCTGGCGGAAGCGTCGGCTTGCAACCCTATTGACTTTGTCTTGGCAGCAGGAACAGTCCGGGTGGCACAAGATTTAATAAGTAGGTTAAATTCTTCTCTCATAGACTTTTGAATGCGAAGATAACATAGTCCGGGTTGCAAAAGGCAACCGAGGACCGATTACTATTTTCTTTGCGAAGCAATTTGATATGTTTATTCGGTCCGAGCTCGGCGAAGCCAATTAATTAAACCGTCCGTGTTAGCTGGCGTATTATTATTTAATATTTGAATATTTCAGTCAATATTTTGTCCAAAGATTGTTCATATTCTGGAGCATAACCAAGCCAACTTCCTAATACTTTACCGTTCTTACCTACTAAAACAGTCAGTGGTACTCCATCTAGAGGATAGTTTTCGACGATCCCTCTATTTATTGTATCTCCATTACGGAAGAACGTTGCCACATGATGCCACATGTTAATACGATCTTGGTCAATTGCTGATATCCATGCTTCTTTATCATTGTCTTTGAATGAGAAAGCAACTATTTCCAAACCTTGCGAATTATATTTATTGTAAAGGGTTTTATAATGAGGGAAAGCAGCTCGACAACCTTCACACCAACTAGCCCAAAAATCAATAATTACAACATTTTTATTTTTAAATTGTGAAAGACTTATTGTCTTATTATTTAAGTCAATCGCTGTAAAATCAGGCAAGGTTGCTCCCACAATTATGTTATCCTTCTTCCGTATTTTTTCTTGAATTTTCTTCCCTATCTTACTGTTTTGGATATTACTTTGAAGCCCGTAAAAAATTGATTTTAATGAATCATATGGGATAACACCATTTATGGCTAAAACATCCAAATAATAGGGAGTAATATATGATTGTGGATTCTCTTGCACGAATTTAAGATAGGTAGAATTTAAATCTATTCTTAAACTAGAACTTTTATCGTCATATTCTTTTGCTTCTTGCTGCAGTTTTATTAATTCAGTCCTATCGTTTGTATTCATAATCTTTTTATTGATAAGATCTTGATCCTTCCTAATATTTAAAAGTTTTTTATTGATGGACTCAAGCATTTGGTTAAGCTGATCGAGTTCAATCTGAGTTTTTGAACCGGTCATTTTGAAATCTTTGAATTTGTTTTTCGATAATGTTATGAACATTTTCCCTGGTTCGATATAAAAATCAGCGCTGTTTAATCCATCTTCACTGGTGATTTGAGCCAAAGTAGGCTCTGGAATTGATCCACTAAAATTAAACTTCCCATTTTTAATGAAGACAGTATCATAGAATTGTTTTGAGCTTGGCGAATAATTTAAGATTATCTTACCTGTAGATTGACCTAATATATCTCCATAAATGGTAAATCTTTTCGAGTTTTTTTCTACTGTAGAAGTGCAACTGAATATTAGAAAAAGTATAAATAAGAGGCAATAGCAAATATTCGTTTTCATAAGCAACTTATTTTAATGCGATTAGTTGATTCGGGATAAGATGATTATCTATTGACTAAATAAAGGTAGCAGTTTCTGATGTCATTCATCAATTTAAGAAATTGTATTGAAGCCGTTAGCTGTCGTAACTTTTTAAAGTCTCGGTAAATGGAAGAGAACAAGGCTTGCAAATGTCTGAAAACTTTAGATTTATGAAAGGAGGTCAGGGCAAGCCTATGATGTTAAGCAGTTGTAGGTAAGCGGCGAAGCCCTGATAAACGGGAGAAATTTGTCAGTCATGGCAAATTTTGTAAAACTATGAATCAAGGTTTTCTAAGAGGTGCAGAATACTCAAATTAATTATATATTTCTCTAAATGAGAGCTTGTCGGGGTGATCAGTTATGACAGCTAACGGGAGTCTGTGCAATAATAATTATTTAGATGCAGCTACGTTGTACTATAAACGCTCTTTTTTGTGAAATAGGATTTAATTGAAAATAGTATGAGGTGTAAATAGTAAAAATGTGTGAAAAGCAGCTCAAAAATGGGCTAAGACACTGAGAAAAAGCTTTAATGGCTTTCAGAATACCATTTATACCCATAATATTCATTACCCTTTTCATGTTATAGCATAAAAATATCAGACTGATTTCTGAATCCGTTTTCTGAAGCCCCTTCATCATTACATGATCGTATCCCCATTGTCGTTTAACAACTCCGAAGGGATGCTCTGACATTGTTTGCCGGATCCTGTATTTTTCTTTTTCATTTCTGACCCTCAGGTTATTTGCATCAACTGAGTCCTGATATTGCGAACGTTCAATCAATCTTCCTCTTTCAATAGGAGAACTGGTACACCAGCATCTCATTGGACATTCCCTGCATGCCTTTGTTTTGTATTGTTTAACCAGGGTTAGGTGAGTCCGATAGAATTTTTTATACCATCTTCCATTACTTCTTAATGTTTGTTCTTCAGGACAGGTATAGCAGTCATCATGTGAATTGTATCTGAATTTATCACCCTGATACTCGGGCGAAGGTATTTTGTTACCGGAAATGTTTTCTTGCGGAGCTACATAAGTTTTAATATTTATTAAGTCGCATTTTAGTAACTCTTCTCCGTTATGGTACACCTTATCGGCAAGAAGGTCAAAGCTTTCCTTGTTCAGTATCTCTTTGGCCTGCAATCCAATGGTTGCCAGTATCTTTCGGTCATTTGAATTAATTACTTTTGTATCTATTACGAGATTGTGTTTGCTATCTACTGTTGTCTGAGCATTATAGGCAACTTCGGCAATATCTCCCCTGATTAATAATTGTCTGGCATCATGGTCGGTTGTAGAAACCTGATCTTGACCCGTTTCCTTGAGTTGCCTTTCCAGGTCAAGATATTTTTGTTTTCTTTGTTCTAACTGCTGAAGGCATTCTTTTACCTTTAATTTACGTTCTCCCTGTTCTTTATGATCATTCTCATCAAGCTCTTTTAAATACTCATCTGCTTTCTGGTCGATATAGTTCAGGTGACGCTGAATCTTTTGTTGGTTATAGTTGTTCTTTTTGGAATTCACTGCCCGGAATTTACTTCCATCAACTGCCAGTAGATCTCCAGCAATAAGATCCCATTTCTTCATCATTACTACAAACTGGCGAAAAACGCTTTTTATGGCTTTTAAGTTATCCGCCCTGAAATAAGCTATTGTTCTGTACTTTGGTCGAAGCTGGTTCAATAACCAGATAACTTCAATATTGCGTGTGCACTCCTTTTCCAGTTTACGGGAAGACCTTATCCTGTCAGGTAGCCATATAGGTAAAGCTTTAACAAGTCGGCAGGATTATAAGGAGGGCAACCTTTCTCTACTGGAATACTGTTTTTGAAGCCTGTTTTGTTCAAATCCAGTGAATCAACGAATACATCAATTACCTTTACAGGGTTATCTTCCCAAATAAGCTCATCAAGGCTGGGTGGAAGTAAAATAAGCTGGTTTCTGTCGGTCCCAATTCGATGTGCCATTTTCGTTTTTTATAACAAGTTACAGAAATACAGCGATTTAGTCTATTAATTAGCAATTAGGTTATAAACAAAACAATAAAGTTTTTGCACAGTGTGACGGCCCGGCGGTTTAATTTAGTTGCCGTTCCGCCGGCTGGCGGATCAGGGTTGGCATGTGTTTTTGCAAAGTCCCGATAGGTGGACGAGCGTATAGTGTCACGATGAAACTGTCCAGATGGCCTGGTCCCGATAAGTGGGCAGGATTTGTCATGTCACGATAAAGTTGTCAAGGTGGCGTGCAAAAACCATGACAACTTGCTCGTCGGCCGGCAGCCCTACTGACTTTGTCTCGGTAGCAGGAACAGTCCGTGTGCCACAAGATTTGATAAGTTGCTGAAAGTTCACTCTCATAGACTTTTTAATGCATTACGAATTTGTCTGGGCTGCCGAAGCCAATTAATTAAACCGTCCGTGTTAGGTGGTCGTAGCTGATTTGCTCATGTCAGTATTTAATTGGTTCTGCTACAAGTCTCACTTTTGACTATTAATTAAATAATACATTTAGCTCATAAGGGTTTTTCTGAGTAGATACGGTCTAATTGATTGAAACTAAATAAATCAAGTTCAATACTACTAAAAAATCCCTACCTTTGCACAATCTAATAACTTTGGATGTTTAAATTTAATACGGATTTGGTGAAGTAGATAACCTTTGGTATTCTACCCAAGGTTGTCCCTTAATTATACTCAGACAAATTCTTGTCGGAGTTATTTTCATATCTAGATTTTAATAGTAGTATGAGGCTAGGCAAAGTATAAATTATATACTTATGCCATGGTTTCAACAATATAAATTTAAACATCATGAGTAACGACAATAAATCAATTCACGAATTCGACTTCAATTTAATCTGCGAATATTTTTCAAAGCTAGAACGACAAGGACCCGGTAGCCCCGAAGTAACCATTAAAGCCTTGAGCTTTATCGATAATCTTACTAACGAATCCCGTATTGCCGACATTGGTTGTGGAACAGGTGGTCAGACAATGGTGCTGGCACAGCATGCGCCGGGACAAATTAAAGGTATCGACCTGTTTCCCACTTTTATTGACCTTTTCAACTTTAATGCCGATAAACTGAATTTTCAAGATAGAATTAAAGGTGTCGTCGGTTCTATGGAAAACCTTCCTTTTCAGAATGAAGAATTAGACCTAATCTGGTCAGAAGGAGCAATTTATAATATTGGTTTTGAATGCGGCATTAAAAAGTGGCGGAAATTCCTTAAATCAGGAGGCTATATTGCCGTTTCAGAAGCATCGTGGTTTACCAAAGAACGTCCTGC
Organism: Bacteroidales bacterium; assembly: GCA_050014255.1. GTDB lineage: Bacteria > Bacteroidota > Bacteroidia > Bacteroidales > VadinHA17 > LD21. Next base: position 2,025 of record JBEKDR010000164.1, on the reverse strand, counting down.
CGAAATTGATGAATTTTGGAAGGATGCTTACCCTGAGATAGACACTATTCCAAAAAAGGTCGCCCAGATGCAAAAAGCCGGATATATTCCCTTTGCGACTTTTATCCTGCCTGAAAACTGCTGGACAGAACATTTCTATGCTCCACAAATTACGGCACAAGAAGCCTTCCTAAAGAAATATGCAGGAAATAAAACTGCTGAAGAATTTATAGCAAGCGAACGGCATGAAACTCAATTATATTACAAGTATAGAGAGTATTACGGCTATGTGTTCTATATCGGGAAGAAGATTTAAATAATTTAAGATGAAAAAGGTATGATCCCAATCAATCGTCAAGATACAAACATTGATAAGGCTGTTAGGTGGCGTTGCTTTTTAAGTGCCGATAAACAGGAATGAACCAGGCTTGCACGGGCAGGCAAAACTTGCAGATGATGCTCATGAACCGGTTTTGCAAATTACCAAAAAGCAAAACCGTGAATTATCATATGCAAGTGAGCGAGGGGGCAAGCCGGACACGTCAAGATAAAATTGGTAAATGACAGAATCCGGGTAGATGGACGAAAATATTGTGTCACGATAAACTTTCTACTGTAGACTGTCTCTGGTTTTGCGAGCTATGCCACCTAACGACCCGGCAAGAAAGGGAGGTTGCGTTACCCGACGCAAGCACCGGGCAGATCCAGGTACTTTAGCCGAGAAACAGTCACGGTGCCAGGAGGGTATGGCGCGTGTTTTTGCCGTCCAGGTAGGAACCAGCTGGGGTATTCGAGTGTCGTGGCACAATTTATCTAAGTGGCCGAAAATTGTCACGGTTGCAGAAGGTTTGTAAATGGGCACAGCGCAGTGTCGCGGTAGGAGTTGTCTCGAAGCCAGAAAATTGTCATGGTTGCAGGAATTTTATTGAGAATAGTGAGCGAGTCCGGGTTTCGCTCCCATTCCTGATTTGTCTTGGTAGCAGAAAGCTCTTTGCAAAAACCGTGACAAGCAACTTACCTTTATTGTCCGTGTTAGCAACTGGTTTTATTTTTTGAGTTCATTTTCTATTAGTTGAACTGTCAGGTCGAGTCCATTTACATCTTTAAGTCTTTGTGATATATCTATTGCGTTCTTCTTATACTGATCATTCATGATACATTCTGTTATAGCTGTGGAAATTGCTTCTGCTGTAATTTTCTTAAAATCACAGGTTTTAGGTCCCAATCCTAATTTTACAATTTGCTTACGGTTTTCAAACTGATCACCCATAAAAGGGAATGCCGCCTGCGGAATGCCTGCTCTGGCTACTGCTGCCATAGTGCCAGTTCCTCCATGATAGATGACAGCTGCCAATCTGAAGAATAGAAATTCAAATGGCATTTCATCTACGTATAAAATATCACTGGCATCAATTGTTGGTAGATCAGCCCAACCTTTAGAAATGATTAATCGTTGGTTGGTTGCATCTCGGACTTGCTCAAACATTGCAGTGTACTTTTCAGGGCTAGTTATTGGATTACTGCCAAACCCAATATAGACAGGTGGTTTCCCTGAGCTAATAAAATCTTCAACATTTTCCGGTAACACTTTTTTTGATGGCAATATCATAAACCCTGTTTGGGTGAAGGTAAAGGCCACCCCATTACGGGCTGCATTTAATTCTTTGTCACAGGCAACAATAACATTTTTACCCATCCAATGTTCCCATATGTCCTTAATTGGTGGAACTCTGAACTTGGCTCGATTTTTATTGATGAAACCTTTCAACATTAGATTCATCATTAATCTTCCGAAACCAAACATCATCCGATTTTTGAGCGGATCATCCTTAGTGGTACCCAAAATCATCGGATAGAATGCCACAAATCGGTATGGCACTTTCAATATATCTGCAGCTGTAGGGACTCCAATGACGATTCCAGCTCCAAGAATCATGTCAACATTTTTAATAGTATTTGGTAAAAGGTTGATCTGATCACTGATAAGTTTCTTAAACACGCTTATAGGAATTTTAGCAGCAACTCCTCCTTTATTTTTTTCGGGGT
>JBEKDR010000163.1:0-10795 GCA_050014255.1 Bacteroidales bacterium | reverse complement strand
AATGGAAACCGTGTTGGGTCAATGTTTTTAGGTAAAGACGGGTCAATGGTTGAAAACAGGAATAAGATCCACTCATATACCTGGAATATCCTTCCGGATGGTATGGTAAGGGAACTCCGTTACAATCTTAAAGGTGAAGAAACTGTTATGAATCCTTTTTGTCCATTTTATGAACTCAGGTTTACCTATAACGACAAAGGGTTTACCACAAGAATGGCAAATTATAAAGCCGATACACTTTATAACTGCACAGCAGAAAATTGTGGTGATATCGGAGTTTCTTATTTCACCTTTACTCCTAACCAGAATGGCGATCTTGATACGTTCTCAGTTTTTAATGTGAGAGGGCAGATGTCAAATCTTTATTGGGGGTGGTCAAAGCGTGTCAACAAGTACGATGAAAATGGTTATGTTTTGGAGACTGTATTATATGACCAGGATAACGAGTTTGTGAAGGGCAAACTGGTTCCTGTAAATCAGAATACCTATGATAGTCATGGCGCTCTTATTGAGGTTAAAAACATGGATAAGGACAGAAATTTAATAAATAGCCCCGAAAACGGTGTTGCTATTACTCAGTATAAATATGATGAACTAGGTAACCGTATTGAAACCCTCACATTCGACAAGGACAAAGTTCCGGTAAAAGTTCCAGCTATGTAAATGCATTTATGGGAATGATATGAAAAGACAATATTATCCATTATTCTTTGTCATACTCCTTTACATCTTAGCTTTTGCGGGATGTAAAGGGAAAAAATCAGAGAATAAACAGCAGGAAGTGGTTCAGCAGGTCAATAAACCTGTTTCGATTGGAAATGAGACTATGCTCTTACTAAAAGATCTTAAGGAGAATGGCGATTATGTCAACAGTAAAGTGTTTCCTTCACTTATAAAGGCTTCGATAGTGAATGAAAGTCTGGGTAAAAATATTCTTATTGTCGATTTGCGATCATCCAAACAATTTGCCGAGGGCCACATTAAAAGTGCAGTGAATAAGAAGTTTGAGGAACTGCCTTCATTTTTTGAAACCGGAATCAAACCGTTTGAATATGACAAGATTATTCTGGTAAGTGAAGACGGACAGATATCGAGTTATACAACATGTCTCCTGAGGCTTATGGGATATGGTAATGTCTATTCAATGAGATGGGGAATGAGTGCATGGAATAACAAATATGCCCGGGAGGGATGGCTTAACGGAGTATCAGGAAAATATGAGAGTAATCTGGAAAATACTATGAATGAAAGACCTGCTGCTCTTGTAATGCCTGATCTCAAAACTGGCCTCTTGACCGGACCTGAAATCGGAGCAGCAAGATTCCGGAAGTTGTTTGAAGAAGGAACGGCAAATATCTTTATAACTGCTGATGAGGTATTCAGCGATCCGCGAAAGTATTACATAATAAACCTGGACAGGAAAGACAAGTATGAGGACGGGCATATCCCGGGATCTGTAAGGTATAAACCTGAAGGTACTCTGGGATATACTGATGAGATGGCTTCAATTCCCGTTGACAAACCTGTTGTTGTTTATTGCGGAACAGGTCACAATTCAGGATTTGCAACTGCCTATCTGCGTCTTTTTGGTTATGACGCCCATACGCTGAAGTACGGTAATAACGGTTTTATGTACAACAAGATGGTTAAAGAGAGAGCAGCATTATCATGGCTGCCTTTTACATCAGATGACGTTAATGATTTTGAAATAGTGAAATAGCTTTTATGACTTTTTTGATACTAATTCCGGTCAGTTTGATAAAGTATCTGGCCGGAATTTGTATTTAAAGACTTCATTGTCAGAAGAATTAGTCAGAATATAAATATTCCTGCATCCCATCTGACTTAGTATCATCCATATTCTTGCTGACAAACCGGGATCTGAAGAAAAAAGCATCACCGGACCATCATGTTTCAGAATCACAGAAACATGGCTTCTAATCAGAACCGAATCTGCGGGGATATTTTGGACATCACCGGGTAGCTCCACGACAGGCCTGGTACCTTTATCAAGATTGATTATCAGGTTTTTCCCTTTAAGGGATCCAGCCTGTTCTAAAGTAATCCTATTTGATTGTTTTACCGATGGTTCCGCCCATTTTTTTGCATCATTTTTGAAATGGTTTAAACCCGATGACCTGATAAGTACCAGAATCAATATTACCAGAACAATGGCAATACCAGCTTTGTTATTTCTTATTAATTCCATGACTCTTTTTTATCGGCTCATTGTTGCTGGTCGTTAGATGCTGGTTGCTCGTTTCTCATTTGACAATATTCTTTGTTTTACCTTTCTCCTGCTGCCTACTGCCTACTGCCTACTGCCTACTGCCTACTGCCTACTGCCTACTGCCTACTGCCTACTGTCTTCCTACTCACACCCCCCGTCAAGCTTTTTTGCAGCTATATGTATCGACCGGATGAATTTTAATTTCATGCTGTCAGGTAAACTATTCATTTCTGTAAACATTTTTTTTGCCCTTGTTCTGGTTTCAAACAGTGCATTTTCCCTCGCTGATATCCTGTCTCCGGTAAAATTGCTGTTCATCACTGTGCTGAACCATTCATTCAGCCCTCCTTTCATGACATAAGTGTCACTAAAGTTCAAACCTCTTGCAATTGCAAGAGCATAATTGGAATCAATATCACCGTTAGAGTAAAAAATGTTTTTGGTTTTTCCATTATTGAGTATACTGCCCGCATCATTATCAAGAAGTTTACTGTACGGAACATTAATTGAACCGGGGATATTCACAACTCTGAATTCTTCTGGTGATCTGAGATCAATAATCTGGACAGAGCTGTCTTCTGATACAATAAACCTTGCAACCTGGTCAACCGTAAAATATGTATTCTCGTCAAGAACTTCAGAGAGCAATTTCTGAGGTCTGACAATAAAAGTCCGGCTTCCTGAAAGCGGTAACAAGGCCAGGATAAATCCAAGGCAGATAAGTCCAACTGAAAATTTAACCCGGGTATTCATTTTTCAACTATTTAAATTTCATTGGTAATATCGGGTCTTGCAAATCTCTTTTCTGCAATCTCTGCGAGCCAAAACATTGCAGCTGCAGCAATTATAAGAAGAAAAGTAAAGAGTCCCGGAGAAATACCTATAATCTCGTTAATTTTAACCGGGCCTTTATATGAATCATTAGCCAGTTTCTGTATAAACGGATATGTTTCAGCAAAGAGATATGCACCGGCAAGTCCACCCAGGAAAAATATCATTGCGTCAATCTTCCCGATAGAAAGTGCACATAAGCCAGTACCGGGACAAAATCCACCCATAATGAAACCTGCCCCCATAATGATACCTCCTATTATTGAAGCATTAACATAGAATTCGTTTACGAAGACCAGGTTAAGATTAAGCAATCCGAAATAACTTAAGAACTGAGATCCAACCAGAGCGACAATTGCAGCCGTGAAAAATACCTTGATTACAGTAGTATCGTATCCGTAGAACATTCCTGCAAGCCTGCGGCTCGAAGAGAATCCTGCCTGTTCAAGTGAAAACCCGAAACCGATGCCAATCATCAGTGCGATAAGCAAATCGAGCCATTCAGGCATTGATATTAGTGATGATATTGGTCCCATTTTATAGCCAGTTTTTCCTGAAGAACCATGCAAATAAATATGCAGAACCGAAAATTGCAACCATTGTAACAAATCCGGCAACTGAAAGAACTTAAATTTTAATCTCTTTGAGACTGCCCCCGATAAAAATCCCCCTGCAATAACTCCAAGTATCTCAATTGTGAGCCAGTTTTTCAAAGGTTTTTTTCCACCTTCAAAATACTTGCTGTAGTAAATTGATTTATCTGCATGAGAATGATCTACAGCCCCGACGATTGATACAACGCAATATTTGAAGCCGCCGCTTGCACCCAGACCTCGACCTGCCAGGAACATAGCCAGAAGCAGAACTATACCCAACATAGTACCTGCCACATAAGGATTCATGTATTTGTTTTTCATATAAAACAAATTCAGTTTTTATTCTCCCACTCAACTACAAAATTAATAAATCTGTGGTAGCAGTCAAACAGTCAGGGTGTAATAAAGTTCATAAAGACAGCTAGACTATTTTTTAATACATTTGCACAGGTTAACATATATATTATGGGCAGATTCAAATTGACAATAGAATACGACGGAACACGTTATTCCGGATGGCAGATGCATAAAGGTGCCAAAACAATCCAGGGTGAGATACTGGATGCCTGCAGAGAATTATTCAAAAATGCAGAAATAGATATTTTCGGAGCAGGAAGGACAGATGGGGGCGTTCATGCTTCCGGACAGGTTGCCCACCTTGATGTGGAAACGGATCTTGTGCCGATAAAAATAAAATACGGTATTAATGACCGTCTGCCCCCCGATATCTGCATTATCGACGTTGAAGAGGCACATCCGAAATTTCATGCACGGCATGATGCAAATGCCCGGAGCTATATTTACCAGATAAGCAGAAGACGTACTGCTTTCGGTAAGAAATTCGTGTGGTGGATAAAAGATCCGCTGGATATTAATCTTATGAATGAGGCTGCAAAATATTTTCCAGGACTGAAGGACTACAGGTACTTTACAGATGAGGATGCTGAACAGTCATCAACCAAAGTAGAGATATTACATGCAAAAGTCAATGATTTTGGCAATATGCTTGTTTTTCATGTTGTTGGTTCACATTTTTTATGGAAGCAGGTAAGGAGAATGACGGGCGTTGTGGTTGAAGCAGGAAGAAGAAAACTCTCACCTGCCGATGTTGCATCATTTTTCAGACTGAAGACAGATATTCCTGCAAAGCTGACAGCTCCACCGAGCGGGTTGTTTCTCGAAAAAGTATATTATAAGAAAGAAGAAATCAGCTATCAGACGAAGCCCATTATAAATATATAGATTACTTTGATTATGCATGTTACTGGTTGCTAGTTGCTGGTTGCTCGCTTCGCATTTCTCGTTCCTTGTTTTGCATGAAGTGTTGCAATATTGAATTTTTCTCTGTGCAGCTCTGTGCTCCTCTGTGTCACTCTGTGAAAGTTCTTCTTTCTTTATTGCATTCACATTTCACAGCAGTACCTATTTTCTGACTCAGGTTCATTGAGACTAGCCGTTTAATTCTTTTATCTATGCATTTTTTACATTTGGAAAACAGAGCCAGATCCCAAACGTCAGCAAATACACGCCCGGCATTTAACCCTATTCCATATTCCAGAACTGTTTCAAGAGAATGAATATCAGGAGTGTAAAATATACCTTTTTCCATTAAAAAATCCATAGCACCGTTTCCTGCTCTTACAGGAATAATAGTGCAACACTCAACCCCGGCACTGAAAGCAAAGTCGACAGACCTCTCAGCCCAATATATCCCCTCAGATTCCGATAGAAGGGGAGGCCTGAGCAGAATAAATGCCCTTGTACTTATACCATGTTTTGTAAGAAAGCTGACTGAATTACTGAAATCATCCACTGTCATTTGCTTATTCAGTTTCTGAAGAATCTCACGATGTACAGTTTCCAGTCCCAGGGCAACATGTAAATCAGGCTTCAGCATATTCCTGAAATTCAGACATTTTTCATTGATCAGCTTCGGATGACTTTCAACGATGACTGTTTCGAAATCTTTAACAATTGATGAAATAGATTCATAATCTTTTTCAGGTATTGCCCTTCCGTCAAAGAAGCTTCCACTGTTATAAAGCTTCAGATGTTTAATATCAGGCATTTGTTCCAAAGCCCATTTGATCTGGTTTGGAATCGATCCGGCAGCAACAGATTCATCTGTAGTGTTTTTCCAAAGATCGCACATCAGGCAATGAAAGGGACATTCGCGGTCAGTCAGAAAAATGATTCCGGTATCTTCAATCTTCCCTGAAATGGTGCGCTCTTTCTCTACCAGCCATCCATACGGTCTTTGAGGGTCAACAGGATTTTTGTTTCCCCTCATGGAGACTATCCATTGGTCATTTATCAGTAATTCAGGATCTTCATTCATACTTCGAAAGAAACTCTTTCCTGTAGGCAATCTCTTTCCCGGGGAAATGCCTGCCAAAGTCCTTATCGGATGCTGCGCCATGCTGGAATCGTCTTTTCTGAAAAACAGGCATGTCCATTCCCGTAACAGCCTTTACTCCTGCAGAAACTATTTGTCCTTTAAGATCATACAGTTTCTGATGATCCCAGTTGGTCATATCGATATAGGGAATACCCTCGGAAATTTCAATCACATTTGGCAAAGTGTAAGGACTGAATCCTTCGAAACCCATCAGATCTCCTGTTGCAAAGGTTCGCATATATCCTCTGCTCAATCCGCCTGAATATGTCAAAGAATGTTTGATCGATTCCACTCCCCAGCCCTCATGATACAGCATCAGGTTGTTAAGGACGCTTCGAATAGTCAATTCAGGATTTTCTTCAATAGGATAATCTTTCAGATTTTCGTCACCACCATCTCCGTCAATAATATATTTCCATTGCGGGTAACGTGAACGGATTCCCTGCAGAAGTGCCAGATTCATTGTTGCGGACTGAATATCAAGAGGTTTATAATCTTCGACCGCATCTATTGCTTTTTTCCAATCCAGGGATGAATAATCCACCTCAACGGGTTCGAGGAACAAACCGAGATCCAAAGCAGCAAGGAATTTTCTTGCCTGAAGCAAATCAGCGCCATCACCGTCAATTGAAAGCGTAAAAGCTTTAAGCCTTGATGGGCTCTCTCCAAGTTCCCTGAGAGCATGGTATGTAAGCAGGAAGACTGAACCACTGTCGATGCCGGCAGAAAAAGTAACTCCTATCGGACCCGATTTTGCACGTAACTGAAGCCACTTTCTTATTTCATTGTACAAAGTGCCTATATATTTTTCACCGATCCATGCCGGATCCTTGCCGGACAATTTATTGCGTTCAGGTCTGAAGAATCGTTCATAGACCGGATTTGGATCAGGACAGCCCAGAAGTTCGATTTTTGTGATGTAGTGGGCCGGAGCCATTCTTGTATAGGAGGGATGGAACTGATGGTCAAGGCCCTCCTTTTTAAGATAATTATAAATTACATCTATACGCTCAGCAATAACCAGTTCGGGGCCTCCAGGTCGCTTGGCAATAAAATAACGTATCGGCCGGCCGATTGATCTTGCCATTCTGATTGTTTTTCCATTAACGGAAACAATTGAAAACTGTCCGTCAATCTTTCGCACAGCTTCAGAATCACCCGATCTGACAATATTTACTGCTTCTTCATGTGTCATATTATAAATGACATTCTTCTCCGGATTTGTAAGGTCCGTAACATTACTCACGAATTGACTATTCATATCTTAAGTTTTTATTTGTTTTATTTCGTCACAATTCCTGTTCCTTCTTTTATTGTAATATAACGGTCTGATTCAATTTTATTGTACACCTCCTTTATACCATCAGACCAGCTGATCTCAAGTAGATCGATCTTTTTTTGCTGGCCCAGACCAAAATGTACCCTGGGATCATTGTTTGAGAGATAACTGGTTGCCCATTGATTTACCATAACCTGCTTTTTTCCGCCAGCTGTAAGGGTTACTTTTGCACCAATTGCAGAAGCCGGTCCGTTTTTCCCTTTAAGAGTCAATCCGAGCCAGTGATTTCGGTTTCCCCCATCATTTCTCAGAAGTGCAGGTGTTCCATTCTTGTCAAGATGAGAAATAATAATATCGAGATCTCCGTCATTATCAAAATCCCAGACAGCTAAAGCCCTGCCTGAACGCTTTGTTGAGAAATAGGCGCCATGCTCTTTTCCTACATTCTTAAAATGGCCTTTCCCATCATTCTCCAGCAATAAGGGATATTGAGGTATAAGTTCTTCAGCGGTTCCATTTGCAGCTACAATATCCAGGTCACCATCGTTATCGTAATCGAAAAGCTGTGCCCCCCAGCTGCCCTTGCCCGCCATAGCTGCTGCGACACCGCTCTCTTCGGTTATATCTTTAAAAAGGCCATTGCCCATGTTTTTATACAGGGCTCCGTAATCCAGGTCCGATACCAGGATATCAATCAATCCATCTCCATCAATGTCACCTATTGACCCATGCATCGACCCGGTCCCCACTCCCTGACTATTTGCTGCAACACCGCTTTGAACTCCAACTTCCTTATAAACTCCGTTATCAATTCTGAAAAGGAAATTCAGTTGATGATCATTGGCCTGAAAGATATCAAGTTTACCATCGTCATCATAATCGAATACTGTCAACCCCATGCATTTTGAATCGGGATAATATAGATTGTTTTTCTTTGTGACATCAATAAATTTTCCATAGGGTTGCTGCTCATACAGCATCGATGCCTGTCCATTATACTCTGTCGGACTGGGCATCATACCAGGTGTTGCCGGAGAAACATAGGCAGGGTCGAATGCCAGAAAGTTGCCTACCATAGCATCCAGTCTTCCATCGAGGTTATAATCCCAGAAAGCAACCCCGATACTCCATTTTGTAAATCCGTTTAACTTGTCAGGTCCGCTCAGTCCCAGTGAAGTCGTAATGTCAGTGAATGTTCCGTTGCCGTTGTTATGGTAGAAAACATTCGGGCCATAATTTAAAACATAAAGGTCCTGATAACCATCATTATCGAGATCAATAGCCCCGGCAGCCATGCTCCATTGGTGACCGCCAACACCTGCAATTTTTGAGACCTCTGTAAAAGTTCCGTTACCATTGTTCCTGTACAGTTCGTTATGAGAATTTTTATATTTTTTCCCTTCAGGATCTGATATGCCTTCCAGGTATGTTCCATTCATCAGGTAAAGATCCATTAAACCATCATTATCGTAATCAAAAATGGTAATCCCTGAACCGCTGCTCTCTATTATATTCTTGTAAGTGTCATCTCCAAAGGTATACTTGAAAGTGATTCCTGCCTTTTTGGTTATATCCGTGAAAGTCACATTATTTTTCTGAGCGTACACAATAGACGGGAAAAATATTAGAAAAACACAAAATATAAAAACAGTAGATATTACTTTAATCATATAATATTTAATATTTTTATTTAAAGTCACCCCCTTCCCAGCCTTCCCCCACGGGGGAAGGAGTGGAAATAAATCATTTCCCCCCTGGGGGAAACAGGAAAGTGGGTAAAAGGAATAAAGTATGTTATGTTCACCAAGTATCATTAATGGTCTCTATTTTCTTATTGCATTACGAAAATCATCTGATGTCACAACTCTTGTATTATATTCCTGAATATATTTCTGAAGTTCAGGATCTTTCGGATAAGAATCATTTACAGCAGGAGGATAACTTTTCATTCCATGGAACGGCAGTGGTAAAACTGTACTTCCATATGCAGTATACAGATCGCCATCCTTTACCCATCCCACGCTGTGAATAAGAAAATCTCTTTTCCATCCCTTTTTTAATTCAGGCAATGATTTAGAATCAAAGTCAACAGATGTTTCATCACCTGCATTTGAGATAATATATTTGTTATCCGATTCAGTAAGGAGAGGCAAAACATCTCCATAGCGTGTATAATTCCCTGACAAGTCGCGCCATTTCTTGTTTTTATCTGCATCGGAGTAGTCAAACCAGTGAGGGCCATACCGGCCGCCTTTTCTGTAGCTGTGTGAAAACCCCCTGTAATGCAAATCTGCAGAAACCGGATTAAGCACAGTCGAAATTAGAGGAGCATTTGAAACATCATCGGAAAAGAATATATAATCCCAGTATATCTCCATATTTGTCCTTATCCTGATCCTGTGATCGCTTGAAAGGAATTTGCCGGAAAGATCTGCAATTACCGTTTTATCCTTCCCCATAGGAAAACCAAGATTTTCGATTACTGTTTCCCATTCACCTTTTCTATTAATTACCTGCACAAAAGGCCGTATCACTTTCAGATCTGACGATTGTGAAAGAGCAACATTAATACTGGCATCGGTAGGAAATATCCAGCCATTCAGAAACAGGAAGAGATTTTTGCTTTTTCCCACATCACCCGGATCAAGAATGAGGTCGTGCATTTCTGTAACTCCCTGGTATTTACCAGGATTAAAATCAGAAAGATATTTATCGTCTTTCTCAGCGATAAACGAGAGTACGTCATTTCCCTGTGAATCCTTTGCACTTACCGGTATGTGCTTTTCTTTTACCTGGTACAGCTTATTACCCGGGAAGGGTGGGGGAGAAAACTGTTCAGGAACGAAAACGTCAACTGAATCAGGATGATCTACGGCAACCAGCTGAACCTGATCGAAGAACATCGTCTCCCAGAGCTCTGATGTCAACTGAATAGAATACAATCCATTTTTCGGTTGCAATAATTCGCCGGGGATCTTAATATAATCGTCAGATGCATCGGGGAATGCGTACGCTGTATTGCCTCCCATAATACCAAGCGGCATTCCAAGGGCGCTTCTCCACATAACATCCTTTACAAATACAAATTCATTGCCATCCCAGGTGAAGAGAAAAGGACATGATCCCTTCAGTGTCTGGGCCTCAATCAAAGCCTGATCAGTACCAGGTGTAAATATATTCTGTGGCACGCCATTTGTCCAGGTAATCCGTATATTATCGGCTTTTGCCCTGTTTCCCAGACCAAAATGAACGGCCGGATCAGTAACAATCATTGACTGGTAAAGATCACCAGCCCTGATTTCCACTTTTGCTCCGATCCCAAAATGATTATTCTTAGCGCTTCCTGCTCTTAACCCGACAAGCTTCATTGTTACGTAATGGTTAATATTTCCACGATCATTCCTCAAGAGAGTAACACCACCATTTAAGCCTGCAATCACCACATCAATATCACCGTCGTC
>JBEKDR010000162.1:0-7126 GCA_050014255.1 Bacteroidales bacterium | reverse complement strand
CGGGAGAAATGGTTTGTAAGGATTATACAAGGTAATTTCTCTTTTCAGTCCGGTCTCCTGTTTTTTTACCTGGGCATTTACCGGCAATAAAGAGAAAATTAAGAGGGCTGGTATAATCAGATTTCTATTTATCATGTCAAATCAATTTCTTTATCAGTTTTTGATTATTGCTGAACACTGTTTTGCAATTTGTCATTTCGATCTGTTTCCGATTTAATTTCGTCAAGGGAGCTCAATTTAGCTTTAACCTCATCGAGAATTCCATCGTTATCAACTGAATAATAATCCTTCAGGCTCTGAAGAGTTGCGCGTGCCTGCAAAAGATCACCTTTTTTAATGCTTATATCAGACAGGAGGAGAAACACTCTTGCCATCCAGTACTGATGAGGTGTTTTCTGATCAATAAACTCAGTAATTACCTTTTCAGCCTCGGCAGTTTTATCTTTCTTATTCAAAAGCTCTGCTACCCTGTATTTAGACTCCGCCCCTTCCATGCTGGTGACTTCTGTCGCAACCTTCCTGAAATCTCTGAGGGCATCATCGAAATTATTGAGACTATAATTTGCTTTTGCGCTCATAAATGTAGCCTCTCTGACCAACTCCTCCGGTATATTTTGTGAATTATTAATTTTCCCGGCAGCAATAATGGTCTTTTGAGCATCACCGGCCTGATAAGCTGACTTAAGTTGTCCTTTAAGAGCGATAAGGGTATTCTCATCACTCGAGGAAACCTTTTCCAGTTTCTCATAGTAATTGAGAGAGGTTGAATAATCTTCTTTATCATAAAGCATCGATGAAGCAGCAATCAACGATTGTTCAAGGAATTGATTATTTGGTTCGGCTGAAACTTCAATATAGAGTTTCAGTGCCTCTTCTTTATTTCCTGCCGAACTCAGGCATTCTGCAAGGTAATATTGAGCATTTTGTCTGAAACTGCCATTTGGAAATTCACTTAGATAACTTTTTAAGACATCAGTAGCTTTATCATGGTTACCGGTCATAAACAGATTTTCACCTGACATATAGAGCAGGGAATCCTTCTGTGCCAGGTTAACATCACCATACCCGTCAAGTGTTTTTACATAAGTGAAATAGGTATCGACCTCATTCAGATCGACATAAGTGTTTCTAAGTCCTGTCAATGCATCCCTTGCTTCAGGTGTTGATTTGTAGTTTTCTATCACCTTTTTATACTGCGAAATAGCCTTTTCATTTTCCCCGAGGTTATAATAAAGCAACCCCAGTTGAACTATAGAACGTGGCACAAAAGAGCTTCCCGAGTAAGTTGAAATGATTGTATTGAAATCTGCCTCTCCCTTTTTGAAATCTTCAAGTACCAGGTAGGCCCTGCCTCTTTCGAAGATGGCATCAGGAACAAATGTTGAAGAAGGGAATTTCTGCATTAGTGCCGTTAGCACGTCAATTTTCCCTTTTGTATCATTTATAAGTCCGAGGGAAAATCCTTTCTGAAACATGGCGTAATCGGCATCCTGATAACCGTATGCAATAACTTTGTCGTAATAATCAATTGCGGAAGGATAATTAGTAGCAATATAAAAGCAGTCAGCAATTCTATCTTTAGCATCGGCCATTACTTCCGGCCTCACATTTGCAGACCCTGATTCGAAAGATTTAAAATTGGTTAAAGCGTTTGCATAGTCTTTCAGATTAAAGAAGGTGTATCCCAGATTATATCTTACAAGGTTGTATTCACTTAAGAGCGTAGAACCCGGCAATCCCATAAACAACTGATAATCATCTTTTGCCAGATCATAATGACCGAGCCTGTAATTTGCTTCTCCCCGCCAGTAGATAGCTCTTGCCCTGATCTGATTGTTATATTTTTCATATTTTAGCGATTTGTCGAACATACTGACTGAGGCTTCGATCTCAAGGTTTTTAAACAGCTCCAGTCCTCTGAAAAAAGCGACTTTCTGAAAGGCCTCTTCAAGTCTGCTGTCTTTATTGCCAATTTTATCAAGAGCAGCCATCGCGGCTTTGTAGTTTTTAATCTGCATAAATGTGCCCACAAGATAATCGTATACCTCCTGTATCCTTTTTGACCCGGGATAGAGATCAATATATTCCTGAAAAGCGGCAATTGCCTCTCCAAACGGAGCATAAGCAGTTTCGTATGTCAGTTTTGCAAAATTGTAAAGTGATTCTTCCTTGATTTTCTTATCATAATTAAGCACTGAAGCCTGACCGAACGCTAATCTGGAACGTGGTTTGTCACCTTTCTGCAGGTAACAATCCCCAAGAATATTCCAGATATTCTGACTCAGAACATCACTCTTTGCTCCGATTTCAAGAAAAAGTTTGATTGCTTTATCGATATCTCCTGTCTTATAATAACAGTAACCAAGCTCATATTTATCCTCCCGTGCACTGGCCCTGGCGCCAGTTGAATATTTCTCAAGAAATGGCAGCGCTTCTTTATAATTTTCCTTGCTGTAATATGCATCTCCGATAAACCTGTAAAGTTCAATTGCCCTGGCTTTCCCCGCAGATTTAAGAAGATCGGGAGCCATCGACAGAATTCCGTCATAGTCTTTCTGGAGGTACAGAATCTGAACGATATAGAATGGCACCACTCCTCCAAATGTTTCATCATCTTTTAAACGTTTGAATCCCTCCAGTGCGGTCTGGTACATTTTCTGTTCATAAGCAATCTGAGAAAAATAGTATACCGCAGGCGGGGTATATTCTGTGTCAATATCCTTAATTTCAGAAAACATAAGAAGTGCCCTGCTCTGATCACCTTTGATATAAAGCGAATATCCCAGTCTGAAGAAATATTCTGCCAGCTTATCTGATTTCAGCTCCTGCCTGTTCACGGTTTCATAATATACTACCGCTTTCCTGTAGTTTTTATTCTGATAGAAATAATTGCCTAACTCCAGCCTGGCATCATTAATACGGGGACTTTCAGGATGTGAATATATGAACATCATCATTCTGTATTCAGCATCAGGATTGAAAAGTTTTATTGCAGCAATTGAACTATAATATTCGGCATCGGCCACAAGTATGAGGTTGGATTTATCGCCATTTCTGACAAACGAATCGAAAAGTCTTATTGCAGCCGGGTACTTCTCTTTATTGAACAATTCCATTCCCCTGTAAAACTCTGATCCAATTTCATTGGCTGTGAATGGAACCTGGGAAGAGACAGGAAGCAGGAATATTAAAAGAAAACTGAATATTAAAATGAATTTGTTTCTGTTCATAACTTATTTTTTTTGGCCTTTCGCAATAAAACACTGTTTATGTCCTAAATACTAATAATTGCATATAACATGTTAATTGTAAGCCATATATAACAATAACCAGGTTTTTTAATTAATCGTAAAATTACAACTATTAAACGCCGTCAGCGGGCCTTTATTACTGATTTTATCAACATATAAATGTTAATTATCAATTCTTTCCTTATTTTGCACATTAAATCGCCGGGAAATGCAGGAGAATCTTCCACTGGATGTTATTATAGAGCTTACAAACTGTAGTATATGGCAGCAGACTCATTTGGTTTTGTCAAAAGTTAATCTGCGTGTAGGGAAAGGTGAATTTCTTTACCTTGTGGGAAGAGTTGGCAGCGGAAAATCGAGCCTTATCAAAACTCTCAACGCCCAGATACCACTGAAAGAGGGTGTCGGGCTGGTAGCCGGATATGACCTGTCGAAAATTAAGAAAAAGGAGATACCGTACCTGCGGCGGAAGATCGGAATCGTTTTTCAGGATTTCCAGTTGCTTACTGACAGGACGGTTAATGAGAATCTTGAATTTGTTCTGAAAGCAACGGGGTGGAAAAACAGGACGGAGATAGCCACACGTATTGGTGAAGTTCTTGAAAAAGTTGGACTTGGACTGAAAGGTTATAAGATGCCTCACCAGCTTTCAGGAGGCGAACAACAGCGTGTTGTTATAGGAAGAGCCCTGCTGAACGATCCTGAAATAATCCTGGCTGACGAACCTACCGGTAACCTCGATCCGGAGACGTCTGAAGGCATTTTAAGGCTGCTTACCGATATAAGTAAGACCGGCAGAGCTGTGGTTGTTGCTACGCATAATTATACAATCCTGAAGAAATTTTCAGCGCGGACTCTTAAATGTGAAAAGGGAGAGTTAATAAACGTCTTTAATGATGAAGAGATGGAGCTGCTGCAATGAAGGGCTCAAATGCCCTTGAGCCTTATTTCAACATCCTTAACGGCCATAAAAGCCGGTTACGATAAAGTCGGTAATAGGGAACCCTCGCACACCCAAATGACTCAATGAAAGAAGCGACGGAAGGAATTGAAGAACCCGCAAAATCAAGAATAGTTCTTGTTGATGAATAGTTTTTTATTAATTCATTAACAACAAAATAGCCAATCCGTCTTTCACGGCTTAAGGGTGTATTGACGACAAAAAGGATAGTCTTGTTTCCACGAATCTCAACCAGGAAAATCCCGAATATCAGCTTTTTCCTGGCTCCACGCACACCAATCAGTTTGCCTTTTTTATTGATAAGACAAAAACTTATCAGATTTTTAAGCCGTTGATAATCACGGACTTTAATGCCATTTATATCTTTTCCTTTGTTCTCTATGAAAAGATCTATAATCTCATCAGGCGTAATGTTGTAAACAAGTTCGGGACATTTCCGGGCTGAAGCTTCGACATTTCGCCTGCAATGATCTGAAAAGTTTTTGAATATTGTTTCATATGGTTTCGAAAGATCCAGTTCAAAATTGATTCTTTCAGACAACTTATATCCGTCTGCATCTATTTTCTGTCCGATGCATAAATCGATAAATTTAAAGAAATCAGGCATGTAATCCAGGAACTCGCTAATTGCTTTTGATACAGGTTTGTCAGGAGAATATGCCCCCAGTTGCTGAAGGAAAACAGGAGTAGCAATATATTGTATCCCGAAACGGCTGAATCCGGGAACCGGAAAGACAGAATCATAATCATCATCAACGAGTGCCTGCCAACCCGGAGCCATTATATCAAGATACCACGAATATGCATAAGGCTTTGCCCCGGGAGTGTTTTTAATACAATTATCCCATTGTTCCCTGTCTATTTCATTATGCTTATGATAAACAATCATGGTTTCTGGTTTTTGACCATAAATTCAAAAACTTCCCGCCAACCCTTCCATGCCTCATTATCAAGCAAAGATGTATTATGCCAGATACTTACAAAATAACCGCCGACATTTCTGGTTTCGTTAATCAGTTTTAAAATGAGCTCCTTCGACCTGGTGGTGTCAAGTTTTTTGTAATCATATAAAGTGCCATCCATTACCTGGAAAGGAATTATCTTAAGATCTGTCTGCTTATCCTCGGAAACATTATAGAAATAGTAGGGACGGGCTATCCCTGCCCTGAAACCCGGTTCATCCGGATAACCCATTGAATAATCTTCTGAAAACCCTGCCCGTAAAATATTATTGTATGACGAGGGCATATTTAGTCTCAGATAATGAAAACGGCTTAAGCTGACCTTTTTTCCAAGAACAGACCGGAGGCGATAACTCTCAGTATCAATAAGTGATCCTCCTCCGCCTGCAACGAATGATGGATGCAGGCCTACCTGAAACTTATCATCAATTTTATGAATCAGATTCCGGTATTCATCATTTTTCCAGGAAGGGTTTTTGTCAAATTTTGAATGGTCCCCAACCGGGATAAAGAATTTTGTATCAGTACTGTTTTTCTCAACGGTTTCAATAATGTAATCAAATACATCGAAAGGATCTTTTTCGCCTTTTGCAATAATTCGGTACCTGCTGCCTACATTTAACGGAGTGCTGTTTTTATCATGGAACAGACCACCTATTGATCTGAAAATGTTCTTACCCTGATATGCAAATGGTTGATCAGTGTCGATGGTCAGGAGAGCCTTATATTCATTACGCCTGAAAGCAAGAGTCGGAAACTTTTTAAGGAAGGCTTTTGCCAGCTCTTTAGCCCATAGATCAATAACTGGTTTCCCCAAAAATCCGTTTTTAAAAGCCAGGGAGGCTGAAGAAGGAAATCTTCCATATTCATCAGGTTTAAATTCGTGATACTCCTCATACCTGGTTACAAGGAAAAACGACGCAGCAAAAATATCAAAAGGGATATCAGAATCAGATTCAGTCTGAAAAAATACAGGCAATCCTTTCCAGTCATTGATAATAATTTGCTTAGAGAGAATTCCCTTCTCAAATAATATTGATTCAGGATTTATTTTGAATGAGCCGGACAAATTATTGTGAGAATAATTAATAACAGGATGTTTACCCAGCTTACGTTTATCAGTAATCACTTCCCACCGTAAACCAAGTATATCTCCAAGGAGAATGCCTGCTATATACCTAAGACGAGGAGAATCCTCAGCAGAATATATTTTTACCGGTCCGGTTTCCATAATTACAAATTTATGTAATTACTTGTTATCTAAAGGTATAATGTTTGATAATTCTACTATTATTTTTCCATGAATTTGATTTTCAATTGCAAGAATAATTACAATAATTTGCTTATCTTTGCGCGTTAATTAACAAGGTGATTTCCACGAAGCGTTGTTAGGCATTTTGCCCAGTCTGCATTTGAGTTCATTTCGGCCGGGATAACAAATCCATCGCTCCCGGAACCACATCATAAAATATAATAATGATAAATTTTGAAGAGATGGGATTCACTCCCGGTATCCTGAAGGCTATTCAGGAACTTGGATTTGAAAACCCTATGCCTGTGCAGGAAAAAGTAATTCCATTAATGCTGGGCAGTGAGGCGGATATTATTGCCCTGGCGCAAACCGGGACTGGCAAAACCGCAGCCTTCGGACTGCCTCTTGTTCAGGCAACTGATACAGAAATTAATAATACCCAGGCACTTATTCTTTGCCCTACACGCGAATTATGCATGCAGATCACAGCTGATCTGACTGATTATGCCAGGTTTACCGGTAAGCTTAAAATTCTGGCTGTTTACGGAGGAGCCAGTATTGACAACCAGATAAGAGGCTTAAAAAAAGGCGTTCACATTATCGTCGCCACACCAGGAAGGCTTATTGACCTTATCGGCAGAGGGGCGGCGAAGCTTTCCTCAGTCACAACGGTAATACTCGACGAAGCTGATGAAATGCT
>JBEKDR010000161.1:0-7158 GCA_050014255.1 Bacteroidales bacterium | reverse complement strand
AATGTAATCGGGAATTGCCTTGCTACGGCTGTAATCGCGCGTTCTGAGAATGAGTTTGATGAAACTAAAGCCAGAAACTTTAAACCTGAATAGACTCGAAACTCTTTCCTGTATCCTTTTTCCCTTTGTGTTACATTGAGCATTGCATTGTGCTCTCCTAAATTTTAATAACATATTAACCTCGCCAGAATCTAATATTCAGCCGGATGTAACAGGAGGGTCAGGAATATTCAATTTTTAAAGTAAACACTCCTTGTCTGAAATTTCTTAAGCTTCAGGGATTGCTTCTTCTTTTTTCAAATATTTCAGTCTGTATACAAGAATCCTCATAATTACATTTGTAATCATTGGTTTTTATCCTATTTAATTACACATGTAATCAATTCTTCAATTAATTTAAATTACAAAGTTAAATAATTTAATATATCTCGCCTGACAAAACATAATAAACAATAAATCAATACTATAAATATAGTTAGTTATAGTGATTATCAACCATTTCTATTGATTATGATAACTTTAATGTCAAAAATGTTTAGATATTAGTTTTAAAACACTGTATACTATTACTATATGTAACTAAACTATTGTAGTACTTCATATATGTTCTTTTCATAAGTATCATTACATCAGTAATATACAAAATTATTGCATACAATTAAAAATAAGCAGTTTAATTTAAATTACATATGTAATAGAATAAAATTACACATGTCAATTATATATTATTTACATTTGTAATACTAATAATATTCTTATGAAAGAGCGTTTACTTGAGTTTCTAAAGAACGAAAATAAATCATCTGCTCAATTGGCAGAAGAAATAGGTGTTCAGGCTTCGGGTATCTCCCATATTCTATCAGGAAGAAACAATCCGAGTCTGGATTTTGTGTTAAAAATGCTTGAAAAATATCAGTTCCTCTCAACAGACTGGCTGTTATTTGGCAAAGGATCGATGTATAAAGAGACTAAAATGCAAAATCTGTTCGACTATGATCCGGAAAATAGCAGAGAGACCAATGAAATCCTGAATAAAAGTGAACAAATCCGACCGAAAATTGATTCTCAGGATGTTATAAAAAATAAGGCAGTGGATGATTCTATAGCTCAAACTGAAAAAACCGCCTCAGGAATAGCTAAAATTGTCTGGTTCTATGAAAATAATAGTTTTGAAGAGTTTTTTCCACGACGATGATATTTCAGATATGATTTTTAGGTGTAAAAATTATCCTTTGATTAAATTTTTTGAAACCACTCATTACAATTATCTTTGTCGTAAACGCATTTTTGATGGCAAAGCGTATCGAAGATCTCAAAGTAATTGAAAATAAGCATCTTAATAATGATTTTTTTATTCTCGAACTATCAGGGGATACGAAAATTCCTGAATTTAAACCAGGTCAGTTTGCACAGGTAAGGGTAGATGGCAGCCCGGAAACATTTCTGCGCAGACCAATATCAATCCATGATGTTGATTATGAGAAAAATAGCTTTAAGCTTCTGATTCAGATTGCAGGAAATGGTACCAAAAAGCTATCAGAACTTAGATATGGTGATATTCTGAATCTTATTTATCCTTTGGGCAATTCATTCTCTTTACCTAATGAAAAAGAAAAAGTGCTTATTGTTGGAGGCGGATGCGGGATAGCACCGTTGTTATTCCTTGGAAAGTACCTGAATTCGAATGGGACTGTTCCTGATATCCTTCTTGGATTTAGAAACAATGACCGGATTATCGAATTTGAAGATTATCTTAAAATCGGAAACGTATTCGTTACAACTGAAGATGGTTCCATGGGAGAAAAGGGATATGTGACAAGCCATTCTGTTTTTTCAGCACACAAATATAACAGGATCTGTTGTTGCGGACCCGATTCAATGATGAAAGCTATTGCAGCTTACTGCAAAAACAGGAAAATAATATGTGAAGTATCACTCGAAAACCTGATGGCATGCGGAATAGGCGCCTGTCTGTGTTGTGTTGTTGATACGGTTAATGGCAACTTCTGCACATGTATTGACGGACCGGTTTTCAATGTAAATGATTTAAAATGGTGAATCTTGGTTTTTCTATTGGCGATCTGCATTTCAAGAATCCCGTGCTGACAGCCTCAGGTACATTCGGAAACGGATCTGAGTTTGATGATTTTCTTGATGTTTCGAGGCTGGGAGGGATTGTTCTTAAGGGAACCACACTTGAGCCGAGGGAAGGAAATCTCTATCCCAGAATGGCTGAAACCCCTTCCGGAATGCTTAACTCAGTAGGTTTGCAGAATAAAGGTATTGATTACTTTGAAAAATCTATTTATCCACGCGTAATCAACTATGAAACCAACGTCATTGTGAACATTAACGGAAGTTATATTGAAGATTATATTGCTCTCGCTGAAAGAATTAACAAACTTGAAAAGATACCGGCCATTGAGTTGAATATATCGTGCCCTAATGTAAAAATGGGAGGAATGGCTTTCGGCACAAATCTCCGGACGGCGAGGGAAGTGACCAGGGAGGTAAGATCTGTTTATTCCGGAAAGCTTATTGTTAAATTATCTCCCAATGTTACAAATATTGTCGATTTTGCCAGGGTTGTTGAAGATGAAGGTGCTGATTGCATATCACTAATTAACACATTGCTCGGGATGGCGATAGACGTAGTAAATATGAAACCTTCTCTGTCAACTGTAACAGGTGGACTTTCAGGTCCGGCTATTAAACCTGTTGCGCTCAGGATGGTATGGCAGGTGGCTAACGCAGTAAAGATCCCGGTTATCGGAATAGGAGGAATTATGTCTGCCCCGGATGCCCTGGAATTTCTGCTTGCCGGCGCAACTGCAGTTGAGATAGGGACGGCTTCATTTATTGATCCTCAGGCTTCAGTTAAAATACTTGATGGGATTGAGAATTTTCTTGTGAAAAAGGGTTTTTCCGACATTAAGGAAATCATAGGTTATATAAATCGTATTGACTGACTTTGACAAGATCAGCGTAATAATTGTTTAAACATTTTATTGCTGATTATTACATTTACTCAATTTTCCTTTAAATTTGTAAGAAATAAAAACATATTGTTTCAATCTATTAATTAACTATTATAGAAATGTCTGAAAATTTACAAATTGATAATCTTGATAAGAAGATTCTCGACATTATCACAAAAAATGCAAGGATTCCGTACCTTGAAGTAGCAAGGGAGTGTGGTGTATCAGGCGCAGCTATACATCAGCGTGTGCAGCGTCTGATAAGGATAGGTGTAATAAGAGGATCAGAATTTAAGGTTGATCCGGTTATGGTAGGATTTAAAACCTGCGCTTATATTGGAATTTTTCTGGACCATCCGGGTCATTTCAGAGATGTAATTAAAAAATTCAGGGATATTCCCGAAATTATAGAATGTCATTATACAACAGGTAATTATTCACTTTTTATTAAGGTCTATACACGTGATAATGAGCACCTTCGTATGATACTTACTGATACAATTCAGAATATAGAGGGTATTGTAAGGACTGAGACTTTAATATCCCTGGAAGAATCAATAAACAGGCAGATACCTGTTCTGTCGAAATAGGTGCTTGATTTCATTCACTTAACTCCAATTTCAACCGAGTCAATTTCTGCTTTGGATATTGAATAAAATAACTGAATATCAATTAAATAGCTGCATAAAACACGAAAAGGAAAGTAGATACTTTCCTTTTTTTGTGATCCAGAATGTAAGAAATTAATAATTGAACTTGCTTTAGGAAATCAACCCAGAGAAGCATTCCATAGCCGTATAATAGGAATTCAAGGTATTACATATCGAAGAATTACATTAAATCCTTTAATTTCATCACGACCTCCTGTCCCAAAAGAGGTGGATTTTAATATTTTGGCAGTTGAACTTTGTACAAGATATTGAAAAAGACCGGTTAAAATAAATTTGGCTTTAACTTAAACAAGACATAACTTTGATTAGGAAATTAGAAAATGCCTGAAAACCAATATTTCAGGTATATCTATTTTTATTTTTCAACTTAATAATCATTTTATGAAAACAATCCGAATTATCATTGCTTCCGCAGTTGTCGCATTAGTGACTCTGAATGGCTTTGGACAGAAAACGTCCTACTTCAATCCTGATCAGATAAACATTCCTTACACAAGGTATGTTCTTGATAATGGATTAACACTTATAATACACGAGGATCACAAAGCTCCTATTGTTGCCGTAAATATCTGGTATCATGTAGGATCAAAAAATGAAAAACCGGGACGAACGGGATTTGCCCACCTTTTTGAACATCTGATGTTCACTGGCAGTGAGCATTTTAATACTGATTATTTCAAGGCTCTGGAAAGCATTGGGGCAACCGATATGAACGGGACAACCAGCAATGACCGTACAAATTATTTTCAGAATGTTCCTGTTGCGGCGCTGGACCAGGTTTTATTTCTGGAAAGCGACAGGATGGGGCACTTGCTTGGAGCAATTGACCAGGCCAGACTTGATGAACAGAGGGGAGTTGTTCAGAATGAAAAACGTCAGGGTGAAAACCAGCCTTATGGTCGCGAAGAAGAAATTGTAACACAGGCATCTTATCCCAAGGGACATCCCTATTCATGGACTGTAATAGGATCGATGGAAGATTTAAACGCAGCGAGCGTTGATAATGTGAAAGAATGGTTTAAGACCTATTATGGACCTTCAAATGCAGTTTTGAGTATTGCCGGAGATATTAAACCTGAAGAAGTCCTTGAAAAAGTAAAGAAGTATTTTGGTGATATACCACCCGGCCCCTCGCTTATCAAACCTGAACTGAACATTGCAAAACGAACGGAGAATACCAGGGGGTATTATGAAGACCGTGTTCCTGAAGCAAGAATAACTTTGGAATGGAATGTTCCCCAGTGGGGTTCAAGGGAAGCAACACTGCTAAATATGGCAACTAAAATATTATCAACCGGAAAATCTTCCCGACTTTACAAGAAATTGATTTATGAGGATCAGACTGCCAGCGAAGCCTATGCTTATATAGATGCCCGGGAAATATCAGGCAATTTTTATATTGGCGCTATGGTAAAAGCGGATAAGTCGGCAGAAGAGGTTGAAAAAACGATAAATAATGTTCTACAGGAGTTTCTGGAAAAAGGACCAACCCAGGATGAGGTGGAAATGGCAAGGTCAAACTATTTTTCAGGTTTTCTGAAAGGTATTGAACGGATAGGAGGTTTTGGTGGGAAATCAGATATTCTTGCCACTAACCAGGTTTTAGGAGGGTCGCCTGATTATTATAAAACTTCTTTGAAATATGTAGCGGAAGCCACAGTAGAGGATATACAAAAAGTATGCAGGGAATGGCTTAGTTCCGGTAAGTATGTGCTAGTATGCAAGCCTTTTCCATCGCTGAAAGTATCAGGGACAGGGGTTGATCGAAGTAAGCTGCCTGATCTGGGGACGCCTGTGCCATCATCCTTCCCAACATTGCAGAAAGCAACCCTTAAAAATGGATTGAACGTAATTCTGGCACAGCGCAAAGGTGTGCCGACAATTGTTGGAAACCTGATAATTAATGCAGGCTTTTCTACTGATATTCTGTCAAAACCCGGGCTTGCAAACCTAGCAATGGACCTGCTTGATGAAGGAACAAAGAATTTATCATCGCTTCAGATCAGTGATAAGCTCCAGGTACTTGGTGCATCACTTTATACAGGTTCTGACCTCGATGAATCATATGTAAATTTTACGACACTGAAACAGACTTTTGATCCTACCCTGGACCTGTTTGCTGATGTCCTGCTTAATCCTTCTTTCCTGCAAAAAGAGTTTGACAGGTTGAAAAAAGAGCATCTGGATGCAATACTTCAGGAAAAAGTTGATCCGATCGGGATTGCATTACGTGTTTTTCCGAAGATCCTTTACGGTACAGGACATCCATACAGCAATCCTTTGACAGGATCTGGATACGAATCCACGTTAAAGACCATTACCCTTGACGATGTTCATAATTTCTACAATACATTGTTAAAACCAAACAATGCTACTCTTGTTATTGTCGGTGATGTCGAAATGGCTGACCTGATTTCAACGCTTGAATCTAAACTTTCAGGCTGGAAGAAGGGCACTGTTCCTAAAAACGATATAGCTCCATCGGAAAGCTCCCAGACTAAAAAGATCTTTCTGATTGACAGGCCTGAATCGATCCAGTCAGTTATACTCGCCACATATCTGATCGGTCCTTACGGACAGGTTTTTCAACCTGCATTATCAGCACTGAACAATATTTTCGGAGGTGATTTTGTTTCAAGACTTAATATGAATCTCAGGGAAGACAAGCACTGGTCGTATGGTGCCAGCAGCTTAGTCTGGGACGCTAAAGGACAGAGGCCTTTCATTGCCTATGTCTCGGTACAGAATGATAAAACAAAAGAATCCGTATTGGAAATTCAGAAGGAACTGACTTCAATAATAGGCGACAAACCAGTCACGGCTGATGAATTTAACAGGGTTCAGAATAACATGATACTCAAAATGCCGGGTAGATGGGAAACCAACAGTTCAGTTGCGGGCTCACTTAATGAAAAAGTTTCTTTCGGCCTGAGTGACGACTATTTCAAAACTTATGATGCCAAAATCAGGGGACTTACTCGCGACCAGTTGCAGCAACTTGGAACTCAGGTTATAAAGCCTGATCAGGTTGTTTATATTATTGTTGGCGATAAATCAAAAATACTTATTGGTTTAAAAGAAACCGGCTACGATATTATTGAGGTTGATCCGGATGGTAATTTGGTAAAATAATTGGAAATGGTGCATTTGCTTTCATAATCATTGTTAAAATCAGATTAGCAAATGTTGGAATTATCCTTATTAAGTTCAAAGTGATTGACGGAATGGAATAATAATTCTGAAGCCATTTATGTAATGATGACCCCTGACTAAAGTCGGGGGTTTTTACTTCCATAAACGTCGTATTAAAGAAGTAGCTTTTCAGAACATAGCATCGATCAATTTTTCAGCCGGATTCTTTAATCTTTTTTCGTCTGTGAGACTTTGAATATATATTTGAGTAGTAAATAACCTTTGGGATTGTTCCGGGGTCAATCCTTGTCGCCTGAATTTGTTTTGTCGTTTTGGACTTTTAACACCCGTTGCTACATTAAGATATATTTTCTCTG
>JBEKDR010000160.1:0-7208 GCA_050014255.1 Bacteroidales bacterium | reverse complement strand
TTTTATCGCATTCAGATCAGTCAGGGCATCAGTACTTTTTGAGATTATGGCTGCCAGTGCATCGACAGATTCTCCGACTTTTCCGGTGGAAGTATACCCAAAAGTGTCAATTGTGCCATTTGTGAATTTCAGATTGATTTTTCTTGAATTCAATCCGTCACGTATGACCATATACTGCGGATTAGCGAGATCGGGCAGGTAAATGACCGTAGCCTTAACAATTCTACCAGTCTCAATATCTCTTTCAACATGTAAAAATGGCTTTACGGTATAATATTTTAATCCTGATTTTTCAGTTAGTGCCTTGTTTGAATAGAATTGAACAGGAGCACATCCGGTAAATACAAAGACAGTTGCACTAACAAATAGAGCGAGCATTGTGTTTTTCATAGTATTAAGTTTAAAGATTGCAGATTGTGGAATAAAATTAAAAAAATATTTTAACACGCGCAAGAGTAAAAGACCTGATCATTAAATCTGTGGTCAGTTTCAATCCTGATTATCAGCAACCCGCAAACGCCACGTCGCCCGTATTTTATCGGCTTTCCGTATTTTAATTAATTGTTGTGAATTTACGCTTTTAAGAAAGTGTTTTATGGAACTCACTTCAGAATGATTTATATTAGCTTCTTTGTCAATTATAAAACCCATTCTCCTGAAGAATGCTTCCGCTTCTTCAAAACTATTGAATTTATTATTCTCGATGTTATGCTGTAAAAAAAAATCTTTCTTTTTATCATCGATATTAAGATTATGTTTCTCAGGCTTCTTTTTAAGATAAATATCAGCAGTTATCCAATACCCCCCTCGTTCCCTTAAAACTTTATGGATTATCTTACAAAGAGTTTCTTTCTCTTTCAGATCCAGATACATCAGTAATCCTTCGTTTAAAATTGCTATCTCGCCTCTCGTAAAATGGCTTACTATTTCATGAAATTTCTGTTCATCAAAGCAGTTTAACGGAATCAATTCCAGTTCTCCCTCTGTCGTGAAGGTTTCATTTCTTAATGCAGTAATGAAATCTTTTTTTATGTTAATCACTTCCGGAAGATCTGTATCGATATAATGAAATCCACTTTTTTTTGTGGTCTCTAAACTTCGAAAGGAAAAGCCTGATGATAATTCAATAATATTTCTTACTGATAAATCTTCCAGTAAATGGTCAATGCTCCGGTACCTGTTTTCGAAATGGACTGTTCTGGCCCAGAAAGTCATGTCTTTATTTTTAAAGTCAGGACTAAATTTATTCGGAGACAATAACAATTCTGCAGTTTGTCTGGCAAAGGGAATATTCGTGTGTCCTTTCAATAGTAACAATGATTTAGCTGAAGGGCTGATAGAATTGAAATTACGATTGGTTAAATTTCCCTGGTTAGTTTTCACAATAATTGAATTATTCTGCCTTGAAAAAAAAATTCTTATTATATCGGACAGGTAAATATTCCCGTTTTTCAATTTTTATGAAGATATCCGGAGTATTGATCATTGGCATTTAGAATCCTGTTTCATAAATACGTAACCTGTTTCTTAGGGCAGTTATTTCATCCTGCAGGGAATTTATTCGTTGTAATAAATAATTGATGGTCTCAATACCTTCAAGGTTTATATCCAGCTCATAATATAAACGTACAAATTTCTCTAACTGCTGAAGCTGATCGGCCTCAATAAAGGCCGACTCTTTTACTTTTGTAATCTCAATTAATCCGCTTTGCTGAAGTGAACTGATGAATGAGATCTCGACATTATGACTGGCACAAAATTCATCTAAAGCTATCAAATATTCTGTTTCCATGATATTCTTTATTATTTTATAATTCAGACAGTTGATTAAATAATGATTTTTGCTTTTCCGTTAAATTTGTTGGAATCTTAATGAGATAAGTCACATATAAATCTCCATACTTGCCTTCATTTTTATAAACAGGGAAGCCTTTGTTTTTCAACTTCACCTTACTGCCATTCTGAGTTTCGGGTTTTACTTTGAGTTTTACTTTCCCGCTTAATGTATCTATTGTTATTTCTCCACCCAGTATTGCTTTGTATAAATCCAGATCTACGGTAGTAAATAAATCATTTCCTGATTTTTTAAAACTCGGGTGATTAGCGATAGAGAATGTAATGTACAAATCACCATCCGGACCACCATTTATTCCTTTGCCCCCATGACCGATAATTTTGATTGTCTGACCATTTTCAATTCCGGCCGGGATGGTAATTCTGATCTTTTTACCGTTTATTGTTAAGGTTCGTTTATGGGTTTTATAGGCATCGATGAGATCGAGCTGTAATTCTGCAGTGAAATCTTCTCCTCTGTATTTTACCTGTCTGCCTCTGCCAGCAGCCGTTGCCCCGCCAAAAAGAGATTCAAAAAAATCAGAAAAGTCTCCTTCAAATTGTGACCCGGCATATGTCGTTCTCCCAAAATCCGGAGATTGTTGCTGATATTGTTTTTGTTTTTCAAACTGTTCAGAGTGCTGCCAATCCTTTCCGTACTGGTCATATTTTTTACGTTTTTCCGGATCGCTCAGTACTTCATTAGCTTCATTGATCTGCTGAAATTTCCTTTTAGCATCTTTATCATTCGGATTCAGATCGGGATGATATTTCCTTGCTAACTTCCGATACGCATTTTTTATTTCTTTTGGTGTTGCTGTTTTATCAATGCCCAATAATTTATAATAATCTATAAAATCCATATATCTTTTGAATTGAGTTAATTAGTTTTAATAAACAGATAATTTGCATATCCTCGTTAATAAGAAAAGCATATTATCGTCTCACCACAATATAGCCTCTTGCAGACGAACCATTTTCTGTTTTCATAACATAAAAGTACGTATCGTCAGAAAGTGGTTTTCCTTTATAATCAACTCCATTCCATGAATTATCATAATTACTGTTCTTATAGACCAGAACACCTCTCCTGTCAAATATTAACAATTCCATCCTACCCTCGGTATCTGATCCTTTCAAGATAAAATAATCATTTTTCCCATCCATATTGGGAGTTATTAAAGTTGGCACAACCTTATCATGAACATTTATCAAAACTGTGTCAAAAGATGCAGGACAGACTCTATTTGTCACCGTCCATAAAAATATATTTTCCCCCAGTGAAAGTCCGCTAACCGTGGTCGTTGCTAAAGTGCTGTCAAAAAGCTCACCCGTACCTGAAATTACCGACCAAAACCCGGTTTCATAATCATGTGCCAGTTGAGCATCCAGAGTTGTCTCAAAAAGATTTGAAAGAACCTGGTCAGGTCCTGCATTTGCGACAGGAATCTTATATACAGTAACTGTTACAGGTTTGACCGTAAAGAAGCCGTCTGATGTAGTGCCTTTGATATAATAAGTACCGTCTGTTGCAACAGAAGGAGTACTGAAAGAGATCGTTGCATTTGCGTCAGTCCAGAATGTGTAAATTAAATTTAAGGTTGAACCTGCAATAATATCCGGATTTGTAAGGTCCACGGTCGAAGGAAAGCAGACCGGTGCAGGATTTGTAATGACAATTGTCGGAGGACCTGTTAATAAAAAAATTCCAAAACTGGCAGATGAACCTGAGGTACAACCTTCTGAATTGGTTACTTTGAAGCTATAGGTTCCCGAAGCCAAACCTGAAAATGTATATGTTGTTCCACTTCCGGGAGTCGTTATATCACCAGGGGTTAGGGTCAATGTCCACGACCCGTTTTCAGGCAAACCGTTTAAAACTACGCTACCTGTCGGAAGATCGCTATTAGGTTGAGTAATTGTACCGATCAATGGAGGGGAAGGGGTTTCCGGTTGGGAGGGTATTACCACATTTGCTGAAAGTCCCGAAACACAGCCTGCTGAATTGGTAACTGTGTAATTATATAAACCGCCAGTGAGACCAGAAAGTGTTATGTTTGTACCTGTACCACCTGAAGTTACAGTTCCTGGATAACGAGTCAATATCCAGGTACTTGTTTCAGGCAAACCAGTCATTACAACACTTCCGGTTGACAAAGAACACGTCGGTGCTGTTATCGCTCCAACAATAGGCGCTGCAGGTATCGCCGGTTGTGTTTCTATACTAATATCATCTGATGATGGAGAGATACATCCTGCTGAATTGGTTACAGTAAAGGTATATGTTCCCTGAGACAGATTCAGAATAGTAGTACTTGTTCCCGAACCTATCGCAGTTACATTACCGGGTGAACGGGTCAGGGTCCATGTGCCTGTTGATGGTAATCCATTCAGTTCTACACTCCCTGTTGAAGTAGAACATGACGGTTGAGTAATTACTCCAACTGAAGGTGCTGAAGGATTAGCGACCACAGTCAGGGTGTATATGCCAATTGCGGCAGCGCATGGCGAACCCAATGGATTATTGGTAGTTATCGTAATGATAACCGTATTACCGGCGTCTTCTGCTACAGGAGTATAGGTAAATGCAAACGGCGTGGTACCTGAAGTTGTTGGACTGACTGTTCCGGCACCATTTTTAGTAATTGTCACACTTGTTGCAGTACCTCCAAAGGAATTACCACTAACCGTCACCGGTGTTGTACCGCAAGTATTTCCACTGTTTCTGTTCAATGTCAAAGTTGGCGGATTTACACATCCGCATGCTATTTGAAAGCTGGTTCCTGTTGTTGTGCATCCTACTGAATTTTTTACAGTTATTGAATGGTTTCCCTCAGCTACATTGGAAAATGACGTTCCACTCTGAAAAGTACCACCATCCAGACTATAAGTAAGACCTGTCCCAATTGGACTGGTCACTTTTATTACTGCTTTACCAAAGCCCAGTGTACAGTCTACAGTCTGTGTCGGACTTGTCGGAGAAACCGGTTGCGCAGGGATTACAACATTTGACGATGCTGATGATGTACACCCGACTGAACTTGTAACTGTATAGGTATAAGTGCCGGCTGCAAGACCTGAAATTGTAGTACTAGTTCCTGTACCCGTGGTGGTTATTCCACCAGGAGTACAGGTAAGTGTCCATATTCCTGTGGATGGCAAACCACTCAAGACAACGCTTCCTGTAGGTATTAAACAAGTAGGATTAGTGATTGTACCTACCACCGGGGCTGAAGGATTTGCATTAACAGATAAAGTATAGGTTGCTTTTGCTGCTACACAAGGTGATCCGTTGGGATTATTTGTAGTTACCGTTATAATAACCGATTTTCCAAGGTCTCCGTTTTTTGGAGTATATGTAAAACTAAATGGTGATACTGTTGATGAAGTCGGGCTAACTGATCCGGCTCCATTCTCGGTTATTGTTACTTTTGTTGCACTGCCTCCAAAAGTATTTCCGGTTACAGCCACCGGAGTTGTGCCGCATGTATTGCCTGTTGCGCTGCTAAGGGTGACCGTCGGGCCATTTACACATTGGCCTAAAACTACTGTTGAAATAAATAATAAAAGAAAAACCAAAATAAAATTTCTGGTCATTTTTTATATTACTAACATTCACTGAAAGATACAACATTTTCGCGGTATAATTGTTCAACAATTATAAAATAGTTAATGTACTCCGGAATTTTTATATAATAGAGCAGCAAAAGTCATAAAAAGGCCAACACTTTTACTGCCTTAGAGAAGACGAACAGCCTTAATAAACAAACGAAACATTGCCGTTTTTGCTTACGGGATAACCCATACTGTTGTACTCGTATGAAGTTTCAGTAATCTGTACATTATCAGATCCCTGAGAGGCTGACATATGAATAGTATAAGTTTCTTTAATAATATTATTCAGGTTTGTATTAATGCCTGGTATCTGGCATCTGCTACTCAATTTATACGGGTTCAGTTCACTATCAAAATCATATTGTGTAGTGGTGATCAGTTCAGTAACTCCTGCCGATGGCAGATTATATAACATTTCTTGAATCAGATTTCCTTTCCCGTCATATGTATAATCAATATAGCCTGTAGCTGTGCCGTTCCAGTACATTGTTTGTCTGCCTATTCTACTATTGGCATCGTAGCTGAATTCCGAATATTCAGTGTTTGTTGATTGTGGCCTGGAATATGTTGCATTAATTAACTGTCCATTATCATTATATTCATATGTCATACTACCTCCATTTGCACCATTTGCAGAAGTAACCCATACTGTGCTGTTAATGGCAGCCTGAAAAACCTTAGGGTTGCTGCTTAAAACATTATCATTGCTGTAATATTCAGAAGTTACTAACTGACCTTTTTCATTATAATTATATATTGTTAAATAGAATTTGCTTTTTTCTTCACTTACCAGATTTGAGTCATTATATAAATATTCATAAGTTGATTGATTATTAACCATAATCTTACTCAGCAATGTACCAGTACTGTTTTTATTCCCGATATTTCCTATTTCTTCTTTTTTACATGAAAAAAATATTACCACAAAGAGCAGACAGAAAGTAAATATTTTAATTTTCATGATATTTTATTTTTTTTTATGTAGTTTAACATACTATTTCTTAGATCTTGCCGGTTATCCCTGAAATGGAATAATTGACATATCGGGTTTTTTATTAATTATTTAATAAGACACATCCTAAGGCAGACACGATTCCCTTTCAGTAGTGAATCTATTGTTCAAAACGGGTGATCGAAAAATATATTGTTTCAAAATTAAATAAAAATATCTTTAGTGTAATAATAAAACATAAATAACGTTTAATAATCTGTGTTAGTCAATTTTTTTAACTTATTTGTCAAATACATGTTTATATGAAAAATGCTCTTATTATGTTGTTTTTATTGATTACAGTTACAATTAATGCGACAACATATTATGTCTCTCCATCAGGGAGTGATGTCTCTGGAAATGGAACAATTAGTTCTCCGTGGTTTACTTTAAATAAGGCATGGTCTTATGTTTCAGCAGGAGATATAATTTATATGCGTGGGGGGACATATAACTATACTGCTACCAATAAATTATCAAATAGAAGCGGTACTTCTGGAAAATTAATAAGCATTTTAGCTTATCCCGGAGAAAGTCCAATAATGAGTTATGCTGACATTACTAACCCTACCAATCAATATACAGGAATTTACCTTTATAATTCTAATTATATATATATAAAAGGGATCAGGATAACAAGCATAATGCAACCAACTTATCCAACTGCTATTGCACAATACGGATTTGTTCCGGAAAATGCATCTAATTGTAAGTTTGAATTGATTGAGACCGATCATATCGGTGGGTGGGGCATTATGGTTGCAAACGG
>JBEKDR010000159.1:0-7281 GCA_050014255.1 Bacteroidales bacterium | reverse complement strand
ATATTACATCTGTTAAAGATACCTCTAAAATTCAGACCTTTGCCGAGCAATTATTGCTGCAACGCTTTGCCCCTGCCAGTGTGTTGATAAATCAGGAAGGCGACATCCTTTATATTACAGGCAGGATAGGTAAATACTTAGAACCTGCCGCAGGAAAAGCTATCATGAACATCTATACAATGGCAAGTGAAGGCTTGCGTAACGAATTATTAAGTGCTATTCAAAACGTAAAACAAAATTGCAAACCAATTATTTTACGAAACATAAAATTAAGAAACGATGGAGGCAATCAGTTTGTAGATATTTCAATTCAATCCACTGAGAACCATGACGAATTTAAAGACACTATTTTAATAGTTTTTGCAGATGTGACTGCGCTTCCAAACTCTATAATTATAAAATCGAAAACTGGAAAACAAAATTCATCTACCCGTAAGTATGAATCTGATAGTGATTTGCAGCGCACCCTTGAACAGTTGGAATGCACTCGTGAAGAAATGCAGACTTCGCAGGAAGAATTAAAATCCACCAACGAAGAACTACAGTCCACCAACGAAGAACTACAGTCCGCCAATCAAGAACTCACTATATCGAAGGAAGAAATGCAAAGCATGAATGAAGAACTGCAAACAGTAAATATGACGTTGCAGAGCAAGGTAGTTGAGTTTATGGAGGCAAATAACGACATTAAAAACCTTCTAAACAGTACCGACATTGCTACCTTGTTACTCGACAATGAATTGAACATTCGCAGGTATACCGACCAATTGACTAAACTAATTAAACTACGACCGTCTGATATTGGCAGACTTTTTACCGAAATGGTTTCCGATTTGCGGTATCCTGAAATAGCTGACGATGCCAGAGAAGTATTACGTACGCTGATTTTTAAGGAAAGTAATATCCCGACCTACGACCAAAGATGGTTTAAGGTTCGAATAATGCCTTATCGAACATTGGAGAATAGAATTAATGGGGTGGTGATTACATTTATTGATATTACTGTAACCAAAAAATTAGAAACCGATTTAAATAAAACCATTGATATTCTTCGTGAGCATAATTTACTCAAACCTTGAAAAAGTAACAAAACAATTTTACAGCAGCTGAAATACTCACTAAATAGTTCCTTCTCTTGCATATCTAAAACATGTGTTATGAAAAAGGCCAAATTGAATAACAATAATGATCTCTCAGAAGGTGAACTTTGGCAATTACTTTTAGATGCTCTCATGATTCATTTTAAAGGTCATAATGCTAAGATGTTAGAAGTTTTTGATACTTCATTCACTTATGAGTTAACTTCCGAAAATGATGATTTCGATTATTACCGGGTAGAGTACACTATTAGTCCATCAGATGGGTTAGATATTTCTTGGAGTGAAGCCGAACAATTTGGAATAATCTAACTCATACTATTGAATAAAATTCAGAAATACTGTATCCGATAATCTGACCCTCATTTGACTTTGGTACAAGGATAGTTTAACTTTGATAATAAATATACCTCCGATGTCAGGCATTATTGATGGATATAATTATGATACCTGCCTGCCGGCAGGCAGGTCTTAATCAGCTATCGCCAAAAAGACAACAAAAAACCTTTGAGCCCACTCCGAAAAGTTTAAAAAATACAATTGCCTCCAAGACACTAAGGTTCACAAAGAGCTTATTTTTAATGACTTATTCTTGGTGTTCCAGATAGCTATCGGGATTTGTGCCTTTGTGGCACGAATAATACATTTCGGAGCAGACTCAACCGTTTCAACTTTTCAACTTTTATCTTTTTCCTTTTGTCTTTTATCTTTAACTTTCTTATATTTGAGTGTGGTTTCCTAATGTGCTAGTAAACTTAAAATTATGTTAGTCAGAACATTTGCCAGTGCGGTAACCGGTATTGATGCCGTGACCGTGACAATAGAAGTTAATGTGTCGCGTGGTATCCAGTTTTTTCTTGTAGGATTGCCCGATATTGCTGTTAGGGAGAGCCATCAAAGAATTGAATCGGCTCTTCGTGCGCTCAACCTTCACTGGCCAGGAAAACAGGTAGTAATTAATATGGCTCCGGCAGATATCCGAAAAGAGGGATCAGCATACGACCTTCCTCTTGCTCTTGGAATTCTTGCTGCTGATGAAAAAGTCTCAAAAGCCGAGATTGAATCATTTGTTTTAATGGGAGAACTCTCCCTCGACGGTACTCTTCAACCGGTAAAGGGAGTCCTTCCCATCGCTCTTCGTGCCAGGGAAGAAGGTTTCAAAGGGGTCATTGTACCCTCGAAAAATGCCAGGGAGGCGGCTGTAGTAGAAGGGCTGGATGTCTATGGCCTGGAAAACCTGGGTGATGTTGTAGATTTCTTTAATGGCGTCAGGAAGTTTACGCCGGTTAAAGTCGATCTTCTCGAGATTTTTGCCAGCGAGGCAAACAAGTATGATGTTGATTTTTCAGATGTCAGGGGACAGGAGAATGTCAAACGGGCTCTCGAAGTAGCTGCAGCCGGTGGCCATAATATTATCATGATCGGCCCCCCGGGAGCTGGCAAGACAATGCTGGCAAAAAGACTGCCGACAATAATTCCCCCTCTTACTCTTGAAGAAGCCCTGGAGACAACAAAAATACATTCTGTAGCCGGGAAGATCGACGATCATACTGCACTGATGACAAAAAGGCCATTCCGTTCCCCGCACCACACAATTTCTGAGGTAATAGTGTCTAATGGCATTATCTTATTATTTTTTTTTGCTAACTCTTTCTGATGGTTTAATTTAGCTTCGTTATAACTCTCAATTTCTGTGTTTTTACTCCATAAACTTACGCCACTATCATGATCGTACCAATCAGGATTATGTTCATAAAAATATTCTATTTCATCCTCCGACCAATTGTCTACATTTCCGTAAGGGATTTTTGTATTGTAGACTTGTTCAAACATACCATCCTTATTTTCTTTATAAGGAACGCTATCATCACCACCGAGCATAGTAATATTCATACCTTCAGCTTCAATCGTAATTATCTTTGGTAGTCTGAACTTATTTTCTCTAAGGGTTCGTGGTATAAAGAAATTCCCATTTTGCTGAATAGAGGTAAAATTATCAAAAGTTTGATAAGTTTCTTTATCCAAAGCTAATTTAAACTGGATTTCAATATTATAACTATCCATCAAATCATCGTACTTCACGACTATGTTATCGATAAAATCATTAATAATTTTCTTTTTCTGCTGGAATGTTGTGTTTGTAGTAAAATGAACAAATTCATCCTTGTACTTTTTTATAATCTTTGTGTTGTTTTCAATGACAAGAAGTCTTTGTTTAAGCTCATTCAGTGAGATCGTTGTTTGATTAATATCTTTGTCCGTTTTGGATATTGCAATTTTATAATCACTTTCAGATAATGTACCTTTAATTAAAAATTCTGTAGCATGTTTCTTTTCATTGCTTAATGTATTCAATTTGCTGTTAAAAATTTCAATCTGTTTTTTAAGTTCGATCAATTTTGTGTCATCATTTGCAAACTCTTGCTTTATCCGATCAATAAAATCATCACCCTTAAAGAATCTATCCCATATGAAGACTTCAAGTTTATCAATATTAATACTTCTGTTACCGCAGGTTTCACCTTTGATTCTTTTTGAAGAGCACATATAATAATTATCATGTTTACTTAAACGTGACCTTCCGTACATATTCCTTCCGCAAATACCACATCTTAACAATCCTTTCAGCAGATAGCGATGGACAACTTTTTTCCCCGTGTTGTTCCTGTTGTTTATAAGGTTTTTCTGAACCTTATCCCATTTAGTCGAATTTATGATTTCAGGGACTTTAAATACATCTCCACTGTAGATTCTTTCACCTTTGTATATCGTATTTTTAATAATGTTTCTTATTGTGTTACCTGCCCATTTTATATCTTTCTTATTTGTTACTGTAATTGTTCCAGTATATTTATTTTTGGTGCTAATAGTTCCAGTTTGAATCTTGTTATATCGTGTAAGGACACCATTCACATTCAAATAATCAGCAATTGACCTTGTGCCCATCCCAGAAAGAGATAAATCGAATATTTTTCTGATAATCTCAGCCTCTTCTTCATCAATAATTAAAGAACTGTTTTCATCTTTTTTATAGCCATAGGGCAATATAGAATGTGCTTTACCTGATTCAACACGTGTCTTTAAAGCACTCTTTACTTTTATCTTCGTAACAGTTACTTGATATTTATTAATAACGGACAACAAATCACCAAAAAATTCTGCTTGGGGGTCATTTAAGTCAACCATCCCATCTAATTCAGTATAATACTCTACATTGTTTTTTTTGAAAATCTCATTAATAGCAAATCGTACTTTCGGATTTCTTTCAAATCGAGATTGATCATAAGCATAAACGGCTGACAATTTACCATTCATCACATCAGCAATGAATCTTTCAAATTCAGGTCTATCCTCAATTTTATCAGATGCTCCAGATTTACCTTCATCAATATATAGTTCAAATGGTAGACCCAATTCCTTTGCTTTCTTTATACCTTTTTGTTTTTGGTCAGGTATGGACAAGTCGTTACCATCCTTTGTTCTTGAGATTCTACAATAAATACCTAATTTCATATTTCATTAATATAATTCCAATAAAGGTAATAATTAATGACTAATTGTATCACTGTGGGGGTACATTATAGTTCTTAACCATGATTCTGGATTAGCATTAAATCTTTTTGCCCTTTGAGTGGCTTTTGACCCAAATATATTTTGATTTAATACCAATGTTAACGATATTTGATAGGCAGCATCTTCTTCTAATCGCTTACCAAGCACAAGCAACAGGTTTACTCATATTTTATTTCAATTAAGGAGATGCTGCCTCTTATTAAACTAAAGATTATAATTCTTAAAACCACTAATATGAAAAGAATAGATTCACAAATTACATCAATGGCAGGTGAATTTCTTACAGTAGGCAAATTGTTTAAAAAAGGAGTTCAGGCATCTGTGACTTTTGGAAATGCCAAAAAAATTGATATATTAGCTTATAATCCAGAAAACAAAAAGAATTTTAATATTCAAGTTAAAACGTTACGAAAAAAGAATTGTTTTCCAATAAAGAAAGAATCTATAGACCGAGAACATATATATGTATTCATAATATTATATAATTCTGAAAAAGAAGAAGATTATTTTATTATAAAAGGGTCAGATATACTTGAGAACATAAATAAATTCTTTGGAGCATTATATAATAAGGATGTTGCTTCCATTATGCCAGCAATTAATTATGGGTCTTTGAAAGAATATAAAGACAATTGGAGAATATTTGATTGACCCTGATTCGAAATATAATTATAAAAAGTATGTAATTTAAATTAAAATGAAAGATTCATTTTACTATTTTTTTAGTGCGACTCCGCAGGTACTTGGCGGCATTCTCGCTTTGTTTGGTGTATTTGTATTATTTAAAATTCAGTCATTGAGCACTGAAATGACAACAGTTATATCTGAACTTTTTCATTTTTTAAAGAATCAATATCTTAGATTTAATGATGATTTGAGAATAAATAAGGGAGGTGACTTGTTGAATGAATTGGAGAGAAGTATTCAAAGCAAAAATATAACTAACTTAAAATCAGCAATTGATACTTATAGTGAACTTTTAAATAATAATGCAACAATTGAAAATAATGTAAGAAAATTTAATGCATTAAACCTTGTCTATAGAGAACTAATAAATGACACTATTCGAGCATCAATATTTACTGCAATAATTATCATTTTATGTTTGGCGGTTATACCTTTTGAAACATTAATAATTTGCAATTCAATTATCCTTTATTTCTTATTTATCGCAGTTATCATAAGTATTAGCTTAATATTCTACACTCTTATATCAATACTAAAAAAAGCACTCAAGTGAAAGGATCAACTTTTATGAATAAAGATTTATACAAAGACCTATTGAAATCAGTTTCTAAATGGTTAATGAAAAATTTATCATCAATTCTTATTTTTACTTTCATAATTATTTTAGCAGTACTTATTGATATTTACGGTACAGATATTTCTACTAATACAGTTAATGTAATTGTTGCAGTTGCAGCAGGTGCATCAACTTTCTTTTTGTATCTTACGTATAAGGAAAGTAAAAAAAGCAATGATTTAATAATCTATAAATCAGTATTTGATGAACTAAATAATAAAGTTACGGAAAAAATACTAAAAGCAAATGCACAAGTGTTTTCTAATGAAAATAGTAAATACATTTTAGAAACTATAAATTCAGATAATATTAGCGTAGAGTTTGTAACTTATTCTCTTTTTATCTTCGATATTTTCGATGTAATAACATTTATAAAAACGAAGACAAAATATGCAGATTATATTAAATTATTAGATAATAAGGAAAGTGCAGTTATACCATCAAAGTACATTAGTTTTACGGAATTAAATAAACAGTCTTTATTAATCAATATTATACATAATGGAATATTTCTAATAATAATAAATTATATTGAAATATATTTTATTTACAATTCAATTCATACTTCATCTTTACATAAATCTCAAAAATCTCTGTTAATTAATAAATTGAATAGCATTACAGATAATGAATTATATTATTTAATAAAGGCTATATTGAATGAACC
The DNA here is from genome assembly GCA_050014255.1 of Bacteroidales bacterium. Lineage (GTDB taxonomy): Bacteria > Bacteroidota > Bacteroidia > Bacteroidales > VadinHA17 > LD21. The sequence continues at coordinate 641 of JBEKDR010000159.1, read as the reverse complement.
TGTGAGTGGAGATGAAGATATTCAAGAACTATATGAATGTTGTAATGAGCTAAAACAATTTGTATTTTTTGATTTAGGTGTCCCAAATAAAATAATAAAAAGTGATTCAAATTTTGATTATATATCACCTGCTTTTGATTATACAAAAATTAAGGCACAATATTATTAACAAGCATTTTATTTTGTAAATTATTATGAAAAAAATTAAATTACCTGATCAAGAAAAAAAAGATTTACTAAACAAATTAATTAAGGAAAATTCTGTCAAATTAGCTGAAGACGCAATTACTTACTTAGATTCGGTTAATAAAATATATGCTCAATATGAATTTTGCACAGAATATAAATCTAATTGGGATTTATACGTTAGTGATTTAATATCAAAGAATTTTCCAAAATTTAATAAATCTGGCATTTATACTAATATATTATTAGAACATATTCTAACACCTAATGATATAGAGAACTATTTAAACAAACTTAAATCAAACGCTGCAAAAAGCGTAATTAATAAAATGCATTTCGTTAAAAAAGATTTTTTATAAAATCAAAAACAGATTTATATAACAACACTGATTATATATCAAAAATCTGGCTGAAAATAATCTCAGGACTGATTATTCTTTTGCTATTCTCTGTAT
>JBEKDR010000158.1:0-15674 GCA_050014255.1 Bacteroidales bacterium | reverse complement strand
TTATTTTGAAAGGTAAGCAGTTTTTATCTGATTTTTAAATTCTGATATCCCTGTTTAAAACTCCATTTTAAATGAAAATAAATTTATAACTTTGATAGTGAACAACTAATACTTTATAAAATGATAACAAGGATTTTGTACTGGATTCCACGGATTCTTGCCATAATTTCTATTCTTTTTATGGCGATGTTTTCGTTTGATGTATTTGGTGGTAATGAGTCTTTTGGCATGAAAATCCTGGGATTCCTTATCCATAATATTCCTGTTTTTGTTTTAATTGCGATTCTTATTATTGCATGGAAGCGGGAAATTGCAGGCGGGGCTCTTTTTATACTGGCTTCAATATCAGGAACCTTTGTTTTTCATTCTTTCTCAGGAAACCCTGCTTCACTAATTGTCATGGCACCATTTTTAATTGCAGGGTTACTGTTTATTATTCACTCTGTTTTCTATGGGAAAGCTTCTATAAAAAAAGATTAGTAAGCTTCATCTGAAAGGGTGTCAATAATCTCTACAAATATCTGAGAAGCTGATTCTCCCTGTGTTCAGATTTAAATATGCCATACCATTTACACACGGGATATAATAGAGCAACCACAACTGCCCATATTAAATAAATAACAGATAGTTCCACTCCGCCACCCATTTTAGGTCTGCCGTTATTAAAAGCGCCGAATAAGAGATCCTTGCTTGAAAATCCTTGTAAAAATAACATTACAAACATCAGGGAATGAATGATAAACAGATGGATTACAAAATAAAACAGAGGCACTCTTCCATAAACTGATAGTATTCCGGTAAATCTGTTATTCACCTTTTCTGAAATGAAAAGCATCAGGAGCATTATTCCAAGGAATAATAAATCAAAGAGGAGCGAAGGTGGATATTTTGTTGTGTTGATGAAGGATAGAAATGTAAAAAGAGCCGACTTTTGCTCCGACCACGGGGATGGATCACCGTAAATATTTATAAACCTGATAATGATGAATAACAGTAATGCTGAAAGTCCGATCTTAAGAAATATTTTATTTCTTTTTTCGGAAGGAAGCTCAAAAAATTCGCCGCAAGCAAATCCTGCCATCATAATACCAAGCCATGGTATAAGAGGATAGGCCGTGTAAAAGGCAAAATCCTGAGTCGGCTGCATAAGGAAAGGATGGAATAGTACTGATGTAATGAATATCACAACCGGATTTGAAGGGATTGAGATACCCTGCAGAAGATTATGGCAGAATATAATCAGTAGTCCTGAAATTCCAATTATTCGTGAAGGGGTCTTCAACAAAAAAGTTGTCGTAGTCTGCAAGTTTGTCGGACTCTGACTCATTGAAGTCGAATGCATAAAATCCCTTACATGGTCCAATGCCATGATTACCATTACCAGGCCCCTTGTTACATCAATACTGTCTATTCGCTTCATCTCTCGAAGCATCTGAAGTTTGCTAATAAAATTGTTTCTTGTTGAGGGTTCTTGTTTCTAGTTTTTGACTTCAAATGAAATCGGGATCAAAATTAAAAAGTTACTGCTCGGGTAAAGGGCTGATTATGTTTTGATAAGATCTTCAATAATACTGATTGAATCTGAAATGCATTTTTCACAAACTGTTTCAAACAGATTGTTATCTTTTGCATAACGATGTCCTTCTTCTGTTTTTAAATCACATTTCAACAATGCTATACAATCTGTAGTGCCGTTGATCTGTTTAAATTTTTTACTGAATTGCTGTATCATCGCATAGGTTTTTTCTTTTCTGTCCTGGTTATCGGTAACCTTTTTACAGTTATAAACACCGAGTACCATGTAAGATCCTGTAACGGCACCGCATGTTTCCTGCAGTCTGCCCATTCCTCCGCCAAATCCGCATGAAATACTTAATGCAAGCTTTTTGTCAAAATTCATTTCCTCCGAGTAAGCGGTTAATACAGCCTGTGCGCAATTCAGTCCCGATTTGAATGAAAGGATTGCTTCTTCTTCAATGTGTTTTGTCATATCAAATTTTTTTGTTTTAAATGTAAGTTATTCGCCAATTAGTAATCCAAATATCAGTTTGTCAGTTCTTTTCATAATACCTGTTTCATGGATCTTCTCTGTGGACCTTTGCTAAAACTTTGTGGTCAATGGCTTTTTACTGAGGTTAGTTCATAATCCTTCAATCGGACAAATGTATATCCCATCTGCCTCAGTTTAGGGACAATTTTCTCCATAGCTTCTTTTGTATACCATTCCGGGTGATTAAAATGCATAATGACCAGGGCTCCTGGTTTTATATTTCTCAGTACATTTTCTTCAATCACCTGTTCAGGAGCAAACGGAACTGCATCTCCTGACGCGATCTGATAACTTACTGCAGTAATCTCTAGTCTGGAAGCCATCCTGACACAAGCTTCATCAATATAAGCTGTCGCTGACCTGTAAAAACGGGGTCGATGATTTGTAATAGCTTCTATTTTACGGGCATTAGCTTCAATTTCATCGAACGCTTCTTCTATGTTTGCAGTGCCATGAATTCTATATGCGCTTTCCCCATTGATCGAACAGGGTTTATGTTTCAGTCCATGGTTCTCAATCTCAAACAGGGTGTCGTGGCTAAGTACCAAAAAAACAGGAAATTGTGCATCGATCCACTTTCCGGTTACAAACAAGGTTGCCGGAACCTTTTCTTTCTGCAGATACTCTAATAATTCTTTATCATATCCATTTCCATTTTTACCACCACAGGCATCAAAAGTAAAAGCTATGATTTTTTTTTGTGTGACTATTTTTTCATCAACTCCGTTAACAAATTCTCCCCAACGTCCTGCTGGTGTGTGTGCAAATTCCGAAACAATCTTTGACTTGAGTTCTGAAAATGATTTGTCATTATTCAGCTTTTTCAGAAATGCAGCATTAGCGAACTCTTTTGCATCCTGGGGAAAAACAGGTCTGGCAAATCCTAAAATCAATAAAAGCATGAAAATGATTCGCATAAGAGTATTTGTTAAAATGCTTTTGAGTCTGAAATAGACCGATCAAATTTAGCTTTTAATCTGATTCTGATACTATGGCTTTCGAAATGTAAGCACATATAGATCACCTTTACAGATCTCTTTATATTCAATATCTTTACAATAATCCGGTAAGTAATGCACAGGATTTTTTATTTCGTTATTCTTATAAAATTCATTTTTTTTGAATTTCATTCTTAACTTTTCCGTTTCATCAGTAATCAGGATTTTCACTCCACTCTTTGCTATCCGCAACATTTCAACTACTGCTTTCCCCGGATCATTAAAGAAATTGAATCCACCTGCCGAAAATACCACGTCAAATGATTCATCTTTAACCGGAAGAAATTCCGCTTCAGCCTGTATTAATGTAATCTCTCTTCTCAGCCTTTTCATTTTTCTCTGGCATAGCCTGAGCATTCCTAATGATATATCGATGCCATAAAAGTCTGCATCAGGATTTAGATATTTAATATTGCGACCAGTTCCTACAGCAATCTCCATTACTTTATCTCCTTCTTTTATATTGAGTAAAGAGAGATATTGCATCAGTCTCTTCTTTTCCTTTCCGTTCCTTAAAAGTGCAAAAATCCGAGTAGCGACATCATAAAAGCCGGAAAAACGATCGTACATTTTTTGATAATTTTTATTATTCCCGTCCAATGAACTATGTTCAAGAAAACATATAATACCCTCACTTACAGAGTATCTTTCTTTAGTTGGAGATTGTAAATATTCATTTTCTCCTTCATGAAAATACTCCAAAGTCTCTCCTTTTTGAGTCCTTATGAATTCTATTTTGTCATTTTTGAAAATAGTTGCCATATTTCATAATTTTTTACTTGTTTTTTACAAATTCAATCAATTCAATTGGCGCCCCGTTATGCTCTATCATTGCAACTCTGGTCCCATCGGATGGTGAGTTTGGTTTTGTAATAATCTTCAGATCATGGACAGATAGTTCATAATCCAGATCAGCGACCTCGAATGCTATATGAGGGACAGTTTGAATCAGTTCGTCAACAGGGCTGTTCTCATCAAACCGCATCCACTCAATTCCAAAAGGACTGTTGCTGAATCCTGAGACATGTAACCCGAACTGCGGTAAATTCACTTCATCAGGCATAATCTTACTTGTGGGGATTCCCAGGTGATGATATTTCCATCCCCATTTTTCGATAGATTCAGGTTGTTCATTATCAAGTCTTATATTTTGCATATGTGATTGTTTTATATATTCCAGGTAGAAAGAAATTCAAAACAGGATGCAATAAAAAATAGAGGAACCACCAGGAGGTAAACATATCCTAAATCGACCAGGCTGTTTTTTTGAATTTTTAATTTTGATAAATGCCATCCATTCATCTTGTTATAATTATAAAAATCTACTCCGCATCTGATGCCTGCACCAATAGCCAGTGAATAGGGAATTAGCTGAAGCAACAGTACAAAGAAATAGTAGAATGTTGATTTGAAGTTTTTGAACCGGCTTTTATGTTCCGAATCAATTGAAACAATACCGCCTACCCAACCTTGTTTTATTACAAAAAACCAGGGGATTACAATACTGAATCCCATCACGGTCTGTGGTACGGCGCCAAAAAGAAGATTTCCCATAAAATCATTCAAAGCAGCTGAAAAGTTTTTTCCTTCCATATAGTTTATTGAGGCTTTATCAGTTTTGAAAGCCTGCCCTACAATTTTATCTCTGTAAGAAAGAGCAAAATGATTTCCATGTTGTGACATTATTATTCCGATGAAACATGAAAGGCAATAAGTTATAAATATTGATAATACATAAATTTTACATCGTATTACGGCTGTATAAACCAGATTAATTATTTTTATCATTGTTCTGAGCCAGGTAAAATTGCTATCAGGTATTTTTTATACGAAGTTATAGACTTTAGCTTTGGCTGACACTGTTATCCTTAGCATTTTCATTTTTTTAAACGAATTTAATTTCTTTGGATAAAAATTGTCCAAACGAAGAGGCTTTTTTACTAATCAGTCTTTTGGTTGATTTCTCAGGTCGTTGAAAAAAGTCGGTTTCAATGATTAGTTGGTTTTTTGAACTGTACGTTTCCTTTGATAATATGCTCAATGTTACCATTATAAAGATTTAAACTACTTTTTAACAAATTTAGAAAGTGTTTTATTTTCGGAATTCTCAGGATTTAAGTTAATTTGCAGCCATATCCGGCCCGTAGCTCAGCTGGCAGAGCACGTGACTCTTAATCATGGGGTCGAGGGTTCGATTCCCTCCGGGCCGACTAAAATATTAAGTTGCAGTATATTTTATAGTTGTCGAGATTAGCTTGCCATTTATCATTCATTGTTCTTTTGTTACTGCTCTCATCGGATAGATTTCGTAGCTGTTTAAACCGTTTGCAGGATCATTGTCTATCAACTGTTTAAGTTGTTCATCACTATCGACTCTTATAACAGCAATCCCATATCCTCCTTTAGGATCAAAAACTGGTCCTAAGACAATTATGGTTCCATCATTTACATATGGGGTCCAATAAGCAACATGTTTTTGCATAATAAGTCTTTCCTGGTCCGTCATGTCAGCCATAAAGGCAGATCTTGGAGGATTGAGTTTTAGAAAGAAACTTTTTTTATCTGTCCCCATTTTATTTCTTGTTTATAACATATTATGCATAATGTCTTTCAATTTAGATTTAATATGATTAAAAGGAGTCAGTCAGACTGATTCCTTTTAATTCTCAAAGTCTTCCCTAACACCCCTCCAATTAAGCCAAGAAGTAAACCCATAATTGCACCAAGAATAAATAAGTGCATGATAGCTCCGGCAAAAGTCTGATAGGCAAAGTATACGTCCATGCCCGGTGAATTTGAAGTGGCTTTAAAAACATCCCATTCTTTAATATTTGGGGGATCTAGCAAAATATATTTCATTCCGAAGACTATATATAACAGGGCTGTTAAGCACGCAACAGCTCCGCATGACAGTCCACTCCAAAATCCAGATCTCACTCCTTCTAAAATAGATTTTGTCCTGATGGCAAACCTCGTTGCTGTCGTTAAGATCAACAGAGCAATGATGGCCCAGATAATATTATCTAATAAATCTCTGAAAGGAAGATCCGGCCGAATAAGGTTATTGATGCTTATTTCAATAGTCCATAACAATCCAAAATATAGCCCGAGTGCAACATTTCTTTGTTGTAAACCGGTATTTATTTTATATCTCATTATCCAAAGCAATAAGGCTGTTGTAGCCAATAAAATTAATGAAGCCAGACATCCTAACGCCTCAGATCCGACAGGCCAGGAATTAGGACGAAAATGAAAATAAATTATAATTACCAGGATAATACACACACTTATTGTAACCCTTAATATATTATTGCCAGTCAATTTACGAAATATCATAATATTTTTATAATACATAAACGCATTTTAGTTTTCTTATTCCATCGAAGTACGAATGCTGTAATTATTTAATAACTAAGAATATTAAGAAAATATTATGGCGATTCAGAGCCTGGATACCTTAAAATCGCACTGAATAAGGCGCTTCCGCTTTGTTAGTCACCATTCAACGAGCAACAAGCAACGAGCAACGAGCAACGAGCAACCTGCCTACGCTAAAGCTTCGGCAGGCAAAGCAAGCAACAAGCAACAGATAACGAGTAATCTCTCAAGAATAATATTCTTGCATCACGATAATTAATTGACTAAATTTGTTATTATCCGGAGAAGCTGTAAGAGTTCAGGCACGATCCGATCCGATACATCAGGAACCGGTAAAACATCTGAATTATAACTTATTAAATAATTGGAGGACATCGTTATGAAAACAAGAAGCTCTTTTTCAGTATTAATCTTTTTTGTAATTATTGCTATCGGTCTGGCTATTGCATATTCCGGAAATCGTGATTTGGCGGGTGCAGGAACTTTAGTTATTGGGGTAATTACTTTCCTGCTTGCTATTATTATTTCAGCTGCAATTAAGATAGCTGACCAGTGGGAAAAAGCTGTAGTCTTACGTTTAGGCCGTTTCCAGTCGCTGAGAGGACCCGGAATCTTTTTTATTATTCCAATCATTGATACTGTTGCCTACTGGATTGATACTCGCGTCATTACAACTTCTTTTACTGCAGAAAAAACTCTTACAAAAGATACTGTTCCTGTTGATGTGGACGCGGTACTTTTCTGGAAGGTTCTTGATGCCAAAAAAGCTGCCCTTGAAATTGCTGAATACAGAAATGCCATCAACTGGGCGTCACAGACTGCGCTGCGTGATGTTATCGGCAAGACCATGCTTTCGGAGATGCTGGAAGGCAGGGACAAAATGAGCGCACAGCTGCAGAAGATCATTGATGACCGCACTGAACCATGGGGAATAAATGTAATCTCGGTCGAAGTTAAGGATGTTAATATACCTTCTTCTTTGCAGGATGCCATGTCAATGCAGGCTCAGGCCGAAAGAGAGCGTCAGGCAAGGGTGATCCTCGGTGATTCCGAACGTCAGGTAGCAGAAAAGTTCGGCGAGGCAGCAAAAACGTATGCCGATAATCCTACAGCTCTTCATCTGAGGGCAATGAATATGCTCTATGAAGGATTGAAGACTAATTCCACCATTGTAATTGTCCCAAGCTCGGCGCTGGAAACAATGCAGCTGGGTGGTCTTGCAGGAATGACAGCTCTGAGTATGGGTCTGACACCGGGTGGGGAGAAAAAGGTACCTGAACCACCGAAAACTAAATGACTCTGACAGAAGCTGTCTGATTGTCTTATAGTATTGATGTCCTGCTGACCTGGATTCTTGAGGTTTTGTTGTCTGAAGTTTTAAAAGCTCAGTGTTAATTGTTAATCACTGAGGTTGCATATTTATTGTGTTTTGCATTTCTTCACCCTTACGCCTTATCGCCGTTGCGCCGTTGTACCTTTACGCCTTACTTAACCGAAGTGAACTTTCCTTTCAGCTCCATGTTCTAGTACTAATGTAATAATATACATATTTTATTATAAAGAAATGCAAACAATTTTAGGAGCAAACGGTACAATCGGTTCTGTATTGGCAAAAGAACTAGTAATTTATACAGATAAAATAAGACTCGTTAGCCGAAATCCAAGAAAAGTAAATGAATCAGATGAACTTTTCCCGGCTGATTTATCCGATCCGGCAACTGTAGATAAGGCAGTTGCTGGTTCCGATGTAGTTTATCTGGTCGTTGGTTTTGATTATAATCTGAAAGTATGGGAAGAGAAGTGGCCGAGCCTGATGAGTGCCACAATATACTCATGCATAAAACATAATGCGAGACTGGTTTTCTTCGACAATGTTTATATGTATGATATCAGTGCTATTCCTCATATGACAGAAGAATCTCCATATAATCCTCCAAGTAAGAAAGGTAGTGTCAGGAAAAAAATCGCTCAGATGATTATGGCCGAAGTGAAAGCCGGAAAACTTATGGCTCTTATTGCACGTTCTGCAGACTTCTACGGGCCCGGCAATGAAAAGAGTTTTGTAAATGAAATGGTTTACAAGAATTTAATGAAAAGGAAAGCAGCCAAGTGGTTTATTGATCCTGACAGGAAGCACTCATTTACCTTTACCCCAGATGCAGCAAAAGCTACAGCGCTTCTGGGTAATACTGATGATGCATATAATACTATCTGGCATCTGCCCACAGATAAAAACACCCTTACCGGAAGGGAATTTATTGAGCTCTTTTCCCGGGAGATGAAAGTCGCAAATAAAGTTACTGTAATGCCATTATGGCTTATAAAGATCATAGGAATTTTTGTGCCTGTGTTGAAAGAGATGACTGAAATGATGTACCAGTATGACAGGGACTATTTTTTCGATTCATCAAAATTTGAGAAAAGGTTCGATTTCAAAACAACAACATATCGGGAGGGGGTAAGGAATACTGTTGAAAATGATAAGTAGTTACTGGTTGCTGGTTCCTGGATGCTGGTAAAGCAACCAGTAACAAGCAACCAACGACACTAACCAATATCTAAAATTATCTATATCAGTATTTTATAATAAGAAACATAACTCCCGATAATAAAGACTACCTTTGCCGCCATTCAATCCGGGAGATAAATCAAATAATCCGGACTTTTTAATTTAAATACTTATACATGCATTTTGAATCACTGAACATTATTGAACCAATTCTTAAATCATTAAAAGAGGAGGGTTACTCAACACCAACACCCATTCAGGTACAGGCTATACCCATTGTCCTGCAGGGAACCGATCTGATAGGCTGCGCTCAGACCGGTACAGGCAAAACCGCAGCTTTTGCAGTACCAATCCTTCAGCTCTTAAGCAAAAACAAATCATTCGACAGGAGGAAAAAAATCAGAAGTCTGATAGTAACGCCTACAAGGGAACTGGCAATCCAGATCGAAGAGAGTTTTAAAGCATACGGCCGTTATACCGGATTGACATGCACAGTCGTATTTGGCGGAGTGAATCAGAATCCCCAAACCAACGCATTACGTAACGGCGTGGATATTCTTGTTGCAACACCCGGAAGATTGCTTGATCTTATGAATCAGGGATTTATCTCATTAAAAAATATTGAAATATTTGTGCTGGATGAAGCCGACAGGATGCTCGATATGGGCTTTATACATGATGTCAGAAGAATTATTGCCGCATTACCTCAAAAAAGACAATCGCTGTTTTTTTCTGCCACAATGCCTCCTGAGATAGTCAGACTGGCAGGATCAATCGTTTATAAACCTGTAAAGGTTGAAGTTACACCTTCTGCATCAACTGTGGAAATTGTGGACCAGTTTGTTTATTTTATAGACAGGGTCAATAAGAACTCATTGTTGCTTGAATTATTAAAGGATGAAAAGATAAAAACTGCGTTAGTATTTACCCGGACAAAGTACGGAGCAGACAAAGTAGTAAGAGTTCTGAAAAAGAAAAACATCAGTGCCGAGGCAATTCATGGAAATAAGGCACAAAACGCAAGACAGAAGGCACTTTCAGGTTTCAAGGCACAGACAACAAGGGTTCTTGTAGCAACAGATATTGCAGCTCGCGGTATTGATGTGGATGACCTGGAGTATGTCATAAACTTTGAAATTCCAAATATTTCCGAAACATATGTACACCGGATCGGCAGGACAGGACGCGCCGGTGCAAAAGGTACCGCTATTTCATTCTGCGATGCAGAAGAAAAGGAATATCTGAAGGATATCGAAAAGCTGATAACTAAAAAGATCCAGGTTGTTGATGATCATCCTTTTCCTCTCGTTGATAATTATCCGGTTAAGAACACTAAACAACAATTTAATAGCCGTATACCAAACAGGTTCGGTTCATCCAGGAACCTGATCCCTGACAGGAGAAACCTGAGACGGTAGAATTGGCAGGGACTATCATAAATTTTTTTGTGTACCTTAGTGATAACCTTTGTGTACCTTTGTGGTAGAACGTAATTCCTTTAACCACAAAGGGGGCCGACCGTTAAGAAATTTCCCGGTGGGCAATTTTAGGGAGGCGCCGGACTGCAGGGGTGGTTTCACTCGAAGTAACACAAAGGGAAAGGTTCCTTTAACGGATACGGATAATGAAAAAATATTTATTTATAGCCATAACCCTACTGATTTCATCAAATCTTTATTCCATAGGCAGGCAAGACAGCGTGAAGGTCGATCCAAAACTCAGGATGAATCAGCTTAAAACTGAAGTAACAAATAATCTTACTAGGAATATTCTGCCATACTGGTCTGTACGAATGGTTGATAACCTCAACGGCGGATTTATCGGACGAATCGATGTGAAAGAGCAGGTTTTTCCTGATGAGGATAAAGGGGGAATTCTGAATGCAAGGATCTTGTGGACATTTTCTTCCGCTTACCGTGTACTTAAAGACACTGCATACCTTAGACTGGCCACCCGCGCAAAAGATTATATTATGGCTCATTTTATCGATAAGGAATTTGGTGGTGCATACCGGAGTGTCAAATCGAATGGAGAACCATCAGATACAAGGAAGCAGACATATACCCAATCATTCTTCATTTACGGATTGGCTGAATATTACAGGGCTACTGGCGATAAGGAAGCACTGACAACTGCAAAGGGAATATTTGATCTGTTTGAAAAATATGCTCTCGATAAGAGATCTGACGGATATTTTGAGGTTTTCACCCGTGATTGGCATCGCACACGCGACAAGTTGATTGGTGAATCAACAATAGCTGATGAGAAAACAATGAATACTCACCTCCATATTATGGAAGCTTACTCTAATCTTTACAGGGTATGGCCCGATAGAAAGGTTGCAGATCGCTTAAAAGATCTGGTTGAAATATTCCTTGATAAAATAACAGATCCCAAGACGTCGCACCTTATTTGTTTCATGGATCAAAACTGGAATGGAACCTCAAAGACAGACTCCTACGGACACGATATTGAATCATCCTGGCTTCTGGTTGAAGCTGCCGGTTTGCTGGGCGACACTGAATTATTGGCAAGAGCAAAGGAAACAAGTATTAAAATTGCAAATGCAGCGGCTGAAGGATTACAGTCTGATGGCAGTATGATTTACGAAAAGGATCTTTCGAACGGCCGGATGAATTCCGAACGAAGCTGGTGGGTACAGGCTGAGACAATTATTGGATACCTGAATGCATTCGAAATGACAGGAAACGAAAAGTATCTGGATTATTCAATAAACTGCTGGAATTATACCAAAAATCATCTGGTTGATAATAAGGCCGGAGGATGGTTCAGTTCAGTATCGGAATCAGGTGTAGCCGGAAAAGGTGACAAAGCCGGTTTCTGGATATGTCCTTATCATAATAGTCGCATGTGCCTTGAAATATTTGAAAGAATCGCGTCTCATTGACAATTAGTTACAATTACATTTTTTCAGGAATGAATTTAGATAATCATGTTTTTATAAACTCTTTCTAATTAATTTATCGTATGAAGAATAGATTATTAACCCGAAGAACGTTTGTGAAGACTACTTCCATTGGTGCGGCTGGTGCAGTACTAGCTACCAATGGAATGTCATCAGTTTACACATCCTTTATTCAGGATGCAGGCAAACCTGCAATCCTGGGTGGTAGTCCGGTTCGCCCGAAAGGAACAGGTCTTGAAGTCTCCTGGCCGATTTATGATGATACTGACGTACAGATGTACCTTGATGCGTTTAAAAGCAAAAAATGGTCAGAATACAGCTATTCACCAAAAGAGCTCTCTGGCAGATTTGAAAGGGCATTTGCAGAAATGATGGGAGTTGCTCATTGTGCGGTTACAAACTCCGGAACGGATGCGCTTGATACTGCACAAAGGGCATTCGAAATTGGTCCGGGTGATGAAGTGATAACTCAGACCAATACGTTTATAGCCACGGCACAAACGACATTTAACTTGTTTGCACTTCCGGTGTTTGTTGATACTGACCCTGAAACATTCATGATAAATGCAGATAAGATAGAAGAGCGCATTACCCCAAATACGAGGGCTATTATTCCTGTTCATATAGGTGGAGCTGCAGCTGATATGGATAAGATCATGGCAATTGCTAAAAAACATAATCTGGTGGTAATTGAAGATGCCTGTCAGGCGCAGCATGGTGAATGGAGGAATAAGAAACTCGGTTCAATAGGTAATCTGGGTTGCTTCAGTTTTCAGGAAGGCAAGAGTTTATGCTCCGGTGAGGGGGGAGCTGTAATTGGAAATGATGATTATATTATGGCCAGGGTTGAAGCTTATACTAATAACGGAAGAGATCCAAAAGGTCTCAGAAGGTCATTCCCCGGATCTAATTTCCGGATAACTCCTTTCGTGGCGGCTACCTTGATGGGACAAATGCGGCGTCTGGAAGCACAGAGTAAACTTCGTGATGAAAATGCCTCATACCTCGAAAAACTGCTTTCAGAAATTAAGGGCGTACGTCCGACAAAAAAATATCCGGGACAAACAAGGCGCGCATATTATGAATACCAGATGATCTATGAAAAAGAGTACTTCGATGGTCTGCCCAAAAAGAAATTCAGGTCAGCAATGGAAGCAGAAGGAATTGATTTTGGGGATGGAATAGATTCTTCTCTTCATCTTGATCCCTTTATTGAAACATATTTTAATTTGCGGGCTTTTAAAAAGATATTCCCAAAAGAAAGGTTAGACAAATACAGGAAGGAGAATCTTTGTCCAGTTAATGAAATGATTGATAGAGAAACAGGTATTTCGTTAGGACAAAGAGTCTTTCTTGGCACAAAAAAAGATATGGAAGATATAGTGACGGCAATAGTGAAAATACAAAAAAATGCTTCGAAATTGGTTTAATTTAATTTTGTGAACTTTGCAGTTATATGAATTTTATTCCTCCTTATCTTCATCGCGTATCTGAACTCTCCGGATCTTCCCGCTGATAGTTTTGGGAAGTTCGGTCACAAATTCGACGAGACGTGGATATTTATAAGGTGCTGTAACTTTTTTAACATGCTCCTGAAGCTCTTTTGCAAGTTCTTCACTCGGATGATAATTTTTTGAAGGAACGATTGTTGCCTTGACAATCTGTCCCCGGTCGGGGTCAGGTACTGCAGTAATTGCACATTCAAGTACGGCAGGATGTTCCATCAATGCACTCTCGACTTCAAAAGGACCGATACACTTGCAGTTAAGTGATCGTCGCGGAAATAACCATTGAACATACCGACAGGCTTGCTGCTCGAGGTATGAATAACTATCTCTCCCTCGTTTCCGGCTTCACACGGATTACCATCTTCATCGACGATATCAATATTATAACCTGGTGACGGCATTCCCATTGAACCGGGTTTGGGCTTCATCCACGGGTAAGTTGCCACTGCAACAGTACATTCCGTCTGACCGTATCCTTCCATAAGCAAGATGCCAGTATGATCATAGAATTGTTTAAAAACCTCCGGGTTTAAAGGTTCACCGGCGACCACGCAATATTTTAGATGGCTCAGATCAAACTTTGTGAGATCTTCCTTTATTAGGAATCTGTAAATTGTAGGAGGGGCGCAAAAAGATGTAACTTTGTATTTTTCAATTACTTCCATAAGATTCTTTGGAACGAACTTGTCATAATCATAAGTCATTACTGCACATCCTGATAACCATTGACCGTACAGTTTGCCCCAGGCTGATTTGGCCCATCCGGTGTCGGCAACTGTAAAATGAAGGCCATCATCCTGGACATTCTGCCAGTATTTTGCAGTAAGAATATGTCCAAGAGGATATATAAAATCATGGTTCACCATTTTCGGCATTCCGGTGGTTCCTGAGGTAAAGTAGAGCAGCATAATATCCTTATTAGCCGTTGCCTGATCTGAAACAGGTCTGATAAAATTTTCTGAACTGTTGTCCATCCCTTTGGTAAAATTCAGCCAGCCCTGACGATCCTCCCCAACCATCATTTTAAGTTTCAGAGTGGGTGATTTACTCTCTGATTCCTCGATATGCTGAATAACTTCAGGATCGGGCACACAAACTATCATCTTTATGTCGGCTGCATTATTTCGGTAGATAATGTCTTTTGTTGAAAGCAGATGTGTAGCAGGTATCGTTATAGCTCCTATTTTATTTAAAGCGAGTGTGCAGAACCAGAATTCAAAATGTCTTTTCAGGATCAGCATCACCGGGTCACCCTTGCGGATACCTTTGGATTTGAAGAAATTGGCAGCTTTGTCGCTGTAATACTTCATCTGTCCGAAAGTAAAGATGGCTTCATTGCCCTTATCATCACACCATACCATTGCAATTTTGTCGGGGTTGCTTGCCGCTATTTCATCTACGACATCATAAGCAAAATTGAAATTTTCAGGAATGTTGATTTTAAAATCAGACTTGAATTCCTGGTAAGAGCTAAACTCAGTTTTATTAAGATATTTTTTAAGTATCATTGTTATCTTTTCTAATGGGTTTTATAAAACTATTGCCAGAAACCTGACCTGTTCATTGTTCATTGCTCTCATTGCATGTTTGTATCCTGAATCAAAATAGATCGAATCACCTTCATTAAGGATGATCTCATGTCCGTCAATAATTGTCATCATTGTTCCTTTGATAACAAAATTAAACTCCTGTCCGGGGTGGGAATTAAATTCTAGTAATTTGTTTTCGGAACCAGGATCAATTGTGACCATAAATGGCTCGGCTTTTTTATGGATGAAATTATAAGCCAGACTTTCGTACTTGTATTGTTTTCTGCGTTCAAGTTTTAATCCTTTCCCGTTCCTTACGACTCCATAAATACGAAGTCTGGGGTTATCTCCTCCAAGCATAACGGATAGTTCGACATTGAATAGTTCCGATATTTTGAAGATAATTCCCACAGGGATGTCAGTATTCCCGCCTTCATATTTCAGATAGAGATCTGTTGGAATTCCCAGCTTAACAGCCAGGGTCTCTGCAGAAATCCCTGAGATTTCGCGGATCTCTTTTATCCTTTCCGCAATTTGCTTAATCTGTTCTGTCATAATTATAATTTTTTCAATTTCAATATTACATAAATTATTTTAACCGAATCGACATTTTTTAAAGCTCACAGAGCTAACTATTCAGTTTTTAATGTTTAGTTGATAAATTTCTATAGTCCGTTTACATCAAAATGTCAGTAGTTCGTTTACATCTAAGGTTAAAATTTGTTTCACTAGTTCGTTTACATTAATATTTTTAAAATCGTTCTTTGAAATTTTGG
>JBEKDR010000157.1:0-7747 GCA_050014255.1 Bacteroidales bacterium | reverse complement strand
ATTTTTACCGGGGGGGTCGGGGAGAATGCATCAGAAGCCAGGGAAAACATTTGTAAGGACCTCGAGTACATGGGCCTGGTTTTTGATAAGCAAAAAAATATTAGTGCACGCAGCAAAGAGTTGGTTATCAGTAAGAAAGAATCAAGGGTAACTGTGATGGTTGTCCCGACAAATGAAGAATTTGTCATTGCATCAGAAACCCGCGAGATTGTCGAGCATCACAAAGTCTAGAAAAAACATAAAACCCTGATTCAATGGTATTAAAAAACATGAATGACCTGAAAAGCCTGGTTTATGGAGGACCCAGGAAGAAGCTTGTTCTGGCTGCTGCAAATGATCAGCACTCATTGGGTGCAGTTATCAAGGCCTGGAAAGACAATATTATTGATCCAATCCTGGTAGGGGATGAAGAGGAAATACACACTATTTGTTCATCAAATAATTATGACATTACAGGCCTCAGAATAATTAATGAACACGATGTTGAGAAATCTGTCGAAACTGCCGTAAAAATGGCTAGCAGCAAACAGGCCGACATACTTATGAAGGGAAAGATTGGTTCTGCAACTTTGCTCAGATGCGTTCTTAATAAGGAATGGGGATTGAGAACCGGTAATTTGTTGTCGCATTTTGCACTTTTTGAAGTTGAGACCTATCCGAAAGTTATCGCAGTAACAGATGTTGCTATGAATATCGCGCCAACTCTGCATGACAAAATAGCTATTGTAAATAATTCTGTTGCATGCCTTAACAGGCTAGGTTATATAATGCCAAAAGTCGCTGTCCTTGGCGCTGTTGAAATGGTTAATGAAAATATGCAGGCTACTCTCGATGCTGCCCTTCTCTCAAAAATGAATCAACGCGACCAGATAAGAAATTGTATTATTGATGGACCCCTCGCTTTCGATAATGCTGTAAGTCTTGAAAGTTCACAACTTAAAGGGATTAAGAGCGAGGTAGCCGGCGATACCGATCTTTTGCTGATGCCTGATATTGAGGTAGGTAATGTATTATACAAGTCATTGGTTTTCTTTGCTAAAGCTAAGGTAGCCTCAATAATTCTCGGAGCCATGGTTCCGATTGTACTGACCTCAAGATCAGATTCGGAACAGGCAAAATTCGACAGCATACTTTTAGCCGCTGCAGCCTGCAGATAGCAAGATTATGATCAGAACCCTTAAACAGATGGAGCAAAAGGTGCTTGCGCTTAAAAAGAAGCATCGCATTGCTGTTGCATGGGCGCAGGATAATAATACAATTGGAGCGATATATAAAGCAGTAAAAAAAGGATTTATTGAAGGCATCCTTATCGGAAGACCTTCGGAAATCAGGAAAACGTGCAAAGCTGAAGGGATTGATGACAATAGCTTTAACCTGGTGGAATCAGACAATGAAATCAACGCGTCCTGTGAAGCAGTAAAGTTAGCAAAAGCAGGTAAGGCTGATATAATCATGAAAGGGCTGGTTGGAACAGATAAATTTCTGCGGGCCGTAATGGATAAAGAAAAAGGGTTGATGATCCCTAATGCTGTACTTAGCTATGTTTGTGCCATTGAAATTCCTGCATATCATAAACTTCTGTTTATTACCGATCCGGCAGTAATACCTTTCCCTGACCTTGATCAGAAAGTTGCCATGGCCCGGTACGCAATCGAAATGGCCCGGAAGTTTGGTGTCAAAAAACCAAAAATCGCCCTGATAGGTGCATCGGAAAAGATGAGCCGCCATTTTGAAAGCTCTGTCGATTACTCTATAATGTGCAAGATGGCAGACCGAAATCAGATCAAAAATTGTGTTATGGATGGTCCTCTGGATATATTCCTTGCATGCGATAAAAAAAGTATTGAAATTAAAGGAGTTGAAACTCCGGTCAGTGGTGATGCAGATATACTCCTCTTTCCATCGCTGGAATCAAGCAATCCTTTCTATAAAGGACTTATGCTCTTTGCTAAAGGTGAGCTGGCCGGGTTGATAAGAGGAACAGAAAAACCTGTAATCGTAATGTCCAGAAGCGAAAGTGAAACATCCAAGTATTTCTGCATTGCATTATCCTGCCTGATGGCGTAATGCCAGAAAGTACAATCCGAAATCAACCTGAATTATGACAGACCGACTAATTCTGGCAATCAATCCTGGTTCAACATCAACCAAATTTTCTCTCTTTGAGGAAGAAAGATTGGTTTTTGAAAAAACACTAAGGCATTCTTCTGATGAATTAAAGAATTTTGAAAGAATTACTGATCAGTTTCGCTTTAGAAAAGATCTGATAATGAATGAATTATCGGAACGAAATATAGATCTTGAAAGGATTGCCGCAGTTGTTGGTCGTGGTGGCCTTGTAAAACCCATTGAATCAGGGGTTTATAAGGTCAATCAAAGAATGAAGGATGATTTGACAAACGGATTTTCTGGCCAGCATGCGAGTAATCTTGGAGGGCTCATTGCGGATGATATTGCATCTTCTTTGTGCTGTGCTTCGGCATATATTGTTGATCCCGTAGTTGTAGATGAACTTCAGGCTATTGCCAGATTATCGGGCCACCCCGAAATTGAAAGAAAATCTATATTTCATGCCCTGAACCAGAAAGCAGTTGCACGTATTTATGCGGCTTCAAAAGGGAGGAAATATGAAGAGTTAAACCTGATTATAGCCCATATGGGTGGTGGTGTGAGTGTAGGTGCGCATAAAAATGGAAGGGTACTTGATGTGAACAATGCACTTAATGGCGATGGTCCTTTTTCACCGGAACGCTCAGGAGGGTTGCCTTCAGGACAGTTGGTCGACCTCTGTTTCAGCGGAAGATTTTCATGCGATGAGATTAAGACAATGCTTACCGGAAAAGGAGGAATGGTGGCCTATCTCGGAACCAATAGTTTTATTGAGGTATGTAAAATGGCAGAAAAAGGTGATAAGAAGGCCCTTCTCGTCAGAAATGCCGCTTCGTACCAGGTTGGAAAAGAAATAGGAGCAATGGCCACTGTTTTAAGCGGAAAAGTCGACGCAATCATTCTTACTGGTGGTATGGCATATCAGGATACTTATGTCAGTGAAATAAGTTCTATGGTAAGCTTTATAGCGGAAGTCGTTGTCTATCCGGGCGAGGATGAGCTGAAAGCTCTTGCTTATAACGGTTTGCTTGCGCTGGATGGGAAAATTGAGGTAAAGACTTATGCCTGATTTACCCGCCAACCCTAAAACAATCACGGATTACTAATAGCCACCGGCAAAATTTTCCCGTTAAAACACTTATTTCCGGCAAGGGCAAAAACTGAGATAAATTCAGCCATTTGTTTTGCATTGACAGGAGCTTTATATCCGGGAAATGCTTCATCAAGCATCTCAGTCTGCACTGCACCCAGAGCCAGACAGTTTACACTGATCCCATCTTCTAAAAATTCATTTGCTAAACACTCTGTAAGACAGGCTAATGCAGCTTTAGAAGCACTATAATATGAAAGTCCCTTATACTTTGCACTTCCCTGAAAACCGCCCATACTTGAGATATTAACTATGTGAGATCCTGCAGGCATCATTGGTTTTAAAATTCTGATTACCGAAGCAGGTCCGAAAAAGTTAGTCTCCATCATCAGCCTGGCTTCATCATTTGTCATGTTAAGAAAATCTTTTACAACAAGGAAACCTGCTATGTTGATGAGAATGTCAACTCTCCCAAAATGATCAGAAACCATTTCTCTGAACTTCTTGTCCTGATTTTCAAAAAGTGACATGTCTAAAGAAAATGATTTTACATTTTTATATTTCATTGAAAGACTATTTAAAGCCTTTTCATTTCTTCCTGTTACAAGAAGCTGATTGTTAGTATCTTGTGCAAGGCAATTTACTACTTCCTTCCCAATCCCCCTGGTCCCTCCGTTGACTATAATATTCCTCTTATTCATAGCATTTGAAAACTATTATGATTACAAAATTATCTTCACTAAAGGTATTTAATAAATAGCTGGCAAGGTCATAAAAGGCCTGGATTTTTCGATCCGGATCTTATCTGTTCCTAATATAAATAATAATATAAAATATTAATTAAACAGATATATTATATATCATATTTATACTAATAATCTTATATTTGCATTCTTTTATATGATAATTGAGCAAAAATATGTTAATGTGAAAGATCATAATTAGGCAAATCTATAATGAATTTATCAGAAGAATTAAAAATATGCAGAGATGATAAACAACAGAGTATCAATTATAGGATGTGGAAATATTGGTATATCTATAGTACTGGGGTTACTGAAACAGCAAATAATTCCCGCTAAAAATATTACTGCCACCAGAAGAAATATCGAGGAGCTTGCATATCTTAAAGAATATGGAGTCAGATTAATGTCTGATAATATAGAGGCCATTAAGGAATCCGATCTGATAATTATTGCGGTAAAACCCTATAATATTATAAGCGTTCTGGAAGAATTAAAGGATCACCTCAATCCCGGGAAGCAACTTCTTGTATCTGTAACTGCCGGGGTACCAATCAGTAAGATTAATGCCGTAATTAACAGCAGAGTATCGGTTTTCAGGGCAATGCCAAATATTTCTGCAAGTGTAGGCAAATCGGTTACCTGTATATGTCATGATGTAGCTATGCCAAGGGAAATTGAATCAGTGAAATTTCTGTTTGATATTATTGGTACAACTATGACAATTGATGAAGATCTGATGGAATCAGCAACAATATTAGGAGCATGCGGTATAGCTTATGTTCTCAGGTTTATAAGAGCGATGATTCAGGGAGGCATTCAGATAGGTTTCGATGCCGCAACAGCAAGCGCTATTGTAAATCAAACGGTAAAGGGAGCTGCAGAACTGTTAATAGAAAGACATCAACATCCTGAATTTGAGATTGATAAAGTGACCACTCCTAAAGGATGTACCATAGTAGGATTAAATGAAATGGAGCATAATGGTTTCAGCTCCTCCCTCATAAAAGGACTGGTAGCTTCATTTGAAAAAATTGAAAAATAAAAGTTCTGCCATCCTGTCTGCCTAATTTCTTTATTTTAAAAAAGATTGAATGTATAATATATTAATAAATGCATTTTTTCGTTTATTTGTATAGTTCACAATTAAAGTAACAAATTTTTAAAATGGTACTTAATAATAAAATAACTTCAATAATCTGCCACTCGCGAACTGTTCTGTTGATTAATATGCTCGTATTTACATCATTTTCAATGATATCAGGGCAGAATGCCAAGGAAGAACAATTCCCCTTTGATCAGAAGGACAATAATGGAACGCCTTCTTTTAAAGAGAGACTATTCTATGGAGGAAATCTCGGATTACAGTTCGGAACAATCACTGATATTCAGGTCTCCCCGGTCATTGGATATTGGGTTTTACCGAGAGTGGCCGTAGCTCTGGGCCCTACTTACACTTACTATAAAGACAATTATAGTGAGACAGCTATTTATGGAGCTAAAGGATATGTTGAATTTGCTGTTATTCAGGATCTTAGTTCTGTCATTCCACTGGGGGGACATACAGGAATTTTTCTTCACCTGGAAGATGAATTGCTTAGTCTTAATTCTTACTTTTGGAAATGGCAAAATTCCTACACTCCTCAAAGTTCCTACAATTCAGAAAGATTTTTCTTAAACACTGTTCTTGTTGGTGGAGGTATAAGTCAGCATTTAGGACGGAGATCTACACTAAATTTCATGGTTTTATGGCCGTTGGATAATCCATATAATATCTACAACAACCCTGAAATAAGAATCAGTTTTATTTACTGATCATTTCTTTACAATCTTTCGACCCGCCAGGATATTTTTAATATTTATCCTGAAAATGTTTATTGCCTGATTTCTCAAACGGCAAATTAAATTATATTTGAACCGTTGAAAATAAAGCTTAGATGAAAATCGAAAATAATAAAATGGTCTCCCTGGTTTATGAACTCAGGGAAAATGATTCTAACGGCAGAATTATTGAGACTCTGGATGATTCAAGACCATTAACATTTATTTATGGAACTGGCAGGCTGTTGCCCGTTTTTGAATCCAATATCAGTTTATTGAAAAAGGGAGATGTTTTCAGGTTTGCACTCAATTCTGAAATGGCCTATGGCGATAAAAGGGAAGAGATGATAATCAACGTTCCTGTTTCCGTTTTTGAAACTGATGGAAAAATCAATGAAGACATCTGCAGGGTGGGCAATGAGGTGCCGATGACAGATTCAGAAGGTAACCCTTTGACAGGAATCATTAATGAAATTACGGACACCTTCGTTAGAATGGATTTTAATCACCCTATGGCAGGCATAGATCTGTTTTTTTCGGGTAAAATTGTTGACGTCCGCGAAGCAACTGAAAATGAATTAGCCGCGACAATGAACTCATGCTTCGGGTGTAGCAGCAAAGAACATTCAGATTGCTCAGGTAGTTGCAGCTAATATGAGTAAGCAGTTATTTCAGCTTGCATAATTTAGATATTTAATGCAAAAAGTCTGGAAACTTTTCCCTTATTTGCTACTGAGTGCTGTTAGTATTGCACTTGTTCTTTTAGTTTTAAAAGCCAATGATATACTTGAAATTCCTTCCGCTATACTGTTTATATTTAGATTATTAACAATTTTCCTTCTGTTTATTCATGCTTACCGCAAGAGATCTCTTACAACATGGATTCTTGTCAGCATGGTTGCAGGAGCTGAATTCGGATATGACATTCCAGAAGCAGCAAAAAAACTTCAGGTTCTTAGCGATATTTTTCTGAGGATGATAAAAACCATTATCGCCCCGCTTCTGTTTTCAACTCTTGTCGTGGGTATTGCAGGGCACGCAAATATAAAGCAGATAGGAAGAATGGGATGGAAATCACTGCTTTATTTCGAAATCATATCCACTCTTGCATTATTTATCGGACTTCTGGCAATAAATGTTGGTAAAGCAGGTGTGGGAGTTACGTTGCCGCTAAACCCTGAGACACCTGCAATTGCTGCCGTAAAAGCTCAAAGTGCAGGCGATTTTATACTTCACATCTTTCCGGAGAATATAGCAAAATCTATTTTCGAAGGTCAGATATTGCAGATTGTGGTCTTCAGTATTATTTTCGGGATTGCAGTAGCATTAGTTAAAGAGAAGTACCGGGCACCAATGATCCGGTTTAGTGAAAGCCTTGCAGAAATAATGTTTAAGTTCACCAATATTGTCATGTATTATGCACCTGTCGCAGTATTTGCAGCTATTGCCTATACGGTTGGACATATGGGACTTGATATTCTTTATAATCTCTTTAAACTATTGGCGACTTTATATGTTGCCCTGATCGCTTTCCTTGCTTTTGTCCTGCTTCCGGTTGCATTGATTTTCAGAATACCCGTCAGACCATTTATTAAGGCAGTCTCCGAACCTGCAACAATAGCATTTGCCACCTCAAATTCCGAATCTGCATTGCCGTCTGCGATGGAATCAATGGAGAAGTTCGGAATTCCAAGAAAAATTGTTGCATTTGTTATACCAACAGGTTACAGTTTTAATCTGGATGGTACAACATTATATCTGTCACTGGCATCAATATTTGTTGCTCAGGCGGCAGGAATTGACCTTCCAATTGAAAAACAGATTGTTATATGCGTTACGCTGATGATCACAAGCAAAGGCGTAGCAGGAGTGTCAAGAGCTGCCCTTGTGATTTTACTTGGAACTGTTGTCAGTTTCGGCCTGCCCGTAGAACCTGTTTTTATTATATTGGGTATTGATGTTTTAATGGATATGGCACGTACAT
>JBEKDR010000156.1:0-8041 GCA_050014255.1 Bacteroidales bacterium | reverse complement strand
AGCACTGTCATAAATCCAAATGAGACAGCAGAAAGCATACTTGCATTTTCTCCGTATCTCAGTTTTAAATAGCCTGGAACAGAATGAGTCTTGCAAATGTAGTAAAATGGCATCATCACAATTCCAAGGAAAAGCATAGCAGGAATGGCGCCGATCCAGTACCAGTGTGTGGCAAGTATTCCATATTGGTACGATGCAGCTGCCCATCCCATTAATTCAAGTGATCCAAGATTTGCCGCAACAAAAGACAGACCGGCAATCCATTTTGTCATGCTCCTGCCGGCAAGGAAAAAATCGACACCCGTCTTGGTAAAACGGAGCAAATAGTATCCGATTCCCAGGACAAATGCGAAATAAAGAACAATTATTATTGTATCGACCCAGTTTAGCGAGACTAATCTCGAAGCGTTGATAAATAATAAATTTGCTTGCGGCAGAAAAGTTTTAAGCAGTAGTTTACTCATAGGTTACATTATTTATAATAATATATTTCAGATTGACTGTTATGTTTTCCCGATAAACATTATTAATTTAAGCTGTCCATAAAACCAGTTATTCAGTTTTTCAGAAATTTATATCCACTCTGGTTCCATTATACTTTATAACCCTGTCGGTTTTGGGACATATTTCCAATCCGGTTCCATGGTTTTTATTTACCATTACAATATTGAACAAACGTTCTTTCAGCATTCCCGGGAACTCGCCTTTACGGTCGGATATCGTCAGAATTTTTTGCGTATTGTCCCATTTAATAATAATAGTAGTAAACTGTCCACTTTCGTAATTGTACGTATCATTTTCGTCTTCATACAAAGTGAATTCTCCGTCAGCTCCCGGATAGATCCGTAATTCGATCGGATCTGCCTGCTTTTCAGTGGCAAACTGAAGGAAAGGACCCATAGGTACTATGGAGCCCGCTCTTATATAAAGCGGAATTTTTTCTATTGGAGCTGGCGCATCGATAGTTTGTCCGCCAGGTAGCAATCTGCCTGTCCAGAAGTCATACCATTCCGACTCTTTAGGAAGATATACCTTTCTCGATTTCTTGATATTCTTACTGTCCGGAACACTGTATAATCTTTCTGTAACCGGATTCACCAGTAATGCAGGACCAAACATGTACTGGTCCGGAATGGATTTAATAGCAGCATCATCCTGAAAATCGAAAGCAAGCGATCGCATGATGGTGTAGCCTTCACTGGTTACTTTCCATGCAAGTGAATAGATATAAGGCAAAAGCCGGTAACGCAGATTATCGTACTTCAACAGTATAGATTTAGTAGAGGCATCCCAATTATCTGAGAAAAGTGCCCTTTCACCTTTTCCGTGTATTCTGAAAATGGGACTGAATGTACCGAACTGAAACCATCGTGTAAATAATTCCCGGTTTGCCGGTGATGACCAGTCAGGGGCCTGCCAGTGGAAATGGTAGCCTCCAATATCGGAAGTCCAGTAAGGAATACCCGATGCACATGCGTTAATTCCCTGAGGCACCTGGTTCCTGTATGCATTCCAGGTACATGTTATATCTGATGACCATAATGTGGCAGCATTCCGTTGTTGTCCCGCAAATGCCTGACGTATAAGGAAAAAGGCCCTTTTTCCCTGAATGTCTTTTCTCCAGTTTTTGTATAATCCGGTTGCATGCATCAGAGAATAGGTATTCATGTAATCAATACCTCTCCCGATAGCAAAATTACTTTTCCTTCTCAAATCGAGATTGCCTCCGTTATCGGGTTCGCACTGATCAATCCACCAGGCATCCCAGCCGTAGCGTCCTATAAGACTGTCGTAGGCCTGTTTCCAATATAGTTCACGGGCCTGAGGGCTGTGAGCATCATAATAACTATCCATAATATGAGTCATCGCATTGTCCCATAAAATATCGGTCAATCCTCCGGAATGTGCCATCTGGTCATATGTATTTGTTTCTTTTGAGAAAACAGGCCAGATGGAGATCATTGCGTGAATGTTTGCCTTATGCAATTCATCGACCATTGCTTTAGGGTCGGGATACCTTTCAGGCCACATCACATGTGATCCAATCACATCAGGCTCCCAGTAAAACCAATCCTGAACAATGCAGTCAACTGGGATTTTGTTATTGCGATACTTATCTTTAACCGATAAAATTTCTGCCTGACTCTTATATCTGTCCTGGGACTGGAAAAGCCCAAATGACCATTTCGGGAACATGGGTGCAGATCCTGTAGCATCTCGGTAAGAGGCTATGATATGATCGAAGTCGGGACCATATATGAGATAATAGTCGGTCATATTGCCGCTTTCCGACACATATCTGAATTTTGTATTTCCTTCCTCAGCCCCATAGAAATCAGAAGCAGAGTAGTTATCCCACATAAGTCCGTAACCTCTGGTCGAAAGAAGGACCGGGACCGCACCAGTCATATACTTGATTGCCATATTCTGATTTCGGCCTTTGTAATTTATCGAAAGCGAATCTTCGGGATGGCATCCCAGACCATAAAGAGATTCATCAGCAGGAGAATCAAATTGAGTTGTACAGCTGTAAGTTGGAATTCCGGCGATTGTGACCGCTGTCATCGATTTGCCCTGAGATGCATCTTCACTAAGAATGATATTCCCTTTCAAATCGGTGTATTTGATGGAGTTGCTCAGCTTGTTCACTATCACCTTTAATTTAGAAGTAGTAATAATAATTTCGCCTGCGCTTTCAGTTATAGTGAACCCGGGAGTGTTTTTCCACTCATTTGTGATAATCAGGGGAGGTTTGTCAAGGAATATGGGAAGAAAAGTGTATTTCACCTCAATTATATTATCCAGACATATTTTTACCTTCATCAAACCTTTGTCCAGGTTACATGTGATCCCATCGCTGTCCTTTGTAAATGACACTACTTTTGCCTGACTTGCAACAGACAGAAAAGCGAATGCCAAAACCGAAAGGAAATGTTTAGTCTTTATAACTGTAAGTTTCATTGTTTTAGTTTTAAGTTTCAGATATTAAAAGGGATGAGGGTCAATCATTTCTTTATATTTTGCCAATTAATTTCCATTTTTTGTCCTTTTTTCAGAAAAACTTCCTTTTGTTTGTCACCACAGATCAGTTTTGTTCTCCCATCTGCTTTTGCATAAATGACGAGGTTTTTCAATGTTTTTTGTGTCCATTCCATCGAAATTTCGTAACCACCACTGGCGCAAATCCCTTTTACCGAACCGTTTTCCCAGGCATCAGGCAGCGCAGGCAGCAGGTGTATTTCACTTTCTGACGATTGAACCAGCATTTCAATCACAGCCGCAGCCCCGCCAAAATTGCCATCTATCTGAAAAGGAGGATGGGCATCAAATAAATTAGGGTAAGTGCCTCCGCCCCTGGAGTAGGACGGATCTTCACCTTTTGGATCGACATATTTCAGCAATTCACGGTACATTTTATAGGCATGGTTTCCATCCCCAAGCCGCGCCCACAGGTTGATGCGCCAGCCTTTCGACCAACCCGTAGTTTCATCTCCCTTTATTTCCAGGGTTTTACGACAGGCATTGGCCAGGTCGGGTGTCTTTACGGGGTCTATCGAATGACCAGGGAAGAGGCCGAAGAGGTGAGACTGATGACGATGCTGGGGATCTTCATCTTCCCAATCATAATACCACTCCTGCAGGTTTCCTTTTTTGCCAATCTGGTAAGGATGCAAACGGGCCAGTGCATTTTCAAGCTTTGTTCTGAAATCTGCATCGATATTTAAAATCCGGGATGCTTCAATTGTCTCGGTAAAACATTCCCGGATCATTGCCAGATCGGCCGTGCAACCATATAATGTAGCACCGTGGTATCCCTCATTTGAAATATATTTATTCTCGGGCGAAGTTGACGGTGAGGTGATCAATTTTCCTTGCGTGTCTTCTACCAGCCAATCGAGGCAAAACTGTGCAGCGCCCTTCATCAGGGGATAGCCGTCGTTTTTAAGAAAATCAATGTCTTTTGTGAAACTATAGTATTCCCAGAGATTTGTACTCAGCCAGGTTCCTCCCATGTTCCAATTGGCCCAAACCGGATCGCCATGTCCAAAATCGCCAACAGGATTACTCATTGCCCAGATATCGGAATTGTGGCATAATACCCAACCACTGCAGCCATAAAAGGTTCGTGCCGTCACGGCCCCCGTCACCGAAGCATTTTTAATAAAGGTCAGCAATGGCCAATGCATCTCTGAAAGATTTGCATTTTCGGCCAGCCAGTAGTTCTCCTCTAGATTGATGTTTGTGGTATAGTTACTGCTCCATGGCGGACGAAGATATGGGTTCCAGATTCCCTGTAAATTGGCTGGTACTCCCGGTGTACGCGAACTGCTGATAAGCAGATAGCGGCCATACTGGAAATAGAGTATTTCGAGATTCTTGTCCTCTTTGCCTTCAGTATAACGTTTAAGTCTTTCGTTGGTAGGTAAATTGGGAGCATCAGTTTTTCCAAGTTCCAGACTTATCCGGTTGAAATATTTCTGGTAATCGGCCAGATGGGATGATTTCAATTCCTGAAACGATTTCGAAAAAGCTTTTTCCAATTGACCGGTAGCCAGGTCTTCATCATTAACCCCTTGTGCAGCCGGGTCTTTATCAAATCCATTAAAACTGGTGGCGATGGATACATAGATCAACGCTTCGGAAGCTCCTTCCACACCCAGGATACTATCGGAAGTAACAATTTTACCATCGATGTTTTTAATTTTTATGAGGGTAGTGAAGCGAGTTCCCTTCTTTTCATCGAAGACTACTGCATCAGGAATATTTCCTAAATAGTTGGGAGCTGCACGTACAGGCGCATATCCTTTTACTTTTAAGACCGAATTTTCATCAGATATATTGCATTTCAAAAGGCTTTCAAACCGGATATTAAAATTTAAATCTGTTTTTTTCGAGCTTGTGAGTCTGATGATCATAATCTGATCGGGATGAGAAACAAAATATTCGCGCGTATAAGTAATCCCGTCAATTTCATACTTTACTTTAGAAACGGCATCGCCAATATTCAATTCACGATAGTAATCCTTCGACTCAGCAGGATGTTTAAAATCGATAAATAAGGTTCCAAGCGGGGAATATGATTCGGAGTACTTCCCCTGAAGCTTGCACTGCAACTGGTCCGCCAATTTATAATCGTCTTTTTTTAACGCTTCTCTCACAACAGACAGGTTTTTGTATGCCTCCGGATTCATATGTGCATCAACAGGTCCACCTGACCATAATGTTGCATCGTTCAGATAAATTTTGTCGGAACTGACACCTCCAAAAACCGATGCCCCCATTTTACCATTTCCCAGCACCAGACTTTCTTCAAAATACCGGGCAGGATGGTCGTACCAGAGGGTGTTTCCCGATTGCGCAAGAATGATATTTTCCGGTAATAGAGTGAGGAACAGAGTAACAATAATAATTGTGTTTTTCATTTTTTATCCGGGATATTAGTGTCTTGATTTCTTTTAACGTTTCAAATTGAACCTATATATTTTTAAAGTCATTTTTATTGCAAAACCTTAATCCTTATGACTGAAAATGAATATGGTTCAAGCACCTGATTTACAGTTTTTCCTTTGAGTACAATTTCACTTTCAACCGGGCTTACCAGGGTTGGTTGTTCCAGAGAATTGACACTGTTCAGGTCTTCGCTTTTCAGAACATAAATTTTGGCTTTTGGTCCCAACTTTTTTCTGCTGTCAAGAACAATATTTTCGGTTTGAGCTTTCTCTCCTGAATTGACCAGTTTCAATATAATTTCATTACTGTTTTTATCAAAAGCCGCAGAGGCATACAGGCCATTTTGTCCGGTCAGAGGTTTGTTTCCCATAAGCAAAGGCAATACCTCGGATCCTTTGTTGTTGGAAAATAATTTCTGAACATAATAATTGGGGGTACCGTATGATCTCAGGTTATCAAACCAGATAAGATCAGGTGTCCATTGCCAGGCATCAACATGCGCAAAAAGCGGTGCATACGAACACATATATACCACTCCGGCATTTCGTTCGAGACCGGTCATGAAGGCAGCTTCGGACAGGGCACACTTCCAGTTGTTCTGATTGTCGGGGCTGCAGGTAAATTTGCTTTGAGCTGCGTATTCTCCGGCAAATATTTTAAAACTGTTTCGATCGTAGTTATCATAGCGTGTTGCATTCTGAAAAAACCATTCAGGATTGGCATAATAATGTTCATCAACGATCTGGGCATTCAGTTTTTTCAGTTCCCCCGAAGCATAATCAAAATCCTTTCCTGATGGAGACGGACCGGTCCCGGTAACAATTTTAATATCGGGAT
Source organism: Bacteroidales bacterium (assembly GCA_050014255.1). Taxonomy (GTDB): domain Bacteria; phylum Bacteroidota; class Bacteroidia; order Bacteroidales; family VadinHA17; genus LD21. The sequence continues at coordinate 1,753 of JBEKDR010000156.1, read as the reverse complement.
ACTTTTCTTTAACAGCTTTTATAAATACAGCATAACGCTCGATATACTGCGGACCCCACTGTTCATTGCCAATACCAATAAATTTCATACTAAAGGGAGAAGGATGACCCATGCCAACACGAACGCTACCCCATTTGGAATCAGCGGGACCATTCGCAAATTCAATTAAATCGAGAGCGTCCTGAATATAGGGATCAAGCTGATCTAGAGGGACAACTTCAGCTGTATTGAACTGGCAGGCCATGCCACAGTTCAGTATTGGCAAAGGCTCGGCACCAATATCTTCGGCAAGCTGAAAATATTCAAAGAAGCCCATACCGAACGATTGAAAATAGTCGGGAGTAAGACGGTGGGCAAATTCTGTATTCCACCTATTCACAATTAAATGGCGATCTTCGATCTTTCCAACGGTGTTCTTCCATTGATAACGGTTTGCCAGATCTCTCCCTTCGACTATACAACCCCCGGGGAAACGAAGAAAGCCGGGTTTTAAATCGGCTAGCAATTGCACTAAATCAGCCCTTAGACCACCAGGACGATTTTTCCATGTATCATCGGGGAAAAGAGAAACCATATCTATGTCAACGGATCCGGAACCTTCAAACCATATGTTCAGTCTGGCTTTTGGCTCAGTTGCATCAGCCACAAAGCTGGCAGCATATTTCTTCCAACCATTTGAATCCGGGACCAGGCTTGCTGCACCTATCATTTTGCCCTGAGGATTAACCAGTTCGATGCGCATTTTCAGAGTACTGCCCTCCGGCCGGAGGGCAAGAACCGAAAAATGATATGTCTTTCCTTTTTTAATTCCCATTCCTCTGAAACCTGCATTGGATAACCCAAAGGAAGCTTCACCCGGAGCGATTGCAATCCTTGCATAGCGAGGATTGGCAGGATTTGTTTCACTTCTGTTAATAATCAACACACCGGTTGTAGTATCGGGTTTCAGAATTTTCCATCCCATCAATGGTCTGGCAAACTCGAAGGAACGGTTTTTCACCAGTTCGGCATAAATACCTCCGTCAGAGGCAAAGTTTATATCCTCGAAAAATATGCCCCACATAGTCGGCTGAATGGAAGAGACAGGTCTGTCAGCATTAACGGATATGATATTCTGAGTCTGAGCCGTACAAATAATTCCAGAAGTAAAAAAAAGAAACAAATAAAAAAATTTCTTCATAAATAATAATTCTTAATGTATCCTGTAAAGTCCTGCTCCATGTCGATTGATGGTCCGGGTTAATGAGTCTGTGAAATTTCCAGGCTTCTCACCTGTCCACAGATCTTTGACACTATGAGTACCTTTTAAGCCGATCTGGCTAAATTTCAAAGTCATTGAAGCTGTTTCAGATGGCTGTGGCCCTGCAGGATCCTCGACGAATACCAGGAATTTTGCAGTGTTGTTCATCCTTAACTGAGATTCCGGATCATGACCAGCCGAACCACCTGCTGTAATCATATTTTGCAGACCGGTTTTTGCTTTGAACCTTGTGACTCCTTCCGGCAGATCGTATTCAATAATTGATGTAGCATTGACGTTGATGCCATTTTTATAAATTTTGCCGTTGACTCTCAGTTTCTCTCCACTCGTTGCCCGGTTTATTACAGGTTCTCCCTGCCCGCCCGAATTTATAACCCATTTCAGCTCTGTCAGATTGATTGAACCTTTGGGACCTGTAAGCGTAGGTTCTATCCAATCGCAATTATGTTTCGCAAACCCAATTATATCATCATATGTTGCTACAAGGTACAA
>JBEKDR010000155.1:0-8089 GCA_050014255.1 Bacteroidales bacterium | reverse complement strand
CCCTACTAGACAGGGCCAAAGGACGGGACTTCTATGACTTGATGTTCTTGTTAGGGCAAACATTCCCAGACTATGATTTTCTAGTAAAAAGGAGAGGCATAGGGTCTCCTGAAGAACTCAAAACAGCAATTTTCCAAGTACTTGAGCGCACTAACTTGAATGTAAAAATGAAAGATTTTGAACACCTATTATTCAATAAGAATAACAGCAGCAGGATTCTCAGATTCAATGAATATATTAAGGATGTTATATAACGCTTATTGTCAATTTTGTCATTTATATGAGCAGGATATGAAAAGTATTGAGACAAACCGTTATCGCAGATGAATAGCAGAGGATCGAAATGGGTCTTTTTGATTATGAGTGGTGCAAACGTGGTGCATTTACTCATAAGAACAAAAGCCAGCTCTTAATAATCAAAGAGTTGGCTTGTTTTAAGTACTTCTGACCGAACTTTTTTCCGAACCTTTCCTGAAGGATTTAGATTTGATCTGGCGTGTTGATTCTAAGATTACCTCACCTGAAGAAAGAAGTCAGGAGAAGAAGCTTACTTCCAATTTAGGAATGCGATAGCTCCATTTAATTTGAAGTCCAACTTTGTAGACAAGAGGTTTGAAATATCTTACCAAAGTTTGATCAGAGACATAGCTAAAATTATTAAACTGGATGAGGATTTACTTTTTGGTTTACAAGTTGAAATGAAGGCTCAGGTTCCGTCACTTGAAAATGCTTGATTATCAAATTAATTTGCATTAATGAACTAAGTTTATGAAATTTGATATAATATGTAGCTAATTGTAAAACTGTTATTCGAAAATATTTTTCATGACAGAGCCTCTTAATAGCGATCAGGTTTTTCTCAGGAAACTAACTGAAATAATTCTGGCCAACCTGAAGAATGAAAACTTTGGAGTAAAAGAACTTGCGAAGGAATCAGGCATGAGTTTTTATCGCTTAAACCGAAGACTTCATTCGATCAATAAAAAAACAACTAATCAGTTTATCCGTGAAATTCGGTTGCAGAAAGCTCTGGAGTTGCTTCAGAATGATCCCTCTACGGTAGCAGAGGTTGCATATAAAGTTGGATTCGGCAGCCCGAACTATTTCAATAAATGTTTTCATGAGTATTTTGGTTATCCTCCCGGAGAAGTTAAAAAAAGAGAGGTAATTAATCCGGATCAACATAATCTGACAAATGATGCAACTGAAAATGAATCAAAGAAGCCGGCATGGAAAGCCAATATCCTTACTTTACCTGGTCTCCTGATTTTAGCCATTATACTGGGAACCGCGGGCTTTCTTATTTACGAGAAAATTTACAAATCTGAATGGACTGATAATCTGATATCTCACGATGGCAGAATTTCTATTGCAGTTATGCCATTCAGGAATATGACGAATGATACAACCTGGAATATCTGGCAGGAAAATATCCAGCAAATTTTAATTTCGTCATTTTCAGATAGTAAAGAACTAAAGGTAAGGCAGAAAGAAACCATAAATCCACTTCTTGAGGTGAATGGTTTAGCTGAATATGCGGCGGTAACTCCAGGCATAGCAGATAAAATATCACAAAAACTGGATGCAAATATCTTTATCTATGGCACTATAGAAAAATCCTGCGTGGGATGCTGCCTATCAGACATACCCACTGACAACCAACTCTCCTGAGGCGCTCAGATATAATATTTACGGGAATAAAGCTTCTGATATACAAACTGCAATATCATGGTATTTAAAAGCGCTGGCTATTGATTCAAACTACTTTGACCCAATGATGGGGCTTTCTACCTATTATTCACTTACAGGCAATAAGGAGCAGGACTTGAATTGGGTAATTAAATATTATAATAAGAGGAATCAATGGCCTCTTGTACAACAACTCTGGGCAAGCTGGGCATATGCCTCTAGCTTTGAATCTCCTAAGGAAGGAATCAAATACCTTATGCAGCTTCAGCAAATCGATGATCAGGACACAAATGTTTATTATATGTTAGGATTGACTTATAATAAAATAGATCAATATGATAAAGCAATCCCTGAATTAAGAAAGTGTTATGAAATATATCGTAAATATGGAACAGAGTTTTTGAAAGATCATTTTGTCTATGTGCAGCTTGGAAAGGCATATCATAGAACGGGTCAGTATAAAAAAGAAAAAAAAGTTTATAAAGAATCGGAAAAGCTAGACCCTGATTTCCTGTATATAATATTCCGGCAAATAATACTGGCATTATCTGAGAATGACTCTATCACCGCAAAACGATATATTGGAAAGTACAAATCTATAAGTAAAAAAAATTCATCTTCAGAGGCAGCTATTTCGACAGACCTGGCATATATTTACTCTGAGGCAGGCAATCAGGATAAAGCTGAAGAATTTTATCGAAAAGCCCTTTCATTGGAACCTGAGAATCCCGCTTATATAAAGCAATTTGCCGATTTCATTATTAATAATAACAGAAACGTGACAGAGATACCAGAACTTATGGATAAGGCGATTAAATTAGCTCCAAATAAACATGATTATTATGATTATTTGAATACTAAAGGCTGGGGCCTATATAAGCAAGGCAAATATAAGGAAGCTCTGGAGATTCTTCAAGAGACCTGGGATGAAGCACCATTCAAATTGTACTCTTTTAGATCTCATCTCGAGGAAGTGAAAAAGATGGTTGCAAGTCAAAAGTGATGTTTTCCGGTAAATCCCAGCTCTCTTTCAAAAATAATATGCCGCTGCAAAAAAATTTAACAAATTGCTAAAATTTGTAGTTATCAACATTTAAATTGCAATGTGTCATGGTCTGATTTGCCGAACTTTAAGTTAATAATTGACAGCAATTAACTATCTTTTATTAAACTTAAATCTTACATTATGAAAACAAAAACATTATTACTGTTATGCCTTTTTTTTGGTATTGGTTTAACGCAGCTTTCCGCACAAGAACTTATATTGAAATACAATATGAGTAAAGATGGTACAGGAACGCTTCAAATTCGTATAAATTATAATTTTGGTGAATATGCTATACCTGTATTTTGTGATGGTCAACAAGTTGATCTTTTAATTGGCTCAGCTACTTTTCGCGGTGTTCACAGATATAAAAATTGGGTCTTTCAGGGAGCAAACGATGAATTCTTTGGTGGTGATCTTCACAGTACTATTTCGGATGAAGTATTTAAATTCATTGAAAAAGACCATACAGGTGAATTCACATTGGTGCCAGGAGACCTTACTCCTTATGGAATTTTGAGAGTTGATTACAATATCAATGGAAATGAAGGTCATCATTATATAGGAACCCTCCTATGGGATATACATGCTCAAACATATACATCCTCTGTCAAAGCTATCTGCAACTAAATTGATAAATAAAAGTGACAATGCTTAAAAAGTTATGCCCCCGGAATCAACTCCGGGGACTTTTTTAAGTGTGCGTGTGAGAGTGAGTACTGATGACCGAACATTGCAAGCATTGTGAGCTCGACGAATGCATTGAGTCAAAAAAGAGTGAGATTACTCGCTCTCGCCTGCACTGAAAATAAAAGCATTTAAAATTTATAACTTCCTGATTAATCCAAACAGCATTCTTGAAATCTCGTCAAGTTTTTTTTCATAGTCAGTAAAAGTATCCTGACTTATTTCTTTTACTTCAAGCAGATATTCCATTATTGCAACACATTCAAAAGCACTTCCTCTGGAAATTATGAGGAAGTTTCTTCTATCTTTATTACTAAATCTGGAGGATCCTTCAGCAATATTCAACATAATGCTGAAAGATGCTCTTCTAAGCTGATCATTAGTAACCCTGTCAAAACTCTTTTCACTTAGAGTAGCAGTTATTTCTTTACAGAAGTTTTTAGACTTCTGATATACTTCAAGTCTCTGAAAATCAAACATAATTATAAAATAAGTTAGCACTTATGTGAGAGAATATGCAAGCGACAGTGCTAATTTAAGGAAAATATGTGAAAAATATTGCTCTCTGTGGAAGGAAAAGAGTGAGTGTGAGAGTGAGTTTTGAGAAAAAAGAGTGAGATTACTCGCTCTCGCCCGCACTCTCACTCTTTTTTAGTACCCGGAGCCGGGATCGAACCGGCACAGCATTACTACCACTGGTGTTTGAGACCAGCGCGTCTACCAATTCCGCCATCCGGGCATTAAAAGATAGGATTGCGAAAATAGATAAAATTTTAAACTTTTATTCCCGCTTTGCGGGATTTCGTCACTTTGTTCCTCAACTTTTTACTTTTGTCTTTTGTCTTTTTTCCCCCATTCTCCCCTTCTCCCATTCACCCCTTCATCCTTACAACGATCTCCCTGATAGCTAACTCGATTCCTTCAGCATCATAACCACACTCCCTGTATAGCTCTTCCTGTGTCCCCTGCTCTACAAAATAGTCGGGTATGCCGAGCCGCCTGATTTCAGAGTTATACCCCTTGTCACACATAAATTCAATTACAGAGCTTCCGAACCCTCCTTTCAGCACTCCGTCCTCGACTGTTATTATATATCTGAATTTTTTAAAAACGGAATGAAGTACTGATGTATCGATTGGAGTGACAAACCTCATGTCATAATGGGCAATTGATACATCTTCCTTTGCCAGTTTTCGCACAACAGAAGCAACAAATGTTCCGGGATGACCAATAGATAAAATCGCCATATCGTTACCTTCACTTATCTGACGTGCTTTCCCTATCTCAATTTCCTGAAATGGTTTTTTCCAATCGGTAAGTATTCCCCGTCCACGGGGATAACGAATTGAAAAAGGAAAGCTGTTTTTCTCAAGTTGAGCTGTGTACATCAGATTCCTCAGTTCTATCTCATCCATAGGGGCAGAGACTACCATATTGGGAATACTGCGCATGAATGCCATATCGAAAAACCCGTGGTGTGTGGCACCATCGGCACCGACAAGACCTCCTCTGTCGATACAGAATACAACATGAAGGTTCTGAAGTGCGACATCGTGAATTATCTGGTCGTATGCTCTCTGAATAAATGATGAATATATGTTGCAGAAGGGTATCATTCCCTGTGTGGCAAGCCCGGCTGAAAATGTAACAGCGTGCTGCTCGGCAATTCCTACATCAAAGGTTCTCTCCGGCATTTCTTTCATCATAATGTTAAGGGAGCTACCTGTTGGCATTGCAGGAGTGATACCGGTTATCTTATTGTTTAACTCCGCGAGTTCGAGAATCGTTTTCCCAAATACTTCCTGGTAAGTAAGTGGTGCATCTGCAACTGATTTATTGATTATTTCACCGGTATTTTTGTTGAACATCCCGGGAGCATGGAATGTCGTCTGGTCTTCCTCAGCCTGTTTAAAACCTTTCCCTTTAACTGTAAGGCAATGAAGTAGTTTTGGTCCGGGAATTCTCTTAAGGTCCTCGAGAACCCGGGTAAGGTGCAGAACATCATGCCCGTCAATGGGGCCGAAATATCTGAAATTGAGTCCTTCAAAAAGATTGCTTCTTTCGAGAATTGTACTTTTGGCGCCGGCTTCAATCTGGGCAGCAAGTGTTCGGGCATTTGGTCCAAGTTTCCCGAATACTCCGAGAACTTTCCATACCCTGTCCTTAAACCTGTTATATGTTTTACTGGTAGTAATATCAAGGAGATACTCTTTCAGAGCACCGACGTTAGCATCGATAGCTATATTATTATCGTTAAGGATCACAAGCAAATCCGACTTTCCAATGCCTGCATTATTGAGACCTTCAAAAGCCTGTCCGGCTGTCATTGCACCATCGCCAATTACTGCAACTACGTGTCGGTGTTCTCCTTTGGCTCTGGCCGCGACTGCCATACCAAGAGCTGCTGATATTGATGTTGAGGAGTGACCCGTGCCAAATGCATCGTACTCACTCTCAGACATTTTCGGGAAACCACTTATTCCTTTATACTTTCTGTTAGTTGAGAATTTTTCTCGCCGTCCTGTAAGTATTTTATGTCCGTAAGCCTGATGCCCGACATCCCATATAATTTTATCATAGGGTGTATTAAAGACATAGTGAAGAGCGACAGTCAACTCTACAACACCCAAACTTGCTCCAAAATGTCCGGGGTTATTACACACTACATCTATTATAAACTGCCGGAGCTCAGAACACACCTGTACAAGGTCCTCCGGATCAAGTTTCCGGAGATCTTCAGGAGTATATATTTTAGAGAGTAAATTCTCTTGGATTTCCATTAATAGATGGTTAAAACAAATGACCGACAAATATAACAATTATTATTCCTGAGTGTTTGCTGAAGCATACCCGGGATTTTCTTATTTTTGTTCCGTAATTCGATGGGTTAGATACAATTTTCATTTGGAGAAGGTGTTATAATTAAAATCAAATTGAGGTTATGAACAGATCATTTTTTTACATCCCGGGATTTATTGCTTTAGTAATTTTTTCAATATCATGTGTTTCCGCAAAGAAGTTCAGCAGTTTGCAGGATACCAGCAAGCAATTCATGAATGAGAGGGATGCTTTCAAAACCGACAACATAGGGCTTGAGATGCAAAACAAAGAACTTAAAGCCAGGCTTGCTTCTCTTGAAAAAGAAGCAGATACCGTTCAGCAGGAAATTACAGCTGCACAGAATGAACGCGACAAGGCTGTAGATGATTTTAATAAAATCTCTGCAAAATATACCGAATTACAGAATGCACAGGAAGATCTGATCAGGGGGAATGTGAAGGAGACTCAGAAATTACTTTCAGAGCTTCAGGCAGCCCAGGAAAACCTTCAGAAAAAAGAAGATCTTCTCCGTCAGCTCGGGCAGAACCTTGATACTAAGAAAGCTTCGCTCGATCAGCTTACATTTGAACTGGAAAAAAGGAATGCACGAATGGCTGAACTTGAAAAAATCCTTGATGCACAGAAAAAGATTGTACAGGATCTTAAGAGCAAAGTATCTGAAGCTCTCCTCGGGTTTGAGAACAATGGACTTACTATAACTATGAAGAATGGCAAAGTATATGTTTCACTTGATGAAAAACTCCTTTTCAAATCAGCCAGCTGGGATATTGATGCCAACGGAAGAAATGCATTAAAAAAACTGGCAGGAGTACTTGAAAAAAATCCTGATATCCAGGTCATGATTGAAGGACACACTGATAATGTTCCATATAATCCGGGCAAGAGTCAGTTAAAGGACAACTGGGACCTGAGTGTCAAGAGGGCCACTACCGTTATCAGAGTACTACTTGAAGGATCAAACATTGACGCAAAAAGATTAACTGCCGCAGGGAGGAGTCAATATTCGCCTGTAGATGAGCACAATAGTGCAGATGCACGTCAGAAGAACAGAAGGACCGAGATCATTCTTACGCCTGATCTGACTGAACTGTATTACCTGATAAATAAATACTAGTAATTTTCTCTGTGGCTCTCTGTGTCTACTCGTGGCCTCTGTGTAATAAAAAGATAAGAACTAACACAGAGTTGCAAAGAGAATCTATCTTATTTAGAAAATTCCTGCAGTTTCACATTCATATTCTTAAGAGCCTTTAGGAGGTTGTCTTCAGGCCGAAGGAAATCCTGGGTTCCCCAGAATAAAGGGTCATAGTTTTTTATGGTCTTGGAGAAAATTGAATGAATAGGGGCAAGTTCTTCCCGATCAAACCTTGAAACATTCGTTAATCGGGTCTCCGTAATTGCCAGTTCGAAGAATACTTTAAACTGTGTATTGAAAAGTTTCTTCTTCAGGCTTGAGGTGAAAATCAGATCGCCTCTGACATGATTTAGAAAATATCTGTTCTTCATTTTCAGGTAACTAACGGAATACTTTACTGAAACAGGCCAGGTGTTAAATCCATGTGAAGCTGTCGTGATAAACGTATCTTTCATTTTATGGATTAGCTTGGGATTTATTTCAAATTCAGCATTAAGGATGCCGTAATCAACTGTATTGATATATATAGTGCCTTTAAATAACGGAAGATCAACATTCTCACGCTGTTCAAACTCGATTGCATATGCAGCTTCATCATCATAGGTAACTATATCCGTCATCCTGTAAGTATAGTCTGCAATGCTCTCTTTAGTAATGAAATCAAAAATGTTTTTTGCCCCGTCAAGCTCAAG
>JBEKDR010000154.1:0-8986 GCA_050014255.1 Bacteroidales bacterium | reverse complement strand
CAACCAACTTATCCAACTGCTATTGCACAATACGGATTTGTTCCGGAAAATGCATCTAATTGTAAGTTTGAATTGATTGAGACCGATCATATCGGTGGGTGGGGCATTATGGTTGCAAACGGTTGTTCAAATGATTATTTTCTTAATTGTGACAGTCATCATAATGCTGATCCTAATTCAGATCCGAATGTTATTGGTGCTCCGTATGGAGGATCAGATGGATTAGAATCAGCTAGTACGGAATCAACCACTAATATCACTGTTGATGGTTGCAGGTTTTGGGGAAACTCTGATGATGGTGTTGATTTACGAAGAGCCAGAGGTGTCTGGTATATAAAGAACTGCTGGTCATTCCATAATGGTTATAGGGAAGATCAAATTACACCCGGCGGCAATGGTGAAGGGTTTAAATGTGGGGGTCCCGATCCTCCTGCTACAACAAATATATTGAGAACACTTACAAATTGTTTATCATTTAACAATTTATCTGCCGGGATATCCCCGGAACCAGATTCACCCGATAATTATTTTGGGATGGCTTGTTATAACTGTACAGCATATAATAATGATACTGGTCTAGGATTTAATTATGCTAACGTCAACATAGTAAGGAATGTTGTAAGTTATCATAGCGCAACAACTGAAATGTGGACTAACTGGGGTGAAAATACTACGCACAGCAATAATCTTTTAATTTTTTAAGTGTTAATTCAAATGGCACAGATGGGGCAAGACAGTCAAATGGGGGTTTGCCAGTTCTTAGTTTCCTAAAACCTTCGGCAAATTCTCAGTTACGGGGAGCAGGAGCAGTAATTGGTGGATTAACAACTGATGCGGCAGGGAATGCCTGGCAGAATCCTCCATCTTTAGGCGCTTATGAATATGCGTCAGGAGGTAATTCTGCTCCAATTCCAGTGTTCAGCTCTGCCGCTGTTCAGAATGCGACACCTTCACTTCTGGAAATGACTTATTCTCTTACTCTTGCCAATATTGTTCCTGCTGCTTCATCATTTTCGGTTCTCGTAAACTCCGTTGCCAGGAAAGTTAATTCGGTAACTATTTCAGGGAATAAGGTTCAATTAACTTTATCAAGTGCTATAAAATATGGTGATATTATTACAGTCGCCTATATTAAACCTGCAACTAATCCTTTGCAAACTGCAGCAGGTGATATAGCAACAAGTATTTCCGGACAATTGGTCACTAATAATTTAATTGACCCGAACAAAGATGCGGGTTCTGTTACAATCACAATGACCGTCTCTCCTAATCACGTCCAAAATATCTTAAATATTCTGTTAGCTTACTCGGTTGCTCCAACATCAGCCATATCGCCCGAAATTATCAGAATTTCTGATCTGTCAGGTAATCTTTTTATTGATAAAGAGATAGTCACAGGAGCTACAAACGTTATAATTCCATTAAACCTTGCATCAGGCATATATAATATTCTGGTTCTGGCCGGTGAAGTGGAAATGGCTTCGCAAAAAATAATAGTTTATTGATTCTCATGGAAAACAACAAGAACGGTTACCTTAAGGTATTATGATAATCTTAGTTATTTACCTGATATGCCTCCGGGCATTCATTTCTTTCCTGCGAAAAAAATGTTGAAATATGGCCCTGAAAAATGACTTGATCTGGTCAGAATTCTGAGCAATAAAGTTAGTAATCCAAAACTGAAGAGCTGCACCCGCAAGTTTTCTTAACTTATTGTTTGATTTCCCAGTATATATTTTTTTTAACAGGAACCCGCTGGCTGCTACGATTGCAGTACCTGAAAAATTTTCAGTCAGATAATCAGATGAAAAGGTTTCTTTCAATGCATTCCTGAGAAGATTAACTGGCTTTAAACTTTCACGGATCAGGTATATCTGGTCCTTTAATAATCGTCCCTTAACGCTTTGCTCGACCTCTAATTCCTGAATTGCGCTTTTAAGGCCGGTAACAGAGGTTATATTTTGCATCAATTATTATTTAAGTACATGTTTTATGAAATAATTCCCGACAAGCTTCTTAATCCATTTACGCAGAAAGAAATGTATAACAATTCCCATAAAGACATAAAATCCTGCCACAACAAAGAATCCATAAAATGGTTTCCCAAGGATTTCGCCCAGCCATAAAGCTAATCCAAGATTCAGAAAAAGCAAGAATGATGCAACAAGTAAAATGACAACACAAAGTGGTACAAAGGATGATACGATGTCCGTTGTTTTGTCAAGCGCTTTAAGCTTAACTAATTCAATACTTGTCTTACCGTATTCTGTTGCTCTGTCCAGCAAAGTTTCGAGCAAATCAGCTTTGTCTTCAATATCTTTCATCTGTGGTTCAGGCTGTAGCAGTTTTTGTCTCTTTTTTAGATTCAGTCGCTCTTGCCTTACTCTTTTCGGAAATATCGGCAACTTCTTCCTTTACCTCATCAACTTTTACTGAAATACTGTCAAGAAATTCATCAAACTTTTCTCTCAGATCATCTGTAAGGTCCTCTGCTTTCTTTGAGATCCTTTTCCTGGTATTCCAACCTTTATCCGGAGCAAATAGTACTCCTAATACTGCACCCACGGCAACACCTGCCAATACACCTAATAATACTTTTCCTGAGTTCATAATTATCTTTTTAAATGATTAGTGAAATATCATAATTTTAAATAAATGTTATTCATTTAACATAACTTATGTGTAGAATGTTCTGCCTGATTACAAAAATAATCAGTGCAAGTGAATGAACCTAATCATCCATCATAATTTAGCTCCTGGTTCAAATCCGATGATTTAGAACTATTATTTGCTATAGATAATTCCTTTCTTGATTCTGGCTGTTTTAAAGTCAGATGTATTGTGAAAAGTTATAGATGGAAAATTTTCTCTGGCTAGTTTAAGCATCCATTCGCTCTCTGCAAAAAAAACAGGATTTTGTTCCTTATCATAGGCTATTGCCCCTGATTTTCTCTTTAAAAACTCCTCAAGTTCTTTTTTATTATCGGTTGTAATCCAACAGGCCTTGATAAAAGGAAGATGAGAAAAACTGCATCTGGCGCCATATTCATTTTCCAATCTGAATTTTATGACCTCATACTGAAGTTCCCCAACCGTTCCAATGATCTTTCTGTTTCCTGGTTGTTGCATGAAAAGCTGGGCTACACCCTCATCGGTCATTTGTCTGACACCTTTGTCAAGTTGTTTGGTTTTTAAAGGATCGAGGTTATTGACCTCACGGAGTATTTCCGGCGAAAAACTCGGGACACCTCTGAAATGCAATAATTCACCTTCGGTAAGCGTGTCGCCTATTTTGAAATTTCCACTATCATACAGACCAACGACATCACCAGGATACGCTTCTTCAACAATACTCTTATTATTTGCCATAAAACTTGTCGGAGAAGAAAACCGGATTCGTTTTTCTGACCTCGTGTGAAAGTAAAACTTGTTCCTTTCAAATCTCCCTGAACTAATACGCATAAAAGCTATTCTGTCGTGGTGCTTGGGGTCGAGATTGGCATGGATTTTAAATATAAACCCTGTTAATTGTTCTTCATCAGGTTCTACAGGCCGCTCTGATGCCTGAATAGTTCCAGGACAGGGGGCAATTTCAAGAAAAGTTTCCAATAATTCCAGCACTCCGAAATTGTTTAGTGCGCTTCCGAAAAACAGTGGTGCTAAATATCCTTCACGATACAGCGACATATTAAAGGATTCAAACATATCATTTACGAAGTCTATCTCTTCCCATAATCTGGTTAATCTTTCAATACTCACGTGTTCTCTAAGCTTAGGGTCTTTAGTATCTTTTGTGCTCATAAGATTCTCTGAGATACTGGTTTTTTCCGGGGCAAAGATCTGAATCTCTTTTTCGTATAGATTATAAACACCTTTAAACTGTTTGCCATTTCCGATTGGCCATGTATACGGGCAAACAGCAATTTTCAGTTCCTTTTCCAGCTCATCCAGCAAATCAAGAGGAGAAATACCTTCCCTGTCCATCTTGTTTATAAAGATCATAACCGGTGTATTTCGCATCCGGCATACCTCCATCAGTTTACGGGTTTGTTCTTCCACGCCTTTTACACTGTCGACAACGAGGATAACACTGTCAACAGCCGAGAGGGTCCGGTACGTATCTTCGGCGAAATCTTTATGCCCGGGAGTATCTAATATATTAACTCTGATATCATTGTAATCGAATGCCATTACCGACGTGGATACCGATATACCCCTTTGTTTTTCAATCTCCATGAAATCGGAAGTAGTCGTTTTCCTTATTTTATTACTCCTGACTGCTCCTGCGGTCTGTATTGCTCCGCCAAACAGAAGCAGCTTTTCAGTCAGTGTCGTTTTACCTGCATCGGGGTGACTGATAATTGCAAAAGTTCTTCTTCTTCTGATTTCGCCCTTTATATCCATAAATATTCAGTTGACTGATACTTTTCAGTTGTCCAAGCTTTAAACTATAATTATTCAGGATTTAATTCACATGATGTCACAAAAGTAATAATAATTGACAAAATGAGAAAATCACTTGCCAACAGACAAAGGACAAAGGAAATTGCGGACTTTTCGTTTTATCAGGAGAATTTAAAGCTATAGACTTCAGTTCCTGAGCATTCAGCCTGCTCAGAATTGTAATAAAATAATAGGTATAATAGTCTTTTCATATTCGAAGATTTAAAAATTAATTTAATGTAAAGCCAATTTCAAACTATTTCAAGCTATTTCAAGTTAAACCCATTATTTTGCGATTAGACTGCAAACAATCATAACTGCAATCAACGCTGCTATTGCAATATATGAAGCCGGGCTTGCGAAATTCAGTGTCCAGCCTAATGACGGATGCAATTTAGGCACCATCAACCGGGGATCATTCCTGTTAAAATAAAATGGACCTTTCCAGTTTCCGGGGTCTCTGCTCATCGTATCAAGGAATTGCTTGTCAGGTTTTGATTTCATTATTACCACTTTTCTAATTTTTAAAATGCTTCTTTATTAAAAGATGCAATTCATCTTTCCTTATTGGCTTTGCAATATAATCATTACATCCTGCTTCCAAAGCCTTTTCTTTCTCACCTGCCAATGCATATGCTGTTTGAGCTATAATTACAACATCAGTATTGAATTGTCTTATCTGCCTTGTTGCTTCATATCCATCCATTTCAGGCATTTTTATATCCATCATTACCAGATCAATTTCAGGATTCATCCTGCAGATCTGAATAGCTTCGACACCGGTTCTGACTTTCAAGATTTCTTTGCTGATTGTTCTTAATGCTCTGAACATCAATATTTCCGATGCTTCGTCGTCTTCAGCAATTAGTACGTTCAGTTTTTTTATGGCACTCTCTTCTTTTCTGCCTGAAATAACACGGTCAGCAAAGGATTTTTCAACTGGTGTTGGATTGTAGGGAATGGTAAAATAAAATATTGAGCCCGACACGTCGAGATAATTATCGGAATTGCTCTCCACCCAAATTTTGCCGCCGAGCATTTCTACATAGGATTTTGAAATAGTTAAGCCCAAACCTATTCCTTCATAGCTCCGGTCAAGAGATTCACTTCCTTGCCTGAATCTTTCGAAAATAATCTCTCTCTGTTCAGGAGGAATACCCACACCTGTGTCTTTAACAAAGAATTCCACTTCGGCAAGTTCACTGACTTCCCGGGCAGGTTTTAAAAGATATCCGAATTCGATCGAGCCTTTGCTCGTAAATTTTATTGCATTCTTTATAAGATTAATCAGAACGACATTTAATTTTTCTTTGTCTGTTTTAATAATGGCGTCATCTGGAGGTAAATGCGTTATATAGGAAAATTTCAACCCTTTTCCCTCAGTCTCGTGTCGGAAAAAGGAATATACATATTCCAAATTTTCGTTTATATTACACTCTGAAATACAGACATTCATCAACCCGGATTCTATTTTTGATATGTCTATCAGGTCGTTAATGATATTGAGCATACGGGCCCCACTTTTCTCTATAATGTCTACATATAACTGCTGTTCTTCGCCAGAAAGTGTTTGATTCTTCAATAGATCAGAGAAGCCCATTATCCCATTCATTGGTGTGCGTATTTCATGACCCATATTAGCAAGGAAAGCAGATTTCAGACGATCACTTTCTTCCGCTTTTTCTTTAGCCTTTATTAAAGCCTCTTCTGTCCTCTTGAGTTCAGTGATATCATGGCTGGCTCCCACCAGGCCTATTATATTTCCGTCGCTGTCGCGAAAGGGCACTTTGGTTGTCAGGAGAATATTTTGAGTACTATTGGATGAAACACCATATTCTACTTTATTCACCAGCGGAATGCCTTTTAGTACTTCCAGCTCATCAGACCGGAACCTGGCAGCATCTTCAGGATCGTAAAAATCAGCATCGGTTTTTCCAATTAAGTCTTGTGGCAAAGATGCTCCCATATAGCGAGCGCAAGCGACATTGGCCACCAGGAAACGGCTTTCGCGATCCTTCACATAGACAAAAGAAGGCAACAGATCCACAAGAGTCCGTAACAATGCTTGTTCAGTTGCCAGGGCAGCTTCTGATTTCTTTCGCGTTGAAATGTCCTTAACAGCGCCTATTATTGCTTTTGTCGGTCCATGGGCAGTCTGTTTAATTGCGTGAGCTACGACGAGCACTGAACGTATTGTACCATCAGCCAGATGCGACCGGCACTCTATTTCAGTGCTGCCTCCTTCAGAAATCAATAAATGCAAACCTGTCATCAACTTTCCAAGATCATCGGCATGGATAATCTTTGCCCAGAGATCAGGGGTTCTGATATCCTCAATAGTTCTTTTAGTCGTTGTAAGAAAGTTGTCTGATATCATGTCAATTTTAATACTGCCATCTTCACCTACTTTAAGACGGAAGATGTAATCTGTAGTAAGCGAAGAAATAATACGGTATCTCTCCTCACTGTCACGTAATGCTTCCTCTGTCTTCTTGAGGTCTTTGATGACAGAAGCTGTCCTCTCCGCTTCAGTAGCTTTCAATCCAAGGGAAGTGTTTTCCAAACGTAATTCTTTCAGTTCCTTAATCAGCTGTTCCCTGTTTTTCTTCTTGTCATCCATTTGTTTCATATCAAGAGGTTTGCGTCCTTTTCTCTTAGTCTTCTATTTTAACAGTCCCGAAGGCGGCGCATCGCCAGGCTCGGATCCCCAAAGGTAGTTTGGTCTTGAGCTCATATCAAGAACAAGCTCTCCTCCGTTCTTAATATCATCCCAGCTGAACCATGGTTTATTCCACAGTTTCCCGTTCAATGTTGCTTTCTGGATGTATTTGTTTTGCCTGCTGCTTCCTTTTGCGATAATTCTGAAAGTTTTATTGCCCTGTAACTTTACTGAAACATCTGTAAAAACAGGACTGCCTATATTAAAAGAAGGTAACTCTGGTGTTACCGGATAAAATCCCATACTGGAAAAAACTACAAAAGCGGACAATCCGCCCCCGTCTTCATCACCCGGAATACCAAAAGGTGAGTTTGTAAACCAGGTATCGAGAAGCATTCGCACCCGTTGCTGTGTTTTCCATGCAGCTCCGGCATAGTTATATAAATAAGGTATATGTAAGCTGGGCTCATTTCCCATGACAAATTGTCCGACCTGGCCCGTGGCATCAGGCATCTGCTGCAGATAATCGGGTTTCCATTTTCCTAAAGGTTCAATGAATAGCTGATCGAGCCTGTCTACAAATTTCTTACTTCCGCCAAGTAAGTCAATCAATCCTGAAATATCATGCTGTACATCCCACAAATAAGTCCAGCCATTATTTTCATCGTAATAGTCACGGTTGCCTAATCCTCCGGAAAACTTCGGATCAAAGTCCTTTACCCAGTTGCCATCGGCAGTGCGTGGCGCGAAAAAACCTGTCTCTTTATTAAACAAGTTTTTGAAATTCTGTGAACGGTTGAGAAAATATTTATAATCATCCTCTTTATTCAGGGATTTTGCAAGTTGAGCAAGGCACCAGTCATCATAGCTGTTTTCAAGTGTTACTGCAACAGCCTGTCTTTTTTCAAACGGATGAACCAGGGCAACAGTTTCCTTCTCGCCTGGATTCAAAGCAGGATAATATCCGTTTTTGAGATAGAATGTATCCAGTGAACACATTGGTCCATTTCGCCATGGAAGCAAAGTAGCCTCCATGGCATTTTTTTTCACGCCTTCATATGCTTTTTCAATATCAAAATTCCTGATGCCTTTAAAATATGCGTCTGAAATTATTGCGGCAGAATGATTTCCGTTCATGCATGGGTTATCTCCGAACAGAATTGGAAACAATGGCATCCATCCGCTCTGTTTATACATCCTGACATAGGATTGGATTTTCAGCCCTTCAATTTCGGGGTTTAGCATTGCTTGCAACGGATGTGAAGCACGATAAGTGTCCCACATCCAGTCATCAACGTAAAAAGAGGTATCATTATCATTATGAATTTTGTCATCAAAACCACTATAATAATGCCCATCTTCAGAAATATTTACCATTCGTTCATAAGTACGGTACAAAGCTGTATAAAAAACTATTTTCTGATCTTCTGTACCTCCCCTGACTTCAATTTTACCAAGCGCTTCGTTCCATTTTTCTCTCCCCTTCTTCTTCACCATTTCAAAATTCCAATCCGGGATTTCCTCATCGAGATTTTTCCTCGCTTGTTCCTCATCTACAAAAGAAACGCCCATCTTCATTCTGATTTTTTCTTTTTCAGGTACTTTAAAAGTCAACGAAGCTGTTGGCTTAGTGCCTTCTATCGCGGCAATACCTGTGGCAGATTTATTGTCTGAATCCCATAATGAATCTGAGGTAAAGCTCTTATCTGTCTTAATATGAAAGAAGACCTTTATTCTGTTCTGGTAGAGTTCATAGCCTTCAACAGTGTTTTTATCAATTATATTAATTGAGCCCCTTGTTGTTATTGCCAGCATGAGGTTCTTTATGTCATTTTTATTCCATAAAATACGATAAAATGAAGACTTCTCTGCTACAGTAAATTC
>JBEKDR010000153.1:0-8512 GCA_050014255.1 Bacteroidales bacterium | reverse complement strand
ATTGCATCCATTGTTGATCAGATGACTACCGGAATAAAGAAATTTGATCTCAGGGAGGCATGCTCCTGGGGTGTAGTTTCAGGAGGATTTGCCTGCTCTTATATTGGAGGAACCTAT
This sequence comes from Bacteroidales bacterium, assembly GCA_050014255.1. GTDB lineage: Bacteria > Bacteroidota > Bacteroidia > Bacteroidales > VadinHA17 > LD21. The sequence continues at coordinate 8,395 of JBEKDR010000153.1, read as the reverse complement.
TTTGAAGAAAGACCGGGTGAGAAACTGGAAAGGATCTTACCTTATTATGAGAGTTACAAAGTCCAAATATCAAGTAAATGACCGCAAAATTGTCATATTTGGTGCAGGAAGGATAGTCCCTTCCCCCATTACATCACCATGTGTGCTCCAATCAGAGAGAATATTCTATCCTGATATTATTTCACGAAGTCTGATTTATATAGTTGTAAATAATTCAGAGGGCATCTCATAAAAATTGAGTTGCCCTTTTTGATTTCATAAAATGCACTATACGCTAACAAACTTAAATTTTTTATTGCTTAAAGGGTTGTGTAATCTTTTTTATTCCTCTGGTAATCCCTGATTCGTTGAAAGCATCAACACTAAAATAATAGGTCACCCCTTTATTTAAACCTGTAAGTTTAAGAGAATCACTATCATAGACAATCACTGATGTATAAAGCTTATTTATGTCCGTTCCGTAGTTTACAACAAAACCAGTAGCAGAATTATCCTTTGTCCATTTTACATCTGCTCTCCTGGGATCAGAAGCGTTTCGTTCAACGGATACTCCTTTCACTTCGTTTGGAGTTTTGCCCTTTTTGTTCCCGAATATTCTCAGGTCATATATAGAAAATAATCCATCAGGTACTCTGACATTTTCAATTTTAATAAATTTGGTTTTCAGAGGTTTATCAAGTTCTATATAGTCATGGCAGGCGTCAGTGGTATTTTTGCTCTTATCGACAATAATCTTCCATTCTTTCTGGTCATCTGATGCTAAGATCCTGTAACAGTACTGAAGATTTTTACTGTCAGGTTTAAGCATGGCCTCATTATCTGCAAAATTAACCTGGATAGCGTTTACAGTCACATTTTTGTTTAATTCCACACAAAGCCATTCTCCGGCATTTCCAGTGCTGGCTGACCACCAGGTTCTTATATTTTCATCAAATGCATTCTTTACCGGATACTTCTCCGATGATGAAGAAGCTGAAGCTTTCTTGTTAAAAGACAGAAGCATCCAGCCTTTGAAAAGGCTTTCCTTTTCAAAATCGATTTTATGGTCAGGCATAATTGTCGGATAATCGCCAAAAGCAGTGAATGTCCTTAATACTCCCTCTTTATCGAAACATGCTGGAAACAATCCCAGCCGGCGTTCGAACATATGACGTACACTGATTGACATACTGGAAACGTGCCAGTAATTCCCATATTTATCCTGGAAAGTTGCGCTATGTCCGGCACCGGCAATGAAACCGGCAGGTTTGTACGAAAAAGGGTTATATGTTTCATATTTAAATGGTCCTGTGGGCGAATCTGATGTGTATACACCGTCAGCATAAGTTTTAAATTCAGTGCCGGGTGATGCATACTGAAGGTAGTATCTGTTGTCATATTTTGTCATCCATGAACCTTCATTATAGCCATTTTTTGCTTTTTCGTTCAGTTCCCCCGGATTCTCCCATCCATGTTCAGCCGGATTATGCTCAATCACCGTTTTTGATTCCGTAACCGGCTGCATTTTGTTATTCAGCTGCACTGCTTTGATCGGTATCACATCAGAGCATCCCCAGTATAAGTAAACCTTTCCATCATCATCCCTGAAAAAATTAGGGTCCCATACCGGAAATGGAAGTGCCTTATCCATTGGTTTCCAGTCGTCCTCAAACGGATTGGTGGTATAATAAATATTTTTCTTAACCATAGAGGAACCCAAATAATATGTAGTATCATTGATTGTTATCACGTCCGGAGCATAATCCTCAATAGGAAGGCTTTTTATCGGTATGAACTTCCAGTTCAGCATATCATCTGAATACCAGTATCCGCCACTGTGCGAGGCATAAAGAAAATATTTCCCCTTATATATTCTAATTACAGGATCTGCTGCTTCCCTGTAAGAATTATGGCTTGATGACTGGAACCGGTAATTAAGGTTCATCGGATTGCAGAACGTCTTTTCTTTATCCTGGGCATAGGAGGAATTCAACAATCCGACAAGACTTAATATAATCAGTACTCTTTTCATAGGATCCATTATTACTGTTTCACCAGTTCCACTCTCCTGTTTTTAGCCCTGCCTTCCTCATTATCGTTCGATGCAACCAGGGAAAGGGAAGCAACACCATATGATTTCAGACGCGCTGACCCGAACTCTGAAGCCTTATAATCCGATATATGAAAGTCGGGCATTCTGGAAAGCAAGGGATGGTCCTTGCTGCCTTTGATGTCCTGTTCCGGTGTAACTGGGAAACCCATTCCGGCTGTGAATAAGAAAAGGCCTAATATGACTGCAATTTTATTTTTCATATCTATTCAGTTTAATTATTTGATTTCTGATAAGTTTGTCTATTCCTGAGCAATGATGACCCAAAATCAAATCTACAAAATTCTGTACAGAATATAATTAAAATTTAAAAACATTTCAATGATCTTTCATTACTGACAGTGCTCAGGTTGCACCCATGGATATCTACTTATACAGAAATTCATCTATGCGTTGGAATTTAACTCTTCCTGATAAGTATAAATTGAGCCGTACAGCAAAATTATTTGAGCCGCAGAGAAAACCTTCTTCTGAAATTCTTGTTTTATTTTTGTAATATAAATAATTGGCAACAATGACTGACTTTCTTTCATTGAAAAAATCGGATTTAGACCCCTCCTATCTGAACACGGTAAGATTTTAAATAATTAAAAATTAGAGCTATGAACAAACGTAAACTTGGTAACAACGGACCCGAAGTGTCAGCTCTTGGACTTGGTTGTATGGGCATGAACCATTCCTATGCTCCTTTTCCTGAAAAGAAAGATATGATCTCTATGATTCGTTCGGCAGTTGAAAAAGGCGTTACATTTTTCGACACGGCTGAAGTTTATGGCCCCTTCACAAACGAGGAACTCGTTGGTGAAGCGCTGAAACCTGTTCGCGATAAAGTAACAATTGCCACCAAATTTGGCTTCAGGTTCGATCCTGACAGTGGAGCAAATTTGGGTCCGTATAGCCGTCCTGAGCATATTAAAAAAGTGGTGGAAGGTTCGCTTAAACGACTCAAAACAGATGTCATTGATTTATATTATCAGCACCGTGTTGACCCAAATGTGCCTATCGAAGAGGTAGCAGGAGCCATAAAAGACTTAATTAAGGAAGGAAAAGTGAAACATTTTGGCCTTTCCGAAGCCGGGGTACAAACAATCCGTCGTGCGCATGCCGTTCAGCCGGTTACGGCTCTTCAAAGCGAATACTCGCTATGGTACAGAAAGCCTGAAATGGAAGTGATACCCACACTGGAGGAACTTGGGATCGGCTTTGTTCCCTTTAGTCCTCTTGGAAAAGGTTTTCTTACAGGAAAAATAAAAGAGAACACAACATTTGAAAAAGTTGATCTCCGCAATGTCATTCCGCGGTTCGCTCCGGAAGCGAGGAAGGCAAATCAGGTTTTGGTGGATTTGCTCACTGATATTGCCAGACAGAAAGATGCAACTCCTGCCCAGATAGCGCTTGCCTGGCTTCTTGCTCAAAAACCATGGATCGTGCCTATTCCCGGGACGACAAAACTGAACCGTCTCGAAGAAAACATAGGTGCGGCAGGTATTGCCTTGACCTCCGGAGAATTAAACAAGATTCATTCTGCATTGGAAAAAATAAAAGTGGTAGGCGATCGCTACCCTGAAGCACTGGAAAAAAGTACAGGACTATAAAAGTAAAGATGATATTGTCTCTTTGCAGGTGTGAGTGCAGCAAAACTGGTTGCCGTTAATTTTTAACAAAATTTTAATATGAAATCCGGATTTTTATATATTAGTTGCATTAATCTTATTTGTGATTAAAAATCAAGAAAAAATCTCTAAAACTGATCCACTATGAAATCGGCAGCTCTATCAATCATCCTTCTGACATTTCTTTCCTTTTATATTGAGGCCCAAAAAATCAATGAATGGCGGCCGGAGAATCGTACCGGGGTATCAGCGGAAACAGGCCTGATGAAATCATGGCCTCCAGCCGGACCAACCCTTCTCTGGTCAAGCCTTGAACTCGGCAAAGGTTACTCGTCACCTTCTTTCGGAGCCAATACAATATACATTACGGGTCTTTCAGGCGCCGACGATATATTGTATGCTTTGAGCATGGACGGTAAAATATTATGGAAAACGGTAATGGGACGAGCATGGACCGGGTCTAATCCTGAAAGCAGGGCTACTCCCACTGTTGAAGGAAACAGAGTTTATACGTGTAGTGGATTTGGTGATCTGGCATGCATTGACGGAAACACCGGGAAAATTATCTGGACATATAAAGCCAGCGAACTGAACAAAGGAACCTATGGAAGCTGGGGTATTGCGGAATCAGTGCTGATAGATGGTGATAAGGTTTATTTTTCACCGGGAGGACCTGAGACAATGACAATTGCTCTTAATAAGACAACCGGAAATGTCATCTGGAAATCTGCAAGTCTTAATGATAAACCAGGTTACGTTTCACCTATACTTATCAATTATGCGGGCAAGAGAATGGTTGTAAACGTATCGTTGGGCCATGTGTTTGCGGTTGATGCATCAAATGGTGAAATTCTCTGGAAAGTGAGTCATGAACAATCAAGCGATCCTAATCTCCGGCGATATGATCTTATCAAATGTACAACACCTTTATTCCAGGATGGCATGGTCTATGTTACCGGAGGTTACGATACCGGTGGTATGATGGTCAAAGTTTCTGGTGACGGGAAAAGCGCAAATGTTGTGTGGACCGATAGCGTTCTGGATAACCACCATGGCGGAGTAGTACTGGTAAACGGCTATATCTACGGTTCAAACTGGTTGAACAACAATAATGGAAACTGGTGCTGCATAGAATGGAAAACAGGTAAAAAAATGTGGGAAGAGCACTGGAACACAAAGGGATCAATCATATCTGCCGAAGGTATGCTTTATATATATGAAGAAAAGAATGGAAATACAGGACTTTTAAAGGTTAATCCTGAAAAATTCGATCTCGTCAGCAGTTTTAAAATTACTCTGGGTAACACCGGACCATTCTGGGCCCACCCTGTGATCCACAACGAAATCCTTTACCTGCGTCACAGTAACGCTTTGATGGCTTACGATATAAAAGCAAAATGATTATAAATCAACTAAATACCATGTAAAATGGAACAGCAGAAGAAATACAGTACTACAGAACTTGGGCCAAAGGAAGGCATTAGCAGAGTTATGCTTAAAGACACTCTGTCCCTCACCGGTGCGGAGATATCAGTCAATCGTATGCCAGCCGGAAAATCCAGCCTCTTTGCTCATGCACACAAAAGGAATGAAGAAATATACCTGTTTACAGAAGGTAAAGGCCTATTCTGGCTTGACGGAGAAATCCTTCATGTAAAAGAGGGCAGTGCAGTCAGGGTTTCTCCCGCCACCGTCCGTTGCCTCAAAGCTGATGATAATGAATCTCTGTCATACTTTTGCATCCAGGTGGATGAAGGTTCGCTTGTCCAGGCTACACGTGACGACGGCATTCGTTCAGAGATAATACCGGAATGGTAAATTCACTCTACTAATTTTTTTATTTCGCACAGTTTTGTGGTAGCAGGATTAAAGTTGTTTTGGGTTCGGTGCCGGTCGTACCAGCGTCATGTATGAACAGTATCAAAGGATAAGATTTATTCTTATCGTAGTTTTCAGGAACAAATAAATTATACTTCAGTGATAGTCGTGACACTTTTTATGTGTTTATTAAACTTTTCATTATTTATACTTCTTTTAAATCATAATTTTCAACCACCGTAGATAATCTACCTGTTCACTTTTGTAATAAAAATTCTTAAAACCTGTTGCAACGTTGAAATGTCAGGGGTAATAAAAAGGGCAGGAGTTCATTTTCGACCTCTTTCTTGTTTTTGAACTTCTTAAAACCTCACAGGCATGGAGGATTACTTGTATTGGCAATGTAAAAGGGGATGTTGTAAGTAAAATTAGATATTGTTAAATTCTTACCTTCTCAAATTTTTATGGATATTTACATGTTCTGATTAACAAAATATTTTACACCAATGCAGAAAAAATATATTCCATTTGAAGTCCTGGAAAAATTCATGATGATTGTTATGGGAAAGGCAGGTATTCCTGAAGATGACGCAAAAATAGTTGGTGATGTATTGCTTCAAGCCGATAAACTTGGATTTGACTCTCATGGCGTAAATCGCCTTAAGAGCATATATCTTGACCGTATTAAAGCAGGTATTTTAAATCCCGTAACTAATTATAAAATCGTAAAAGAGGGGCCCACCACAGCAGTAATAGATGGGCAAAATGGAATGGGCCATGTTATATCATACAATGCAATGAGGATGGCCATTGAAAAAGCTAAAAAATATGGCATGGCCATGATTACTGTGCGTAATTCAAGTCACTTTGGCTTTGCCGGATATTATCCGTTGATGGCTGTTCGCGAGAACTTGATTGGCATTACTGGCACTAACGCTCGACCGTCTATTGCTCCAACTTTTGGTGTGGAAAACATGTTGGGTACTAATCCTATGACCTTTGGTATCCCAACCGATGAATCCTTTCCGTTTTTGCTTGACTGTGCCACTTCAATTACTCAACGAGGCAAAGTAGAGCTCTATGCCCGCGAAGGAAAGGATTTGCCGAAAGGATGGGTAATTGATGAGAATGGCGAAAGCAAGACCAAATCATCAGAAGTGCTTGAAGATCTTATTGCTGGTAAAGCTGCGCTAACCCCACTTGGCGGAGTGGGTGAAGAAACTGCCGGATATAAGGGCTACGGATATGCCACTGTTGTAGAGATTCTTTCAGCAGCTTTACAGCAAGGCGCTTTCATGAAGATGCTCATTGGTTTCAAAGATGGGAAGAAAGTCCCATATTCTGTCGGGCACTTTTTTATTGTCATAGATATCAGCGCTTTTACTGATCCCGAGGATTTTAAAAAGACCACAGGTAATATTCTGCGCGATCTCAGGGCTTCAAAGAAAATGCCCGGTCAAACCCGTATTTATACCGCTGGCGAAAAAGAATATGATACCTGGCTTGAAAGAAAAGATAAAGGTGTACCTTTTAATAATGAACTCCTTGAAGAGTTCAGAGGATTATGTAATTCTTATAACCTTATGGAATACCTGCATCATTTTGAAGGCTGACTGGCTTAGACATCAAAAGCTCCTTCAACTTGTTGCAACTTTCAAAGGTCAGAGATACTTTATGAAAATAAGTCCCTTGCATATCAGATATGTCAAGGGACTTTGATTTACTAGAAAGTATTGCAGAATATATGGATCAGGTTATTTCCAGAATAATAATAGAATTGTTTTGATTTACGATAACTGATTGCATGGTATAAAATCAAATTCTATCGATTAGTTTTTTATAAATTTCTTAGTGACCAATATTTCTTTATCCTTAATCATCAAAACATACATACCTGACCTGTTAGCAGAAAGATCAAATTGTTTTAAGACCTCTTCTTTTAATACAGGGCCATTATAGATCTGTTCCCCAGCTAAATTTGTGATAACTATCTCGCCCTTTTCACTTTGCAGCGGATTGATAAACTCGATCGAAAAGTGACCATTATTCGGATTTGGATAAAGATTAATAATATCCGATTTAGCATCGTATTGAACAGTATAACCCACTTCAAATTCAACCGGGGATGATTTAGTTGTATCTCCTACATTGTCCGTTGCAATTGCCGTGATAGAATAGCTTCCTGCAGCAACGTCTTTCCATATATAGGTATAAGGAGCTGAAGTCAACTCGACAAGCTCAGTCTCTCCATTATAGAATTCAACCTTACTTATTGTACCATCAGGGTCAGAAGCAGTAGCATCGATCTCAATTGTAGAAAGGTTTTCATAAATGTTCCCCTTACGAGGATTAGAAATCTTTACTATTGGATGTTGATTTGTGGCATGGATATTATTAACTACAGTAATTGAGATAACAGATGACGTGGTTTTTGCATTCAGGTTGTCAGTAGCGATTACTGTTAATGAGTAATTCCCTGCTGCCACATTATTCCATGTAAATGAATATGGAGCTGCAGTATTTGAACCAAGTTTAGTATTGCCACTATAAAACTCCACCATACTAACAGAACCGTCCATGTCAAAAGCATTGGCGGTAATTGTAATATTTGCCGGAGATGCAAACGAACTGTTGTTAGCCGGCGATGTTATTAATGAAGTTGGAGCAGAATTACCTCCTGACGCATATTCATAAGCGCCTAAAGATGGAGGATTCTGCCATGCATTCCCTGCCGCATCAGTTGTTAATCCACTAATTACTGCTCCTGCTCCCCGTAACTGAGAATTTGCCGAAGGTTTTAGGAAACTAAGAACTGGCAAACCCCCATTTGACTGTCTTGCCCCATCTGTGCCATTTGAATTAACACTTAAAAAAT
>JBEKDR010000152.1:0-8621 GCA_050014255.1 Bacteroidales bacterium | reverse complement strand
TTCAATGACAAATGATTGTCGCGCCGGAACATCAAATGCATTGACACAGCCAAGAAATACATTCAGAAGGACAATTTGCCATATCTCAATTTTTCCTGTGAAATAGAGAAGAGCAAGAATTAAAGCCTGAATCATCGCTGCAATCTGAGTACCAATCAAAATGTGATACCTGTTCCAGCGATCAGTCATTACTCCTGCAAATGGTGCTATTAAAAAAGTAGGTATCTGACCGGCAAAACCAATCACACCCAGTAACAATGCAGAGCCGGTAAGGTGGTAAACCAGCCAGGGAGTTGCGATTCGTTGTATCCAGGTTCCGATAAGTGAAATGCTTTGCCCGCTGAAGAAAAGACGATAATTTCTGTACTGAAATGAACGAAAGATTGCACTGAGCCCGGCAGGTCTTTTTTTGTCCAATTTAGAGGATGCCATCTAACAGTGATGTGTTAATTATAACTTCCGGGCTATTTGTTCCATGTCAAATGGCTTGCCATGTCCGGGATAAATCATTTTGATATTCATCTTTTTCAACCTGGCTATACTGTTTTCCAGGTCCTGACTATTTTCTATATAATTGGCTATGTCGGGTTTTTTATTATTGATAAAGGTATCTCCCGCAAAGAAATTTCCTTCAGCCGTTAATATTCCTATTGAACCCTTTGTATGACCAGGGATATGAACCACTTTAGCATTAAAACCATATTCATTCAGGTCCTGACCATCCGCTAAATAAATATCCGGTTTAAATTTATCAAGAGTAAATTTTCTTCTGAATAATCTTCTGATTATGGAAAACACCCTCGCTGACAAAGTTCTTGTTTTACGTTTCAGGGATAAGCCATTTTCCACCATTGAAGAATCGTCTTTATGAATAGCTATTTTGCAATTATACTTTTTCTGCAATTTTGCACAATTTCCCGCATGGTCAAGGTCTCCATGTGTTATAATAACAAGCTTTAATTTATCCGGCAGGCAACCTGCGGACATTAATTCCCCCATTAGTTTCTCCCAATGCATTGCTAAACCGGTATCAATTAATACGAATGCTTCATCTACCTTTACCAGAAAAGCATTTACAAAGGTCAGTTCTATAGTCTTTATATCTTCCTTGTTCATCTGATGTAGTTTTTTTTATAATGAATCCTCAGTAAGTTATTGCATAAAAATTGCTTTCATATTCTCTCATATTATTAAAGACTATTCTTCTGCCGGAAATATTTCCAATGTGCCCGGTAAAAATATAAAACTTTAATCAATGATTGCAGTAAGAAGAATTTCAGATTTAGTCCAGAATTACAATTTATCTTTACCGCATGAATAATTAACAATGAAGATCCTGATAATTGAAGATGAGATAGAGCTTGTAATGGCTGTAAAAAAATTCCTCGAACCTGAAGGATTTCTTTGTGAAACAGCATCCTCTTTCTTTGAAGCAGAAGATTCTTTATCATCCTATAATTATGATATTATAATATTAGATCTTACTTTGCCAGGAGGAAATGGTCTTGACCTGATAAAGCTCATAAAGCAGATGAACAGGAAAGCCGGATTACTGATTGTCTCTGCGAAGAACTCCCTTGACGATAAGATAAGGGGACTCGATATGGGAGCGGATGATTACATAACCAAACCTTTTCATCTTGCTGAACTTAATTCACGCATTAAATCTCTTGCCAGAAGGCGGCATTTTGATGGATCAAATGAATTAGTATTCAATGAAATAAGAATTAAAACTGATTCAAATGAGGTATATATAAATGATAAAATCCTTGACCTCACAAAGAAAGAATACGAGATTCTGCTTTATTTTATTGTAAACCGAAATAAAGTTATTACCCGGGAATCAATTGCTGAACATGTCTGGGGAGACAACATTTCTTATGCCGATAATTTTGATTTCATTTATAGTCATATTAAGAACATCAGAAGAAAAATTGAGCTTAGCAATGGCAGGAACTATCTGCATAATATGTACGGACTGGGTTATAAATTTTCAGAATAATGAGGCTTCTGCAAAAGACAAATCGAGCCTACTTCCTTATTTCAGGAACTGTCTTTTTAATTGCAGGAGTTGTATTTTATTTTGTCATAAGCTATTTTTTCAGAGATCAGCTTAATGAGAAACTATTTCATGATATAAAATATATAACCAGGTCAATTAGAAAAAATGGAACATTGCCGAATTATTTTCCGTTTATCGATATCAGAGAAGTACCGACACAACCAGAACGATCATTCAAAATCATTGACACCCTTATCTCTAATGAAAACGAAAAAAGATATATTCCTTTTCGCCAAATAAGTCTGATACGCACCATTAATGGAAAAGAATATTTTATTGCCGCAAGGGATACTTTGCTTGAAGAAGATGATTTGCTTGAAGTCATTGCAATAGTAACTGGTTCGGTTTTTATACTTCTTATGGCTGGACTTTATTTCATCAACCGGAAATTGTCACTAAAGATCTGGCAGCCATTCTACAATACATTGGATGAAATTAAAGAGTTTTCTTATGACAATACAGGATTCAAGCTTTCCACAGAGAGTCAGCTTTATGAATTCACAGAACTCAACAAAACTCTTGAAAAGCTAACTCAGAAAGTGATTTCAGACTATCAGTCATTAAAAAGATTTACAGAAGATGCCTCCCATGAAATTCAGACTCCTCTGGCCGTCATTCAATCAAAATTGGAGACGCTTATGCAGGATCCGGAGTTAAAAAAAGAGCAGGCTGATCTTATCAATTCGGCTTATGTTTACACACTCAGAATTTCAAAACTTACAAAGACACTATTGCTGCTGACTAAAATTGCCAATGACCAGTTCCCTGAAAAAAAGGCGATAAACCTCTCTGAGCTTCTCTCTGAGAAGATAAAAATGTTTGAAGATCATATTTTAGAAAAATCCCTGGCCTTGAATACAGAGATTGAACCGCAATGTATCCTTGAAACCAATTTTTTCCTGACTGATTCGCTGATAATAAATCTACTAGGGAATGCTGTGAAACACAATATCAACGGAGGAATGATCAATATAAAACTAGATAAAAATCATTTTGAAATCTCTAATAGTGGGGAAATACTCCCTGTACCCGGCTCAAAGCTTTTTGACAGATTTTATAAAACAGACAAATCATCTGATTCACCGGGTCTGGGTCTCTCAATAGTCAAAGAAATTTGCAGGCTTAATAAATGGGAGATTAATTATAATTATGAAGGTAACCTCCATAAGGTAGTTATAGATTTCTAAGTACAAAATCTTTACAGATTCTAAATATACCTTTGCGGGATAAATCTAAAAAACAAATCATATGAAAAACTTTGTAATTCTGATCTTTGCATTATCAATAATCTCATTTTCAGCATTCAGTCAAAAGAATCCGCCGGAAAACGTTAAAAAGGAGTTCACTAAAAAGTATACTGCTGCTCAATCTGTCAAATGGGATAATGAAGGAAAAAATGAATGGGAAGCAGAATTCACACTTGATGGTAAAAAGATGTCTGCATCCTTTGACAATTCAGGAAAATGGATTGAATCGGAAACCAGAATTATGGAAAAAGACCTTCCTGCTTCCGTGGCAATGACTTTAAACAATGATTTTCAGGGGTATAAAAAAGGGCAGATTGAAATTTTTGAAAGTCCCGAAATGAAGGGTTTTGAAATAGGTCTTAAGAAAGGAGAAGCCTCGCTTGAGGTCATTATTGACAATAATGGGAAGGTTATCAAAAAGACAAATGAAAAAGAGGAAAATGAAAAAACAGAAAAAGTTAAGTAATAGTTGTCAGATATTCATTTTACACCTTTATGTTAAACATAATCCCTTTTTTTATGTTAAATATTTGTTGATCGGATAAGAAGCGGATCAAAATGATTTACAGGGTTATTTTCAGTAATCTCTGAATATTTCTGAAAAATTGATCAAAAGCGGAACTATTTAATTTAAATCGATTGTCTTTAAAGAATATGTTTAATCACACAAAATCAAAAACTATGAGAAAAACAATCTTCATTATGGCAGGAATATTCCTGTCCTTTTTTGGCCTTAATGGCCAGAATGTTGCTAACGGATACAAAATTGTTCAGCAAATACATCTTGAAGGAGATGGTTTCTGGGATTATCTGAATGCCGACGATGCTACAGGCATGTTATATGTCTCCCATGGCAAAATGGTCAATGTGGTGGATATGCAAACAGGCAAAAATGTTGCCACCATCACCGACGTGAATGGCGTTCATGGTATCGCAATCGCTCCGGAATTCAATAAAGGATACATAAGCAATGGCCCTGACAGCAATGTTACAGTATTCAGCACAAAAGATTTCAGTGTAATTGGAAAGGTTGCTGTTACAGGAAAGAATCCTGACGCCATTATTTACGAACCTTTCACCAAAACCGTCTTCACCTGGAATGGCCGTTCATCCAATGCCACGGTTATAGATGCAAAAACGGATAAGGTAATACAAACAATAGCCCTGGCGGGAAAACCTGAAGCAGCTGTATCAGACGGAAAAGGAAAAGTTTTTGTCAATATTGAAGATAAGAGCGAGGTCTGCATGATTAATGTTAAAACCTGGAAGGTAGAACAAACCTGGTCCATAAGTCCTGGCGAAGGACCCAGCGGGCTTGCACTCGATAATGAGAATCATCGCCTCTTCAGCGCCACTGATAAACTGATGGTGGTACTTGATGCAGAGACAGGGAAAGTCATCACAACGGTTCCTACCGGGGGCCGGGTAGACGGAGCCGGTTTTGATCCGGGTTTAAAAAGGGCTTATAGTTCCTGCGGAGAAGGCGTGCTGACAGTTGTTCAGGAAGAAAATCCGAACTCATTTAAAGTACTTGCAAATGTTCCGACAATGGCCGGAGCAAGAACTATTTCAGTAAGCGCGAAAACACATAGAATTTATTTGCCAACTGCTGAATTCGGACCGACTCCGGAGAAAACAGCCGATAATCCAAGACCACGTCCTGTTCTGAAACCAGGGACCTTTACCGTACTTGTTGTTGAACCGGTCAAATAGTTCCATTCTCCACGATCATAAAATGCCAGGATTTGGCGAATAATGATATAGTATAATCCATCCATCAGGGACAATTCTTTGATGGATGGATTTCTATTATAAATAAATTTGACTTGTTTAATAATTGTCTCGTAATTTTATGGCGCAGTTTACGTTATAATTAATATGCTGTAAAAACCAGATCATTCCCATTTCTTTTTTGTTTTCAGTTGTTTAAGTTATTAAGAACTGAATATTATTTCGATTGGCTATTCACTATCAACTTAAAATCAAATCACTTCCTGATAGTCTCAAAACAAAAAAAATGATACTCGGCAATAAGAAATATTTTTTCCAAATTTATATATTTTTAGCTCTGACCTCTTATCAGAATTCTTATTCTCAGGTATCGGATAAAACGGTTATAAGTGGTTCTGTTGTTGACGCTAAAACCGGGTTGGCTCTTACAGGAGTATCTGTTTTACTTCAAACGACAACGGTCGGAACAATCACTGACCACGAAGGAAAATATAGTATTGAAACGAAAGTACCGGCTGACAAAATTGTATTTTCATATATTGGGTACGAAACAGAATCCAGAAGTTTTTCCAAAGGGATAGTTCAGAAAATTAATATCAGGTTAAAATTATCATCAATTTCTCTTGATGAAGTGAAAGTAAGACCTTCAAAAAATGTCTACAAGAACAAAAATAATCCGGCAGTTGATCTTATTAAAAAAGTAATAGACAATAAAGATTTAAACAATCTGAATAGTTTTAATTACCTGGAATTCAATCAATATGAAAAGATCCAGTTTGCTTTGAGCAACATTACGGAAAAATTCAAACAAGGTAATCTTGCAGGAAAATTCAGGTTTATCTTTAGTAACATAGATACCACAAAGCGCGTAGGCAATAATGTACTTCCTCTTTATATTAAGGAAGAGTTCTCTGATCACTACTACAGAAAAGATCCCAAAGCAACAAAAGAAATAATCCGTGCTCAAAAATCAGTCAATCTTGACGAATATCTTGATAACAAGGGTGTTTCCGCAAATCTCAGCTATTTATATCAGAACATAAATATATACGATAATGAAATATTGTTTCTGACAAACACTTTCGTAAGTCCTATTGCCATTAATGCCCCCGTTTTCTACAAATATTACATTGTTGATACTTTGTCAGTAGACAAAATTAAATGCATAAGATTGTTTTTTGAGCCAAGGAACAGAGCGGATTTTCTATTCCATGGTCATCTTTATATAACACTCGACAGCAGTTATGCAGTCAGGAAGATCGACATTGGATTAAATAAGAAAATAAATATTGATTGGGTAAAAGACATTGCTATAACACAGGATTTTGATAAGTTCGGGCAGAAAACCTGGATGCTTTCAAAAGAAGAAATCTCGGTTGATTTTGGTCTTGCAAAAAATTCAATGGGTTTGTATGGACAACGTACCATCTACTACAAGGATTATATAATTAATGAGCCTATCGATGAAAAGGTTTTCAGGGGACCGGAGAAAATTGAAAGGACTGAACCTTCTGCTAACAGTGCAGGTTTTTGGGACTCGAATCGCTATGTGCCGCTTACCAGTACAGAAAAAGGAACTTATACGACCATTGACAGCATAAAAAAGATTCCTGCATTTAAAAGAAATATGAATATACTTATGCTGTTTACCACCGGTTTTTTAGATCTTGGTAAAGTTGAAATAGGACCTGCCGAAAGTTTCTACAGTTTTAATCCTGTGGAAGGATCGAGGTTAAGATTCGGAGGAAGAACATCCACTGCATTCAGTAAAAAAATAACTTATGAAGGTTATTTAGCCTATGGTTTTACGGACAAAATATTAAAGTATAATGCGGCTGTAACTTACTCGCTGACGCCAAGAACAATTTACCAGTTCCCTGTAAAATCTATAAAACTGAGCTATCAGAATGACACTAGAATACCTGGCCAGGAACTTCAGTTTACACAGGGAGATAACATTTTCTTATCCGTTACAAGAGGGCTGAACGATAAACTTTTTTTAAACAAGACTTTTAGAGCAGAATACCTCGACGAATTTGAAAATCATTTATCTTATATGCTCGGATACAGCTTCACCCGGCAATCAACAGAAGGTAATCTGCGTTTCAATACCAGTGATTATACGTCACTTACAAATGATGTTCCTTATATCAATATCTCTGAGTTTTATTTAAATCTTCGTTATGCGCCGAATGAATCATTTTATCAGGGGAAAATGTATAGATTTCCAGTGCCTAGTAAGAATCCGGTTATTCAGTTAAAAATTTCAGGGGGTTCAAAATTAATTGATAACGATTTTAACTATTTGCGTATTCAAATGGGCATTAGCAGAAGATATTATCTTTCTATTCTGGGATACGCTGATGTTTCAATTGAAGCAGCCAAGATAATCGGGCAGGTGTCTTATCCGCTATTGTTTATACACAGGGCAAATCAGACCTATTCATATCAGAAGAATTCCTATAACCTGATGAATTTTCTGGAATTCGTCAGCGATCAATATGCCTCATTAAATATAGACTATTGTTTTAACGGGTTTTTCTTCAATAAGATCCCTCTTTTAAAAAAACTGAAGCTAAGGGAACTTGTCGCCTGTAAGGTTTTATATGGAGGATTGAGCAAAATCAATAATCCGGATTATCAATCTGCCCTGTTTAAGTTTCCAACCGACAATAATGGGATCCCATTAACTTATTCTCTTGAAAAACAACCATATATTGAGGCGAGCGTTGGTGTTTCAAATATCCTGAAGATATTCAGGGTTGATCTTATTAAACGCATTACATACTTAAATCATCCGAATGTCTCAGGTTTAGGACTACGTGTTCAGTTCAGGTTTGATATTTAAGAGATAGAATTCTTCCAGCCCTTCGCTTCTTATATAGGATTTCTCGCTACGGAGAAATCAGAACTGGATCTGCCTCCTCCCGACCCTCTTTTACAATTGGAAGATTTCTATTCATCCATCTCTGTTGCATTTCATCTGTAATTTTTAACCATCCGGTAACTTTTTTTTTGTAGTGAACAGCAGATAGATAAAATTTGCTTTGAAAAAGAATATAACCAATGGTAAAGATTGTCCTTTTAGAAATCCTGTTTCTTTTGCAGGTAAGCAGTTTACTCTGTCAAACAACCCTTATAGGAAACGTACAGACCGATAAAAATCAGCCTGTTATCGGGGCAAATATCTATTTCAAAGGAACAATTGAAGGAACAAATTCTGACGAACATGGCAGATTCCTGTTATCTACTAATCTGACAGGAGACAAGATACTCGTGGTGAGTTGCATCGGATATAAAACACATGAAGAACCTGTTAAACTTCAGAATAATGTTACTGAACTTTTTATAACAATTTTTGATGATGATGTGGAACTAAAAGAAGTTACTGTTTATGCAGGCACTTTTGAAGCCGGGGATAAGAACAAATCAGTAGTTCTGAACAGACTGGATATGGCTACAAACCCTATTGGTTTCGGCGACGCACTAAGCGTTATCCGAACCTTACCCGGGACGAGCAACCCGGGTGATGAGGGAGGATTGTTTGTTCGCGGAGGGGAACAGAATGAGACAAAAACATT
>JBEKDR010000151.1:0-8671 GCA_050014255.1 Bacteroidales bacterium | reverse complement strand
TTAAGCTGAATATTGTTATCAATGAGCGCTGCCAGAAGGTTATGAGCCTTTTCAACAGCCGACATATCTCCTGTAAAATGAAGGTTAATATCTTCCATTGGAATTACCTGGGAATATCCTCCGCCTGCAGCGCCTCCCTTAATTCCGAATACCGGACCGAGAGAAGGTTCCCGAAGAACTACCGTGGTCTTTTTGCCAATGCGGTTAAGAGCCTGCGCAAGGCCGATTGAAGTAGTTGTTTTTCCTTCGCCGGCAGGTGTAGGTGTAATAGCAGTGACAAGTATCAGCTTTCCTTTTTTAGCTCGTTCTTCATCAATCAGGGATATGGGGATTTTTGCTTTATACTTACCATATAATTCAAGTTCGTCAGGGTTAATACCAAGCTTTTCAGCAATTTCCACGATGGGTCTTATAACAACCTGCTGAGCAATTTCAATATCTGTCTTCATTACAACGTTATAATTTTCAATTTGATATAATAATGGTTTTTGAAGTTATTCTTTAAGCCACTGAAAGACTGTTATCCCAATACAGCACCTCTCTCTCTAATAATTCATTCTCAAAAAAGCTACTAAAGTCATCTTTTATTGAGTTTAATTGATCCTCATTGTACTCATTTAATGCATTAAACAGTGCATCAATGTTTTCGAGTTTTGTACCTGGAGGCACATCGCAACCTGTAGACAAAACAAAGTTTTTGAAAGAAGCTGTTTTATTTAATAATTCAAGTGTTTCAGTTCTTATGATTTCGGGTGTACCATCTCTAATAACCCCTGCCGGGTCGAGATTGCCAAAGACCAAATGGTCTGAAGGTATATAGGGTAAAATATCGAGCATATCAACTGAATTACCGAAGTGAAAACCTGCACTTCCTGTCGAAACCATTGAATTTACGAGGGTCACTGTATTTCCACAATTATGCAGAATAACAATAAAGTTTTCGTCCTGAACATAATCAACTATTTGTTTAACATAAGAGGATGAAAATTCATTACACTCTCTCTCGGCCAATAATCCGGCAGCAGGTTCGGCTATTATAACACCATTACAACCTGCATCTTTGAAAGCCCGGGCATATTTTTTAAGAAAATCGGTGCAAACCTGTAATAATTCGTGAGATCCTTCGGGTTCAAGAAGTATAGTAGTCATCATCTCTGTAATGTCATAAAGCCGTCCGGCAAGTGAATAAGGGCCAATAATCCCTGCAAAAACCGGTCTATCTGTGATATTTTCTGTTGCCAGCTTTGCAGCTTTCAAATGCTCACAGGTTTTGCCTTCACCAATTTCCGGTATTTTCATACTTGACAATGAGATGAAAGAGTTTATCAATCTTTTTGAAACAGTAGGAATCTCGTTTTGACTATATTTTATCTCACTGCCGAATGCTTCGGCCTCAACGTAGAGAGCCATTACTGTGGCAGATGCTACTGTCGTATACCTGTCTGTCAATGCTTTAATACTTCGATATTGTACTTCACCATTTGTGACCATTTCCAATACGGTTTCCCCAAGAATATTTAACCCCGGATAGGTCATTATCGGCATCGCCTTTATCTCTTCTGAATCAATTATGGAGTTTTTCCATTCTATCATATTTTTCTTCATCTTTTTTTAGTTCTTGAAGTTTTTAGTAATGTCATATTGATTACCAATTTGTTATTTAAAATATGTAATATTAAATAAACATTTTTCTCATCTTCAGGTAATTAAAACTTGATTTTTGGTTTTTTTCTCTTGCATTCCGATAAATACAATTCTTAATGTCGCACAAATTACATGTATAAGGATTAAACCTGACATTTCCACCTATACCAATAATACCGCTGACAGATTTAATGGGATCCATAAGTGCCGATTCAGTTAATTTGATTCCGCAAAAATTATCGCTAACAAGCTGAAATAATTTATGTTGCTCTGCTACATCCCATCCGCAATATCCCGGGCTATACCGGTTAGTTATTTTCTTACCGGAAGAAATCACTATTTTTTCAAGTTCATTCTGCATTAAATCCACTGCTGACTCAACTATTACACTGCCAATGACATCATATATATAACCTGTTAAAAGATCACCCTCCTTCATTGCTTTTCTGCTTCTGATCCCGATACCTTCACCAGCGGTACAAAGAAAAACGGCTATTGAATCTGATTTTTTAATCTGCCCGTAAACAACCTTCTTTATCTGAAAAACCAGATGATTGATTTCAATAGTTTTATCAATATCATTAAACTGAATGTCCGGGAAAATCCTGTATTCAGCCTTTATATTGCAAATCGCCTCCGATTCTTTAAGCACTTCAGAAATAAGTTCCGAAATGCTTTCCTGCGATTCTCCCTGCTTATACCCCATGACACTCTCAATCTGAGAAACATTAAGATTCAGTTCTGATAAAGCAAATTGAAATTGAGTACTTTTCATTTTAACAACTATTTGTCAACCAAGCTTATAAAACTTATTATAAATATATCTCACTTCCCTAAGAGCCCCGAATCGGTTACAATTCTCCGGACTACTGATTCCCATCCCAGGGACATTAGGTGAATACCATTTACTCCCTTCTTTTTCTTAATTGACTCAATCAATTCCAAGGCTATCTGAATTCCTTCTTCTTGAACACCTTCGCCTGCTTTTGACATTCTGCTCAATATCTTATCCGGCAGGTTGACTCCTGGCACTTTCATATGAAGGTATTCAGCCACTTTAAAGCTTTTCAGAGGAGCAATACCAATAAGGATATATACTTTGTCGAGAATATTCCGTTTATCAAGTTGTTCCAGCCAAGGGTCAAGTCTGCCTGCATCAAAGACAAGATTGGTCTGGAAAAACTGTGCACCGGCATTTACTTTTTTATGGTCCCTGATTGCCTGTAAGCCGGGGTCTGTCGCAAAAGGGGATGATGCGGCTCCCAGAAACAGTTTTGGTGGATTTTTCATTTTTCTTCCATCGAGATAAATCCCTTCATCGCGCATTCGTCTCAATAACCATAACATCTGAACCGAGTCGATATCGAGTATATTCATACTACTCATTGGTGAAGGACCCACTTTTGCGCTATCGCCGGTGACACACAGGACATTGAATATACCCAATTCGTTAATACCAATTATATCAGCCTGCAGTCCGGTTCGTGTCGTATCGCGGGCCGCAATTTGCAAGACAGGTTCAACATTATGGTCGCGAGCTACTTTACAACAAACTATACTCGACATTCTCGGCCGGGCTGAGGAAGAATCGGTAAAATTTATAACTGTAACATAAGGTTTTACCAGTTCGATATCTTTAGATAATTTATCGGCATTTGCATTTAATGGGGGTGTCACCTCGGTTGCAATAACAAATTCTCCGCTGCGCAAGCGCCTCTCAAGTTCCGAAACCGGCTCTTTGTAAGCAGGGGCATGGTAATCAGAATCGCCCTGCCACCAATCAGGCTGGCGGATTGTTTTAAAGACGCTATCCCATGTCTTTGATTTTATGTCTTTGTCTTTTGAGAGAATATCTTTAATAAATTTTGCGAAACCGGTTTTTCGTATCTGACGTACTACATCGCCCCATGTTTCTGTTCCAACCTTTTCCCAATCCAGAGGGGGAAGCACTTCAAGTAACATCTCTTCCCTGCCCAGTTGTTCTGCCCGTTTATAAATGCAATACCATATGCATTTACGTGTCTCGTCGATATAGCAATTCTTTGATGGTGTTATACCACCACAGGGTCCGTTTCTCATCCCTTTCGGACATTCCATGGGACATATGAATGCTGTCTCCTGCAACAGACAATTGCCACACATCCGGCATCCGAACAATGGCCCTTTTATTAAAAGTTCTGTCTTACAGAGAAAACGTCTTCCAAATTTTTCTTTTTTAAATGGATAGAACGCAGGCTGCCACCTGCGGGATGGTTTTATAGAGGACATTATTTCTTGATTAATTTACTTATTGAACTTACTTAATTACATGCACCCTTGAAAATTTTCAACAAATCGCATAGCATATGCGTCTCTTCCCAGGATCAAATCGGCGGCTCGAACAGTGGCTGTTATTTTCTCAGGGTTTGCAATCGGACAGGTAAGTCCGTTCAGTATTGATAATGTAATAAAGGCAGCATTCAGGATTTCCCTGTTTGGTAATCCGAAAGATATATTGCTTGCTCCCATAGTAATATTAAGTCCAAGTTTCTGATGAACAAGTCTGATTGTTTCCATAGTAACCATGCAGGCATTTGTATCAGCGCTGACAGCCATAGCGAGAGGATCGATGATGACATCCTCTTCTTTGATGCCCATTTTAACTGCTCTCTCCAGTATCTTCTCAGCAATCACCAGCCTTTTTTCAGGGTCATGAGTGATCCCGTTATCATCCATTACCAACCCGATTATGGCAGCGCCAAATTCTTTTGCAACAGGCAGTATAGCGCTTAAGGAACGTTCTTCCCCATTCACAGAATTAATAAGGCATTTCCCTCTGGCTGCCTTGAGGGCTGCTTCAATAGCCTTAGGATTGGGAGAATCAAGACAAAACGGAATATCATATTTATCCTGAATTACCTTTACTGTTTCCGATAGCAGTTTTACATCATCGACGCCTGGAAATCCTACATTAACATCCAGAACATCAGCCATTGCACCGATTTGTATCCTTGCTAACTCAAGTACATATTCAAAATTTCCTTCCTGTAATGTGGATACCAGCTTTTTTCGTCTTGTAGGATTAATACTCTCTCCAATTATAATAACCGGACCATTGGAATCAATAATAACCTCTTTGGACTTTCCTACCAGTACTGTTTTCATTTACTATAGGTTAAATAGCTATGATACAAGGCTTTTTAAATAATTGACAGCCCCCTGTGGATCAGGTGAATAAAAGTCGGCGCCTATTTTATCACAATATTCCTGTGTAACCGGGGCGCCACCAATAAGTATTTTTGAACCCGGGTGTTTTTCTTTTAAAGCTGTCACAGTTTTTTTCATGTTTTCCATTGTCGTGGTAAGCAAAGCTGACAAACCAACAATAGCGCCCGGGTTTTCATCAATTGTTTTAAGAAATTTCTCAGTCCCGACATCCACACCCAGATCAATCACTTCCCATCCACCTCCTTCTATCATCATTGCTACCAGGTTTTTCCCGATATCATGTAAATCACCCGATACGGTTCCAATTATAAATTTCCCTTTCCTTTTTGTTTCTCCCGACTGAAAGAATGGTTTAAGATGAATCATTGCTTTACCCATAGCTTTTGCAGACATCAGCATCTGGGGAACATATATCTCCTTCCTGCTGAATTTATTACCAACATTTGCCATGGCTGGGATAAGTGCATTCTCCAGGATTTCATCAGGTTTTATTCCATTATCCAGGGCTTGCTTTGTAAGTTCATCTGCACCCTCGTGATCTTTTAATTGAGGAGGATATGGGGATTTTTTATCCACTTTGCCCAATTCCACAGCTTCAAGTAGTTTTTCGAGCATTTCTTTCATAATTCATTAATATTATTTGATACATATTAAATAGTTGTCTCAAAAATAACTTCTGCTGTTCTTAATATCTACATCAATTTTTACTACTTTTGATGCTATATTAACACTTTATCTATATTTGGTTTAAAATCTATCTTTTTGTCAGCTTTATTAGAGAAAATAATTGTTAAGGAAGATGAATCGTTTTCTATCGGGGTTTTTCAGGATAACCTTGAGAAAAGCTCCTGGCATTACCACAATAATTATGAGATAAGTTTCATAACGGAAGGTTCGGGAAAACGGATTGTTGGGGATTCTATTGAAGAATTTCAACCTAGCGACCTGGCATTTATCGGTCGCAATCTTCCCCATGTCTGGATTGCCGACAAGGAATCAAGGACTCCATCCAACCGAACACTTGAAATGGTTTTCCTTCAGTTTACATCGAATGTTTTATCTTCCCAACTGTTATCTCTTCCTGAGTTCAGTTTTGTTAAAAGGGCATTGGATTTGTCGGAAAGAGGAATACAAATTGTGGGACAAACGCTCAACGAAGTGAGTGAAATCATGCTTCAGTTACCCTATTTGAAAAACTTTGACCGAATGCTGAATTTTTTTAAGATGATGGACATCATTGGAAAAAGCAAATCAAATGTTCATCTTGCAAGCAAAAATTATCTTAAATTACGTTTCACAACAGGGAATAAGCGTATAGCAACTATCCATGAGTATCTAATGAACAATTACCATGAAGAGGTGAATCTGAGTAGATTAGCTGAGCTTGTCAATATGGCCGAAGGTTCGGTTTGTAGGTTTTTTAAGATGAACATGGGTATTACTCTATTTGAATACTTAAATCAAATAAAAATAGAATTTGCCTGTAAATTATTGATGGACCAAGACCTGAGCATTATGGAAGTTTGTTTTGACAGTGGGTTTAACAACATCAGTCATTTCAATAAACAGTTCAAAAAAATCACCGGAGTACCCCCTTCTGAATATCGAAAACGGTTTAAAGGATTGAGATAAAATTCTAAGAATGCTAAGGTCTCAGAAATTTTGGAAGTAGGGTTATATCTTCGATTTTTTTTGAAAGTTCTTCAGCGGTCGAATTCATCCGAATACTAAACTTAGTAAAAACATAAAAACTTCCTAATTCTTCTTTCAGATAAGATATTGCAACTACAACAGCTTATATTGCTACGAAACAAGGTTTTTTAAATAATCAAAAGTTCCCTGGGGATCAGGAGAATAAAAGTCGGCACCGATCTTTTCACAATATTCCTTTGTAATCGGGCACCACCTACCAGAATCTTTGAACCCGGATGTTATTCTTTTAAAGCTGTCATAGTTTTTTTCATGTTTTCTATTGTGGTTGAAAGTAATGCAGATAATCCGATAACTGCACCGGGATTGTCATCAATTGCTCTAAGAAATTTATCCGTCCCGACATCCACCCCAAGATCAATTACTTCCCATCCATCTCCTTCAACCATCATGGAGATAAGGTTTTTACCAATATCATGCAGGTCTCCTGACACTGTTCCTACAATAAACTTACCTTTTCTTTTTATTTCACCCGACTGAAAAAATGGTTTAAGGTGCAACATAGCATAATTCATGACTGTGTCTGCCATAAGCATTTGAGGAACATATATTTCTTTTCTGGTGAACTTATCACCTACTCTTGACATGGCAGGCACCAACGCATCTTCAAGAATTTCATCTGGCCTGATTCCTTCTTCGAGTGCTCGTTTTTGCCAATTCATCTGCACCGTCCTGATCTTTCATATTAGGCGGATAAGGAAATGCTTTATTAATTTTTCCAAATTCAACACTTAGGCCAGTTTGCTTAATATTTCATTCATGTTATTTTTTTATCATAAAAAGTCATTTCTTAGCATCTTAGATTCCGTTTTGTCTTATAGAAAAATATGTGTGTTTTGAAGGTTTATAAAATAGAACTTTTTATTTTTTATTTAAAATTCCTTGCTGTCTCTATCATCATTTTCAAATTTTCTGAAGGTGTATTGGGCGGAATAGCACAGCCGGCATTTAGAATAAAACGATTTGAATTTTTGTAAATTGACAGTAATTCCAGAGTTTTTTTCTGAACATCATCTACTGTACCCAATGCCAGAACCCCACTTGGGTTTATGTTTCCAATGAACGTTGTAGTACTACTGATGGTTTTGTATATTTTAGCAATGTCTGTCTTATAATCCAATTCAAAAGCATCGGCGTCGGTCAGTAACATATGTTCAAGTATAATATCAGTATTTCCACAAATGTGTAAAGTATATGCTACGCCTGCATTATGAGCTACTTCCACAATTTTCTTTTCATAAGGCATTGCATATTTCAAATACATTTCAGCTGATATCATTTCGGGCCCTGCCGGGCTATCTCCATTGGAAACCATATCGCAACCGGTTTGCGCCATCAGTTTTACAAATTGAGAACTAGCATCGGTACAATATTCGAGTAATAAGTTGATTTGTTCATCCGTGGCCATCATTAAATCGAGCATCCAGTTTTGTGCTCCGCGCATCATACTTGCTAATGAAAATGGCGCTTGGTCGCAGTTTCCACGAATATAGATCTCATTTTTAAAATAACCTTTTAATAAGCGGACTGCTTCCAGCCAAATCTGGATATACTTATAATCCTCTACTTTAGTGTATTTTAGATGAATAACATTTTCTAAATTTTCGACATTACCTATATGAGTCCGAGCAGGGTCATTGACAGGAAAATCAACCGGGACACCAACTGCACCGGCAAGTGTAACCGTGTCGATATCTACAAGAATGCCGTCATATTGATATTTTTCGATCGCTGCTATTAATGTTTCTGTAATAACCTTAGGGCTATTACGGTATTGCTCCATTGTAACATGATGTTCCTTGGCTGCCATCATAAAATTATGTAGCATCACAGGAATTGTATCAACTGGCTGACTTTTCAGTGCAGAAGTTATTCGCTCGTATCCATTCATATCAGGTTAGATCTTTTTTTAGATGAAAGTCTATCAATACGTAAATCATTTCCATTAATTGGTTAACTAATCAGGAAAATATTATGCTAATATTATTATACTATCGATTTAATCATTATTTAATTCAATAATAGTTGACTGATCAACGAAAATATTAATTCCATATATTAATTCTTGTTTAGAATACATTCCAAGAGATCTATGATCTATAGCATCAAA
>JBEKDR010000150.1:0-8923 GCA_050014255.1 Bacteroidales bacterium | reverse complement strand
TCTCCTTCTTACCTCAGATATGATGTATTACAGCCACTCAATGAATATATAGACAGAGACACCAGTTTCGATAAAAATGATTTCTATCCGCAGTTCTTAAATGCTTTCACAAAAAACGGGGAAATTTATGGCATACCAAAAGATTTTGGTTGTTATGTCTTGTTCTATAACATAGATATGTTCAAAGCTGCAGGTCTCAGGGAGCCACCAAAAGACTGGACAGAACTCGAAGAATATTCTAAAAAATTAACCAAAGATATAAATGGAGACGGAAAAACAGACCAATATGGCATTGTGGTAGAGCCTTCGATCGATAAGCTGATGCCATTTGTATTTCAGAATATGGGAAGGTTCCAGGATAAAGACGGGAACCTCACTCTAAATACACCTGAATTTCAGGGAGCTTTAGAATATTATTATGGATTGTACAGAAAAAAAATTGCCACAATTCCGACTGACGTAAGTATGAATAACATTGAAGAGGTTTTTGGAAGGAAACGTGCTGCTATGGTGATATCCGGCGGATGGTTTGTACCACAGCTTAAAGATCAGTACAAAGATGTGAATTATAAGGTCGCTTTTTTGCCAAAAGGGAAACAAATGGCAACAATTGCTTTTACTGTTTCATACAGTTCACCAAAAGAAAATCCGCTTAAGGAAGAATCATGGAAGTTATTGAGTTACCTCACAGGAAAAGAGGGGATGACAGTATGGACGAGTACCGGTATTGCCATGCCTACCCGTAAAAGTGTTGCTTCAAGGCTTGATTATATCAATCATCCGGAATATAAAATCTTTATGGGAAGCGTAGATTTTGCCAAGGTTTTCCAGGTGGATTATAATGAACGCTGGTTTTCAATAACACAATCTGCGATGCAGGCAATTTTTTATGAGAGAGCTGATATTCCTCAAAAACTTAAGCAGATGGAGAATGATATAAAATCGTTAAGATTAAAATAATAATTTCTTAGAATTATTAACTGGTATGGTACATAAATGATGTTATAAGCCTATGAATTAAGATCAATATGAAAAGAAACAGCAGCACCAAAAAAGAGCAACAGTTCTGGGCCTATACTTTCCTGTTTTTCCCACTGATGTTGCTAACCATATTTGTGTTCATCCCAATATTTTTTTCGTTTATAATCAGTTTTTTTGACTGGGAACTGATGGCATCTCATCAGAAGTTTGCCGGTCTGAACAATTACATTGAGATTTTTGGAGATAAAATCTTCTATAAAGCTCTTCTTAACACTGTCTTTTATACGATAGGGGTTGTCCCGATACAGACACTTCTGGCTCTTTTCCTTGCATTCGTGATGAACCAGAAAATACGGGGAAGGGCATTTTTCAGGACAGCTTTTTATATACCTGCAGTTACATCATCAGTTGTCACTTCAATTATTTTTGTGGCTATTTATTCGAAAGAGGGCCTTCTTAACTCTCTCCTTGGCAACTTAGGTATACAGCCTAATGACTGGCTCACCAATCCCAAAACTGTCCTGATTTCCATAATGATGCTGAACATCTGGACCACTTCCGGTTACTTTATGGTTTCCTTTCTGGCTGGATTACAAAACATTCCCGCTTCCTTGTACGAAGCAGCCAGGCTTGAAGGCGCCACGCAAAGCCAGCAATTTTGGCATATAACAGTGCCCATGGTGCGACCAGTAACATATTTTGTGGTTGTAATGAGCCTTATTGGTTGCTTTCAGGTATTTGACCAGGTATTCGTAATGAGCGAGGGCGGACCTAATAATGCATCTACCACTATGGCTTATTATGTCTACCAGAACGGTTTCAAATATTTCAGGCTGGGATATGGCGCTGCAGCTGCAATTTTGCTTGCAGGAATAATAATGATAGTCACTGTGATACAGAAAAAATATTTCCCGCCAAATCCTTATTAGTAAAAGATCTTAATCATGAAGAGACAGTTTAGTGACATTTTTAAGGACATTCCAGACATATCTGACATGGTTAAAATATGAGAACAATAAAAATACAGAAGATCTTATTTTACGTAGTCCTCATCGTGGGAACAATAGTCTTCCTTGGGCCTTTTATATTCTCCGTGGTGGTTTCATTTTCAGACAACAAGAACCTGATAAATGAACCGGGACAGATTGTCCATTCTGGCTGGACACTGAAGAATTATGCATACATATGGAAAGATCTTCCATTTTCAAAATGGCTTTTTAACAGTGTACTGATCACTTTTTTTCAGACTGTTTCCAATGTATTTTTTTCAGCACTTGCCGGATTTGCCTTTGCCAAACTGGAATTCAGGGGCAAGAATCTGATCTTCGGAGCAATGATGGCCAGCCTGATGATCCCGGGTATAATTCTGATCATTCCCAAATTCATGCTCATTAACGGATTGAGAATGATCAACTCTTATCCCGGCCTCATCCTTCCGGGAATGGTCACGGTGGTCAATATCTTCCTGATGAAGCAATTCTTTGAAACAATGCCAAAAGACCTGGAAAAAGCTGCTTTGATAGATGGCTGTAATTATTTCCAGATGTTCTGGAAAGTTTTTATACCAAACTCAAAACCTGCACTTGCTGCTGTTGCTATTTATACCTTCCAGGGTTCGTGGAATGAATTCCTCTGGCCTTTAATTGCTACTAACACGGGTGAAATGTTTACGCTGCCTGTAGGCATGGCATCTCTGCGATATGAATTGATAACCGATTGGCCTGCAATCATGGCAGGAACTTTCCTGATCTCCATTCCCACACTGTTAATTTTTGTCATTTTTCAAAGATACTTTGTCCAGGGAATTGCCTCAACCGGAGGAAAAGAATAATTATAATAACAAGAAAAAAAACATTTAAAATAACGGAACAATAAAATGAGATTATGGCTTCCATCGAAATAAAAAGGTTACAGAAGACCTATTCCAACAATCATCATGCGATTAAAGGAATAGATATTTCAATACAGGAGGGTGAATTTGTGGTTCTTGTAGGGCCTTCCGGCTGTGGAAAATCAACGCTTTTGCGAATGATTGCGGGACTGGAAGATATTTCGGGTGGCGAACTGTTTTTTAATGATAAACTTATGAATTCTGTTCATCCGAAGGACAGGAATATTGCAATGGTATTTCAGAACTATGCTCTGTACCCGCACATGACGGTTTATGATAATATGGCTTTTGGATTAAAACTGAAAAAAATGCCAAAAGCTGAAATCCATCAAAGAGTTACGGATGCCGCAAAAACGCTGGGATTGACAGAATACCTTAATAGTCTGCCCAAAGAAATGTCAGGAGGGGAAAGACAGAGAGTAGCTATTGGAAGAGCCATTGTGCGTCAACCTGAGGTGTTTTTGTTTGACGAACCATTATCGAACCTTGATGCCAAATTGCGCGTACAGATGCGCACAGAAATCAAGCGCCTGCACAAGCAACTTAAAAACACAATGGTATATGTTACCCACGACCAGATAGAAGCCATGGCGTTGGGCGATAAAATTGTCATTCTGAAAGATGGCCTGGTACAACAGACAGATACCCCTTTTAATGTATTCTCTCATCCGGAAAATAAGTTTGTAGCAGGCTTTATAGGAAGCCCGGCAATGAATTTTGTATCGGGTAAAATCGTAAAAGAAGAAGAATTGTATTTTATAAACGAAGGAATGAAAATTTCCGTGCCGCCGCCGTTGAGGGGCTCAATGGAAAAGTACCTGGATAAACAGGTCGACATGGGTTTCCGGCCCGAATATGTATATGACAAAACCCTGGAAAAAGAAAGACGCTTGTCAACCGATGTGGAAATTGAAATAATAATAGTAGAAAATGTTGGCAGTGAATCATATAATCATTTTAAATTAAACAGAATGGATGTTATTTTTTCTTACAGAAGCAGCTCTTCGCATGCTCATACACCTGGCGAAAGAGTAACAGTAGGAATAGATCTGGAAAGGCTCCATTTTTTTGATAAAGAAACAGAAAAAACAATTTTACAGTAAAAAGGATTAAAAACACTATCGGATTTTATATGATGAAATATAATAAGGGAACAGAAGAATTTAAAAACTGGTTGATTACCGAAACTGATTTTGATCCCAGGTTTCAGGGAAAATGTGAAACCATTTTTTGTCAGGGCAATGGTTATATGGGAATGCGCACGGCCACTGAGGAACGGTACATAAACCAGGTGCGCAATACATTTGTATCCGGTACATTTAATAAGTTTGACGAGTACGATGTAACCGAACTTCCAAACGCTGCCGATGTATCAAATATAGATATCCGCATTGATGGCAAATTATTTGGTTTAGACAAAGGCTCATTTTCAGATTATCATCGGACACTAAACCTGAAAACAGGTGAAGTGACACGCGAGTTTACCTGGAAGAACCAGGCAGGGAAAGCATTTCAGTTTTCCTTCAAGCGATTTATTTCTTTTGATAATTTGCATTTGATGGCTGCTGGAATTGAAATCAAAGCAATGAATCAATCTGCAAAAATAGAGTTTAACAGCGGTATCAACGGGCAAATGACCAATAGCGGTGCGCAGCATTTTCATGAAGGAGAAAAGCGGATTTTCGACAAAAAATATGTGCAGATGCTTCAACAGACTACTCAATCGGGAATAACTTTTATACACAATACCGCTCACTCAGTTTCTTCCCACGGTGCTGAAGTGACCTCACGTTTTGAAATGGACAGGCGGAAAGTCTTAATGATTTATAATGCAGAAATCGGAGTAAATCAGACTATTAGACTTGAAAAAATATCGAATCTTTACACTACCCGCGACAAAGAGTCTGAATCATTATCTCTGGAGTCATTGAGAGAGTATTCGATTGGACAACTAAAATCCGCCTGCAGGTTGGGATACGATTCGCTGCTAAATCTCTCGGCAAAAGTTTGGTCAGAAAAATGGAAGGCAATCGATATCAGAATAGAAAGCAATGACGATTTTAACCAGCTGGCTATAAGGTTCGTCCAGTATCATTTGCTAATTATGACTCCGGCGCACGACAGCCGTATGGGCATTGGTGCCAAAGGTCTTTCCGGAGAAGGTTATAAGGGACATTCTTTCTGGGATACAGAGTTATTTATGTTGCCATTCTTTACTTTTACCCAGCCACATATTGCACGCAGTTTATTGGAATACAGGTTCAATACTATTAATGGAGCACGTAAAAAAGCCATTGAAAATGGTTATAAAGGTGCAATGTTTCCCTGGGAATCGGCCTGGGCTGACGATGATGAGGTAACTCCGGTGTGGGGTGCTGCTGACATCATCACGGGAGAATCTACCAAAATATGGAGTGGATTTATTGAACAACACATCACTTCAGATATTTCTTTTGCTATCTGGCAATATTACCAGGTAACAGGCGATGAAGATTTTATGAACAAATACGGGTATGAAATACTTTTGGATACCGGAATTTTCTGGGCCAGCCGTTTAGAATGGGATGAGAATGAAAAACGGTATCATATCAATGAAGTAATTGGCCCTGATGAATACAAAGAGCACGTTAACAACGATGCATTTACGAATTATACTGCACATTGGTGTATAGAAAATGCAATTCATTATTATCATTTATTGAAATCCGAAAAACCGGAGATTTTTTCAAGGCTTGAATCAGTATTAAATCTTGAAAGTGAAATTAAAGAATTAAAGGAAAAACTGCCGCTCATTTATCTCCCTCAGCCAGATGAAAATAATATCATTCCGCAGGATGATACTTATCTGACTTTGAAAGATATTGATTTAACCAAATATAAAAACCAGGAGCATGTCGGGTCACTTTTCCTGGATTATAGTTTGAGCCAGGTTGGCAAAATGCAAGTTTCAAAACAGGCATCTGTTGTAATGTTAATGTACCTGCTCGAACATAAATTCAGTCGTGAAGTAAAGCAAGCCAATTATAATTACTATGAATCCAGGACATTACACGATTCATCGTTAAGCTTTTCAACCCATTCAATCCTGGCAAATGATCTGGAGAATACGGATTTAGCTTACAGCTTGTACCGGCAGGCAGCAGCTATCGATTTGGGAATGAACATGAAATCTTCCGACCATGGAATTCATGGCGCATCACTGGGAGGTGTCTGGCAAATAATTGTCTGTGGATTTGGAGGGATACGAATGATCAGCGGAAAATTGAGAATTGAACCAAAACTTCCAAAAGAAATTACTCAAATAACCTATCCTCTGTATTGGAAAGGCAATTTGCTTGAAGTAACAGTAAATCATGAAATCCTTCAAGTCAATAACAAAGGAGCTGAACCTGTTACGTTCAGCCATTATGGCAAGGATTATAAGGTAAACTCAAATTCAGAAATAAAAATCTGAACGGAATTATAAATATAAAAACTGAAATAATAATCTTTCTTTGGCCGACTCCGCCAACTGGCGTATTGGTCTGACGCTGTCGGACTTCGTCAAGAATATATAAAATATCGTAACTTGACGAATGAATTAAGTGCCATCCTGACAAAAAACATGAGAAAGTTCTTTACTAACCGAGACAAATCATATTTAAAATACTATAAGACATTAGCTAAACGGAGGATCGAATTATGAGTGCAACAAAAAACAAACAGGCAATTTTACTATGTATTGAACTTTATAACAATTGCACGCTTAAATGGCTGGATACCTGCTACTCAGATAAATTGGAATGGATTGAATTATCAAATCCAGGTGCACCTCAGGGGAGACGGGGTAATTTTGAATTTTATAGAAAATTCGCAGAACAGGTTTTAAATTTATTTCCCGATCGTAAGCTAACTGTTCTAAGAAGTTTGGCTGAGAAGGATTGTGTTGTACTGGAACAGGAGTGGCAGGGCACATTTGCATTTACAGCAGGAAATCATATTGCCGGGGAAATAACAAAACTCAGGATAGCATCTTTTTTCACATTGGACAACGGATTGATTATAAAACAAATTGACTATTGCGCTCAGGCAACTTAAGCCAAAATGAGCAACTGATTTATTCGCATCTTCACTACCCTAATAGTATATTTCATATGAAAAACCTTGATAAAGACAAGATTGAACAAATTGTCAGGACCAGGAAACAAGCCAACTCTTATTACCTGAAAAAGTCGAAAGTATTTCAATCCTTCGTTGATATGGAGCACAATACTTATAAAGACGGAGAATTGAGCAAAAAACAAAAAGAGTTAATCGCGATTGGAATTTCAGTTGTAATAAACTGTGAATCGTGCATGGAATGGCATATAAAACAAGCTCTTGAAGACGGAGTTTCAGAGGCAGAGATTATTGAAGCCATTGAAGTAGCAATTGAGATGAGTGGCGGACCAGGAACTGTCTCAGCCAGATTTGCAATGAATGTGTTAGAATATTATAAACCTGTTTAAGAAATCACTTTTCAAGCCTTTTTTTTATGGAATTATATACAAAAGGAATTGATGTGATCACAATAAGGAATACTACTATGTATCCCAGATAGTTTTTTGTACCCGGAATATATTTCCCAAGGAAATAACCCGTCAGAACTAATGTACTTACCCAAAAAAATGCCCCAACAAGGCTGTAAATAAAGAATTTATAGTACCCTAATTTTACGATACCTGCAACAATCGGGGCAAACGTTCTTACAATCGGAAGAAACCGGCTTAAAATTATGGTCTTTTTCCCATGTTTCATGTAAAACTCATGAGCAGCCACCAGGTGTTCCTGGCGGAAAAAAAAAGTTGATTTCCGGTTGAATAACAATTGCCCCACTTTCTTTCCAAATGAATAACCAACGATGTTGCCTGCAACCGCTGCACTTATAATTAAAATTATCAGGAGAACAGGATGCAATCTTAGGATACCGCTTGAACAAAATAAGCCCGCCGTAAATAGCAGAGAATCACCGGGAAGAAAAAAACCAACAAAAAGGCCCGTTTCAGCAAATACAATAAAAAGAAGCAGGTAGATTCCTCCGTAGAGAATTATACTTTCGGGATTTACCAGTTGCTTTAAGAAATGAAATATCCCGTCCATGGGTATTGCATTTTAAAGGAATAAGTGTTTAAATATAGGTTATTTTATTCTCATGATGAAGTTCCCCTTTTTTTTTACTTTTACACTCACCTATTTCAACCGGATGGGAGTACATCTGGAGAAAGGATTATCATGAATCACACTAGCGAAAATTAACGTATGGTAAGAACAATCAGAACCAATTTTGAGAATCCCGATTTCATTGAACTCGTGAAACTTCTTGATATCGGAGTGGAAAACAGTCTGTGTTTCGAAAAAAAATTAGTTAAAATTCAATCATAACATATCTTTCAATTAATAACTAAATCTTTCAAAATGAATAAATTCCTGGTCACCATTTTAATAATTTTCATAGCACAATCTTTATTTGCCCAAACTAAGAAAGTGACAGGTTTCTACGAAAAGAATATTGATAATGAACTGAACCTTGAGTCTGCTTTTGACAAAAATTTAAGCAAAGCCAATATAGGTGAGACAATTAAAAAGCTTTCCGCGGAACCGCACCATATAAGTTCTCCCGCAGATAAAGCAAATGCTGAATATATTCTGAGTCTGTTTAATAATTGGGGATGGGATGCAAAAATTGAAACCTTTTATGTGTTGTTTCCAACTCCTAAAACAAGGATCCTGGAGATGACTTCCCCCACTTTTTATAAAGCAACTTTAAAAGAACCCGCTCTGAAGGAAGATGCCACATCAGGTCAGTCCGGACAATTACCGACCTATAATGCCTATAGCCCTGATGGGGATGTCACATCTGAACTGGTATTTGTAAATTATGGTTTGCCGGAGGATTACGAAATATTGGATAGAATGGGCATTGATGTAAAGGGGAAAATTGTAATTGCAAAATATGGTCGTAGCTGGAGAGGTATAAAACCTAAGGTGGCACAGGAACATGGAGCTATTGGCTGTATAATTTACAGCGATCCG